>NZ_JAFBIZ010000006.1 GCF_021531995.1 Faecalicatena contorta
CATTTATATAATAATACATACAAGTCCACCATTGCTGTCATTGACAATTTTCTGCATGGTATCCTGTAATTTTACCTGACTCTCTTCATTGATCATTGCCATCTTATTTTGCATACCGTCCATCACAAGTTCTTCAATAGATTTTCCAAATATACTGGTTCCCCATATCCCACCATCCCTGTCTTTCGCATCTTTGATGTACTGTATCAGATCATTCGCCTGCTGCTCATTTCCCACAATCGGTGCAATCTCTGTCTCAATATTTGCACGGATCAGGTGGATGGACGGTGCCTCCGAATGAATTTTTACACCATACTTATTGCCCTGTCTGATAATCGTTGGCTCCTCCAGTGTAATCTCTTCCTTTCGCGGACTCACTACACCGTATCCTTTCATCCGGACTGCTGTAAATGCGTCCCGGACTCCTTCATATTCCATCTTCAGTTTTGACAGATCTTTCATTACAGTGATCAGTTCATACTGTCCCCCGATCGGTGTTCCTGTCATCTCACTCAGCATCTCATAATAATACCTTTCAGCAACATTGATCCGAACCTTCACACATCCGGTATCCATCTCAACCTTCTCCACCTTCATGTCCTCTATATAAGGACTTTCCGGAACTTCTATTCCTTCCACCACGTCTTTGATTTCCCGGAAACGATCCATCAGTTCCCGGATATGTACCAGCAGATCCTGTTTGATTCTGTGAGAACGTGAAAGCATCTCTACCCATTTGGGAATATAGAACTGCACTTCAGACACCGGGAATTCATACAGTACCGCTTCTATGATCTGATAGATATCTTCTTCTTTCAGCTGCTCACAGTTGACAGGTATTGCCTTCACACCATATTGCTGCTCCAACTCCTGAGATACCTTTCTTGCCTCTTCTCCATATGGCTTTTTTGAATTCACCAGTACTACAAATGGCTTTCCGATACTTTGAAGCTCCCGGATTGTTTTTCCCTCTCCCTCCTTATAATTTCCCCTTGGAATATCTGTAATACTTCCATCAGTCGTAACGACAACTCCAATCGTAGAATGGTCATGGATCACTTTGCGGGTTCCGATTCCGGCTGCTTTCGTAAACGGAATTTCATACTCGAACCAGGGCGTTTTTACCATCCGTTCTTCTCCGTCTTCTTCATGCCCGGAAGCACCTTCGACCATGTAACCCACACAATCTATCAACCGAACTTTCACTGTCACATCCTCCGACAGGGTAATCTGAGCTGCCTCTTTGGGAATAAACTTTGGTTCTGTCGTCATAATCGTTCTTCCGGAAGCAGACTGTGGAAGCTCATCTCTTGTACGCTCTTTTGCATGTTCATCCTGCATATGCGGTACTACAAGTACATCCATAAATCTTTTGATGAATGTAGATTTTCCTGTTCTGACCGGACCAACTACGCCGATGTAGATCTCCCCTTTTGTTCTTGCCTTTATGTCTTTGTATAAATCAAAATTGTCCATATTTCTTCCCCTTCCACATGTACTATTAGAATATATGCAGTAATTTCCAACCCTTAGAACTGATTTCCGAATATTATAATCTATAGATTTTATTCATAGGAAATTGTTTGATGTTCATGTTAATATAATGTATATAATTACAACAATTGAAGAAAGGGGGCCGGATATATGAATCTGTATCATTTAAGATATTTTGTGACATTGGCCCATCTCGAGCACTATACAAAGGCTGCAGAGATTCTTGCAATCACGCAGCCGAGTTTGAGCCATGCGATTGCTTCTCTCGAAAAGGAACTTGGGGTTAAGCTTTTCGAAAAAGATGGACGGAATGTTGCACTTACCAAATGTGGACAGGCCTTTCTCACAGATGTTGAGCAGGCATTAAGCATGCTGGATTCAAGCGTCAATAAACTTCAAATGACCGGAAACGGAGAAGGCCGTATAGATATTGTTGAACTTCGTACACTAAGCAGTGCTATTGTTCCGAACTACATCAAGGGATTTCTTGACTCCAGGCCAGAGAAAAAAATTGATTTCTATTTTCATAGTTCCACAGGTGTTACAACCGACATGATACAGGGATTAAAAGACCGCAGATATGACATTGCATTTTGTTCCTTGATGGAAAACGAACCGTTGATTGACTTTGTTCCTATCGTTCGACAGAAACTGGTTCTGATCGTACCAAACGGACATCCTCTTGAAAGATATCAAACCATTGAATTAAAGGATACACTTGAATATCCACAGATCGTATTTTCGAAAGGCTGCGAACTTCGTCAGATCATCGATCAACTGTTTATGAAATGCGGAGGATATCCTCCAATTGCATATTCCATGGAAGAAGACCAGGGAATTGCCGGACTCGTCAGCGCCGGATTCGGAATTGCAATTATCCCGGATATGCCATTACTGGAATATATGCCTGTAAAAAAGATTGGAATCACTACCCCCTCCTGGGAACGTCTTTTCTACATGGCAACTTTAAAAGATATTTACCAGCCTCCGGTTATATTAGATTTCATAAAATATGTTAAAGAACATGCAGATCTGTAAATTCAGACTTAAAAAGGGACTGTTAATAATAACAGTCCCTTTGAGATCTATTCTTTCCATGGAAGAGCTGTATGCTCCGCTTTACTGTCACGAAGCATCAGTTCATTCACTGCTTCCTTAGGATCCTTTCCTTCAAAAAGAATCTCATTTACTTTGTCGATGATCGGCATAGCCACACCATATTTCTTTCCTAGTTTTGCTGCAGCTTTCGCAGAATATACTCCTTCTACCACCATCTGAACTTCATCCATCGCCTCCTGCATGGATTTCCCCTGCCCCATCAGGTAGCCGGCTTTTCGGTTACGACTGTGAACGCTGGCACATGTAACAATCAAGTCTCCGATTCCGGTAAGACCGCTGAATGTTTCAACCGCGCCGCCCATCTTCACACCCAGTCTTGCAATCTCTGCAATTCCTCTGGTGATCAGAGCCGCCTTTGTATTGTCTCCATATCCCATTCCGTCTGCAATACCTGCAGCAAGTGCTATAACATTTTTCAGGCTTCCGCCAAGCTCCATACCCAGCATATCCGGGCTGATATACACACGGAATACTTCATTCATAAACATTTCCTGCAGATATTTTGCAGTCTTTTCAGTCATTGCTCCGATACATACCGTTGTCGGAAGCCCGCGTCCTACTTCTTCAGCATGGCTTGGTCCTGACAGCACTGCCACATCTGCATGCGGAATCTCCTCTTTAATCTGCTGTGACAGAGTCATTAATGTATCTTCTTCAATTCCCTTTGCCACATCAACAATAATCTGTCCGTCTGCAACATACGGCTTCATATTGCGTGCAGTGCTTCTTGTATATGGTGACGGTACTGCCAGCACAATAAAGTCCTTTCCCTGAATTGCTTCTTTCATGTCCGAGGTAAATACCATATTCTCCGGAAGCTTTACTCCCGGAAGCTTGCTGGTATGTTCTCTCTTTTCTGAAAGCATACGGACTTCATCCTCACTGATAGACCATACGGTTACATGATGATTGTTTTTGTGAAGCAAAAGCGCCAGTGCAGTTCCCCAGCTGCCTGCTCCCATAATGCCTACATTTGCCATAATCATTCTTTCCTTTCTTTATTTACCTTTTCCAACACTGATCTTATTCTCCGTGCCGGATAAAAGTCTTTTTATATTCTCTTTATGTTTATAGAATGCAGATATCATCAGAAATGCAGCAATTGCATACATTTCATACAGATATCCGTTATCCATAATGCCGAATCCGCCCATCTGGCCATATACAATCACACTTACCAGATAGATGATCACAACTGCAAGAGAGCCCAATGACACATATCTGGTCACTCCTACAATTCCGACAAATACAACAAGACAGATCAGTACAATCCATATATTCGTCGTGCTCACAAGCAGCCCTGCAGTCGCAGCAATTCCCTTTCCGCCTTTAAACTTCAGGTAAAATGGATAGTTATGCCCCAACACTGCCCCCATTCCTGCATACATGGAAAGCATCGGAATCATATCCGCATGACTCTTCCCGTAGATCAGATGTATGAGAACCACAGCAAAGACGCACTTAAAACAGTCACCGAGAAACGTGACCAGACCAGCTTTCCATCCCATCGTTCGAAGCGCATTCGTAGTTCCTGCGTTTCCGCTTCCCTTTTTCCGAATATCGACTCCCTGTCTTTTTCCATAGATATAACCGGTCTGTATCAGTCCAAATGCATATCCGATTATCACACATATCAGACGTTCCATATCTAGCTATCCTTTTCCTTTCTCTCCCGTATAAAGAACTTCAGCGCGGTTCCTCTAAATCCAAATGCCTCACGAATCTTATTTTCCAGATATCTGGTGTATGAAAAATGCATCAGTTCTTTATCATTTACAAATATTACAAATGAAGGCGGCTTAACTGCTACCTGCGTAATGTAGAACAGTTTCAGTCTCTTTCCCTTGTCTGAAGGCGGCTGCTGCATGGCCACAGCCTCTGTCATGATCTCATTCAGTACGCCGGTTGCCACCCGCATCGTCTGGTTCTCAATCACCATATCTATCATATCATATAATCTGTTCAGACGCTGTCCTGTTTCGGCAGAAACATACATAATCTCCGCATATGGCATAAATGAAAGCACACGACGAACCTCATTCTCATATTCACGCATCGTCTTATCGTTCTTCTCTATGGCATCCCACTTATTCACCACAACAATAATGCCCTTTCCACGTTCATGGGCAATTCCGGCAATCTTTGCATCCTGTTCAGTCACACCCTGCGTCGCATCAATCACCACAAGAACCACGTCTGCACGTTCCACAGCCGTCACCGTACGTATGATACTGTAACGTTCCAGTTCTTCCTTGATCTTGTTCTTTCTTCTGAGCCCTGCTGTATCGATAAATACATACTCTTTCCCATTGTATACGATATCTGTATCGATCGCATCTCTGGTCGTTCCGGCAATATCTGACACGATGACTCTCTGCTCTCCCAGAAGCTTATTGATAATGGAAGACTTTCCTACATTTGGTTTTCCCACGATTGCAACACGCGGGCGCTCATCTTCTTCACCCTCACCTGTATGCTCCGGAAAATACTCGGTCACGCGGTCAAGCATATCACCGATTCCAAGCCTTGAAGAAGCTGAGATCGGTGAAGGATCACCGATTCCCAGATTATAGAATTCATATACATCCGGCATAAATTTATCAAAATTATCCACTTTATTCACGGTAAGAACAACCGGTTTTCCGGAACGTCTGAGCATGTCCGCAACCTTGGAGTCTGCATCCACCATTCCCTGCCGCACATCTGTAATAAAGATAATAACATCTGCAGTATCGATTGCAATCTGTGCCTGCTCCCTCATCTGTGACAGGATGATATCATTACTCTCCGGCTCAATACCTCCTGTATCGATCAGGGTAAATTCTTTATCCAGCCAGGAGACATCTGCATAGATACGATCCCGGGTCACTCCCGGAGTATCTTTCACTATGGATATCATCTCACCGGCCAGTACATTAAAAAGGGTTGACTTCCCTACATTTGGCCTTCCGACAATAGCAACTACTGGTTTACTCATTTTAACTCTCCTCTATTTCTACTGTTTCTTTTTCCTTTAACTCTCTTATTATACATTACCTTTCCTAAATAGTTCAATCAGTAGTTGACCTTTTTATAGAAAAAGTGATATAAATAAATATGAGTGTTATAAATACGAACAAAACAGGAGATTGTATCATGCCAAATATCAAATTAATGGAATCAGCGCTTCCGGTCGCTCCGCTTAAGATTGCGGCGCTGGAATCCTGCCGGGAGCTTGGGGAAAAAGTAAATGATTATATTGTCCAGTTCAGACAAGACACATTGAAAGAATCCCTGGATTCTCCGCTTTACTACAACTATCAGCGAGACAACTATCTGATCGAATGTCCCTGTCCACGTTTTGGCTCCGGGGAAGCCAAAGGACTGCTGAAGGAATCAATCCGGGGAACCGACCTCTTTGTTATGGTTGATGTATGCAACTACAGCCTGACTTACACCGTCAACGGCCACCTGAATCACATGTCTCCGGATGATCATTATCAGGATCTGAAACGTATCATATCAGCTGCAAACGGAAAACCGCATCGTCTGAATGTAATTATGCCGTTCCTGTATGAAAGCCGCCAGCACAAACGTACAAAAAGGGAGTCCCTTGACTGCGCACTGGCACTTCAGGAACTCGTAGAAATGGGTGTCAGCAATATTATTACTTTCGATGCTCATGATCCACGTGTTCAGAATTCCATTCCATTGCATGGATTCGACAATTTTAATCCGCCTTATCAGTTTATGAAAGCTCTGTTACGGGCCGAGCCGGATCTTAAAGTTGACAAAGATCATCTGATGATTGTAAGTCCTGATGAAGGTGCTATGCATCGTGCTGTATACTTTTCAAATGTGCTTGGGGTTAATATGGGCATGTTCTACAAGCGAAGAGATTATTCAACCGTAGTGAATGGCAAGAATCCGATCGTTGCACATGAATTTCTGGGAGACCGTATCGATGGTAAAGATGTCATCATCGTAGATGACATGATCTCTTCCGGAGAAAGTATGCTGGATGTCGCAAAACAGATTAAAGAACGTGGTGCAAACCGCGTATTTGTCTGCACTTGCTTCGGATTATTTACAGAAGGCTTCGAAAAATTTGATGACTTTTATAATAAGGGTTACATCGATCGTGTCATTACGACGAATCTGACCTATCTGCCTCCGGTAACAAAGGAAAAGCCCTATTTTGTAGTTGCAGATATGAGTAAATTTATCGCTCTGATCATCGATTCATTTAACCATGATATTACCATTGGACAGGTTCTTGACCCAACCAAGAAGATTCATCAGTTACTGGAATTACACAGAGGATAATTCATATAATCAGATAAAAGGGATTGTCGCAAAATATCTTTCTGACATACAGATTATTTTTGCAACAGTCCCTTTTCTTTTAAAATATCTTACACTCCTCCAACTAATTTCTCAATTAAGGTATTCTTACAAATAGATTAATTTTGGACTAAGAAATGACACGAACTCTTAACACATTGTTCACTTGCCGTAATTCCTCTGCAACACCCTCCGGCACTTCTGAATCAACATCAATCATAGTATAAGCATATTTTCCTTTACTCTTATTCGTAAGGTCTGCAATATTCATATTATCTCTTGCAAGGATCTTTGTAAACTGCCCGATCATATTCGGAACGTTATGATGCAAAAGAAGAATTCTCGTGTTATTGCCGCGAAGTCCCATATCACAATCCGGATAATTAACAGAATTTGTAATATTGCCGTTCTCCAGATAGTTCATCAGCTCTTTCACCGCCATCTTCGCACAGTTATCCTCTGATTCTTCTGTTGATGCTCCAAGATGCGGAATTACAATTGCTCCTTTTACACCAGCAATCTCCGGTGTCGGGAAATCTGTCACATAATGTTTCACATGTCCGGATACCAGTGCATCAACCATAGCTTCCTCATCCACAAGTACATTTCTGGCAAAGTTCAGAACAACCACACCTTTCTTCATGATGCCGATGGCATCCCGGCTGATCATACCCTTTGTACTGTCAAGCGCAGGAACATGTATAGTAATATAATCACACTGCTCATATAACTCATCCACATTCGTTGCATGGTGAACGTTTCTGGAAAGTCTCCATGCAGAATCTACAGATACGTACGGATCATAGCCATAGACATCCATTCCAAGATGATCTGCAGCATTAGCAACCAGTACACCGATTGCACCAAGGCCGATAACTCCAAGTTTCTTTCCCTGTAATTCACATCCTGCAAACGCTTTTTTGGCTTTCTCTGCATCCTTGGCAATATTGCCGTCTTCTTCATTCTCCTGAACCCAGCTGATACCGCCAATGATATCTCTGGATGCAAGAAGCATACCGGCAATTACCAGTTCTTTTACACCATTTGCATTGGCACCTGGTGTATTAAATACAACGATCCCCTGTTCAGCACATTTTTCCAGTGGAATATTATTCACACCGGCTCCGGCTCTTGCAACAGCCTTCAGTTCCGGCGCAAACTCCATGTCATGCATGGCTGCACTTCTGACAAGAATTGCATCTGCAGTATCCGGTGTACTCACCGGAGCGTAATCTTCTGTAAATTTTTCCAATCCTACGCCAGAGATCGGATTCAGGCAATGATACTTATACATGATTATAAATTCTCCTCTTCAAACTTCTTCATAAATTCAACCAGCTTTTCCACACCTTCGATCGGCATAGCGTTATAGATACTTGCACGCATACCTCCTACCGTACGATGTCCCTTCAGATTTTCCAGTCCGGCCGCTTTTGCTTCTTTTACAAATTTTGCGTCCAGGTCGGCATCTCCGGTCACAAACGGAACATTCATCAGTGAACGATCTTTTGGAACTACAGTTCCTTTAAAAAGCCTGCTCTGATCAAGAAAATCATAAAGAATCTTTGCCTTCTGTTCATTTTTTTCTTTCATAACAGCAAGACCGCCCTGCTTTTTCAGCCATTTGAACACCTTGCCGCAGATATAGATTCCGTATGCCGGCGGTGTATTGTATAAAGATCCGGCATCAGCATGCGTCTTATACTTTAACATGGTCGGTGTACACGGAAGAACATCGTCCGTAATCAAATCTTCTCGGATGATCACGATAACCGTTCCTGCAGGGCCTACATTTTTCTGTACTCCACCATATACAACACCATATTTGCTGACATCGATCGGTTCAGACAGGAAGCAGGAAGATACGTCTGCCACCAGTGTTTTCCCTTTCGTGTTCGGAAGTTCTTTGTACTTCGTACCATAGATTGTATTATTTTCACATATGTAAACATAATCTGCATCTTCAGATACCGGAAGATCAGAACAATCCGGAATATAAGAAAATGTCTTATCTGCCGAAGATGCCAGAATGTTTACTTTTCCATACTTTTCGGCTTCGGCTGCAGCTTTTTTTGCCCACTGTCCTGTAACAATATAGTCTGCCACACCATTCTTCATAAGATTCATCGGAATCATGGCAAATTGCTGCGATGCTCCGCCCTGTAAAAATAATACTTTATAATTATCCGGAATGTTCATCAGATCACGGATATCAGCTTCCGCTGTCTCAATAATCTCCTTAAACGCCTGCGAGCGGTGACTCATTTCCATTACCGACATGCCAGTTCCGTTGTAATCTAACATCTCCTCTGCCGCTTCTCTTAATACTTCCTCCGGCAATACCGCCGGTCCTGCTGAAAAATTGTACACTCTGCTCATAGTTGTTCCTCCAATTCCCTTCGTCGTATTTACTTTCTGTCTTCCAGGTCTTTTTCATCAAATGCTTCATTGATTGGTGCGCCTGGTGCAACCATCGGCCATACCTTGTCATCACAGTCGATCTGACAGTCAATGACAACAGGCCTGCCCAGTGTAAGTGCTCTGGAAAATGCATTCCTGAACTCTTCCTGTGTGGTAACACAGATACCTTCTGCTCCCATAGCCTCTGCAAGTTTTACAAAGTCTACAGCATCATTGAGTACCGTTGCCGAGTAACGCTGTCCGTAGAAAAGATTCTGCCACTGGCGAACCATTCCAAGTACATGATTATTGATTACTACCTGAATGACTGGAATATTATGGCGTACTGCAGTAGCAATCTCATTCATATTCATACGGAAACATCCGTCACCTGCTATATTTACAACCGTCTTATCCGGCCTTCCAACTTTTGCCCCAAGGGATGCACCAAGTCCGTATCCCATGGTTCCAAGTCCGCCTGATGTCAGGAATGTTCTTGGTCTGGTATATTTATAATACTGTGCGGCCCACATCTGATGCTGTCCAACCTCTGTTACGATAATCGCTTCTCCTTCTGTCTGTCGATAAATCTCCTCAACAATATATGGCCCTGTCAGTACATTCGGATGGTAAGACAGCGGATATCTTTCTTTGTATTCCATGATCTTTTCGATCCATTCAGAATGATTCAGCTGCTCCAGTTCCTGATTCAGAATACCCAGTACTACTTTGATGTCACCGACCACACCGTCTGTAATAATCACATTTTTATTCATTTCTGCCGGATCCACATCAATCTGAAGAATTTTGGCATTCTTGGCAAACTTCTTTGCATTGCCGGTCACACGGTCACTGAATCTCGCACCGACTACGATCAGCAGATCACATTCACTGACTCCATAGTTGGAAGTCTTGGTGCCATGCATGCCAAGCATACCTGTATACAGCGGATCGTCTCCCGGGAATGCTCCTTTTCCCATCAGGGAATCAGTCACAGGTGCATCCACCTTCTTCACAAATGTATAGAGTTCTTCACTTGCACCGGAAAGTACAGCTCCTCCACCCACAAATATATATGGTTTTTTTGCTTTGCGAATCATTTGAAGTGCCGTCTGGATATCCTCCTGACATATATCTTTCCGCGGACGTACCGGCTGTATCTCTGCTTTCCGATACTCTGCCTTATTAGCAGTTACATCCTTTGGAATATCGATCAGTACAGGACCCGGTCTTCCCTTTTTCGCAATCACAAAAGCCTTGCGGATCGTATCTGCCAGCTGTTCTACATCTTTTACAATAAAGTTATGCTTCGTGATCGGCATTGTAATTCCGGCAATATCAATTTCCTGAAAACTGTCCTTTCCAAGAAGAGAAACACCTACATTACATGTGATAGCAACAATCGGAATGGAATCCATATATGCGGTCGCAATTCCTGTAACCAGATTTGTTGCTCCCGGACCACTGGTCGCAAA
This sequence comes from Faecalicatena contorta, assembly GCF_021531995.1. Taxonomy (GTDB): domain Bacteria; phylum Bacillota; class Clostridia; order Lachnospirales; family Lachnospiraceae; genus Dorea_A; species Dorea_A contorta_A. The sequence goes on from NZ_JAFBIZ010000006.1 coordinate 10,812, forward strand.
GCATACACCTACCTTACCGGTCGCTCTGGCATAACCATCTGCTGCATGGGATGCCCCCTGCTCGTGTGAGGTCAGGATATGTGTAATCTCATCGCTGTGTTTATATAACTCATCATATACATTTAAAATCGCGCCGCCCGGATACCCAAATACAGTATCCACGCCCTGTTCTTTCAGGCATTCGATCACGATTTCTGCTCCTGTTAACTGCATCTTCTCTTGTTCCCCTGTTCTATTTTACTATTATTTTACTTTTGGTATTTCCAGAATTGCTCCTCTGTTTCCTGAAGTCACCATGGATGCATATCTTGCAAGATATCCGGTTGTAACCTTTGGCTCTCTTGGCTGCCATGCTTCTTTTCTTCTTACAAGTTCTTCATCTGATACATCCAGTTCCAGTTTCATGTTTGGAATATCAATCTTAATGATATCTCCCTCTTCAACCAGAGCGATTGGTCCGCCTACTGCCGCCTCTGGTGATACATGTCCGATGGATGCTCCTCTGGACGCTCCACTGAAACGTCCGTCTGTGATCAGCGCAACGCTGGAACCAAGTCCCATACCTGCAATCGCAGAGGTCGGATTCAGCATTTCACGCATACCCGGTCCACCCTTAGGCCCTTCATAACGAATAACGACGACATCTCCGGCAACGATCTTGCCACCCTTAATTGCATCAATTGCATCCTCTTCACATTCAAACACCCTTGCCGGTCCTTCATGTACAAGCATCTCCGGTACAACTGCAGAACGTTTTACTACACTTCCATCCGGCGCAAGATTGCCCTTTAATACTGCAAGACCGCCTGTCTGACTGTATGGCTTGTCAATCGGACGAATAACTTCCGGATTCTTGTTTACTGCATCCTTGATATTTTCCCCTACCGTCTTTCCTGTTACTGTCATGCAGTCTGTGTGAAGAAGACCTTTTTTATTCAGCTCGTTCATTACGGCATATACACCGCCCGCCTCATTCAGATCCTCCATATAGGTCGGACCAGCCGGTGCCAGATGACAGAGATTCGGTGTCTTTTCACTGATACCATTTGCAAAATCAATTTCAAAATCCATACCGATCTCATGGGCAATTGCCGGGAGATGAAGCATACTGTTTGTAGAACATCCCAACGCCATGTCTACAGTCAATGCGTTCAGAATCGCATCTTCTGTCATGATATCTCTTGGACGGATATTCTTCTCAAGAAGTTCCATCACTTTCATACCTGCCTTCTTGGCAAGACGTATTCTCTCAGAATATACAGCCGGAATCGTACCATTTCCGCGAAGTCCCATACCAAGTACTTCCGTCAGACAGTTCATACTGTTTGCTGTATACATACCAGAGCAGGATCCGCAGGTCGGACATACCTTATTCTCAAATTCACATAATCCTTCATCAGACAATGTTCCTGCCGCATTAGCTCCTACCGCTTCAAACATACTGGAAAGACTTCTCTTCTGTCCCATGACATGACCTGCAAGCATCGGGCCGCCACTTACAAATATGGTCGGAACATTAATTCTTGCTGCCGCCATCAAAAGTCCCGGTACATTCTTATCACAGTTTGGCACCATAACGAGGGCATCAAACTGATGTGCCATCGCCATCGCCTCTGTAGAATCTGCAATCAAATCTCTGGTTACCAGAGAATACTTCATTCCGATATGACCCATTGCAATTCCATCGCATACCGCAATTGCAGGAAACATGATCGGTGTTCCGCCTGCCATGGCAACTCCCTGCTTTACCGCATTTACAATTTTGTCCAGGTTCATATGTCCCGGAACGATCTCATTATAAGAACTGACGATACCGACCAGCGGACGATTCATCTCTTCTTCTGTAAGCCCCAGCGCATTAAGCAATGACCGGTGTGGCGCCTGCTGTTTTCCCTTTGTAACTGTATCACTTCTCATCTTTTTATATCCTTTCCTCTTCTATATCAATATATATAAATACATCTTCAGATATTCTCTGCAATCAGATCACCCATACGGGCAGTTCCAACCTGTGTCTTTCCGGCCGACATAATATCAATTGTTCTGTATCCATCTTTCAATACTTTCTCTACTGCTTTTTCAATTGCATCTGCTTCCTGATCCAGATCAAAGCTGAAACGAAGCATCATTGCAGCAGACAGAATCGTTGCGATCGGATTGGCAATTCCTTTTCCTGCAATATCCGGTGCTGAACCACCACTGGGCTCATATAACCCGAATTTTGTCTCATTCAGACTTGCGCTGGCAAGCATACCGATAGATCCAGTCACCATACTTGCTTCATCTGAAAGGATGTCTCCAAACATATTCTCAGTAAGCACTACATCAAACTGCTTTGGATCCTTTACAAGCTGCATCGCACAGTTATCAACCAGCATGTGCTCAAGAGTCACTTCCGGATAATCTTTAGCGACTTCTTCAACTACTTTCCTCCAAAGTCTGGAGGAATCCAGCACATTTGCCTTATCAACACTGGTCACTTTTTTTCTGCGCTTCATCGCGATATCAAATCCCCGCTTTGCAATTCTGCGGATCTCAGTTTCATTGTAAGTAAGAGAATCATACGCTGTCAGTACCCCATCTTCTTCCACCGTCTTTCTCTCGCCAAAATAAAGACCACCTGTCAGTTCACGCATGATCATCAGATCAAATCCGCCTTCCGTGATCTCTTCCTTCAGCGGACATGCTCCCTTCAGTTCATCATACAAGATCGCCGGTCTCAGATTTGCAAACAGATTCAAAGACTTTCTGATCTTTAACAATCCGGCTTCCGGTCTTTTTGACGGTTCCAGCTGATACCAGGGAGAAGTCTTCGCATCTCCTCCGATGGATCCCATCAATACTGCATCACATGCCTTTGCCTCTGCAATGGTCTCATCTGTAAGCGGAATACCGTGAACATCTATCGAAGCACCTCCAAGCAAAAGCTGTGTATATTCACAGGTATGCCCATACACCTCTGCAACTTTATCCAGGACCTTCATTGCTTCCGTTACGATCTCCGGACCAATTCCATCTCCTTTAATCGCACCAATTTTCAGATTCATGGTTCTCATCCTTCCTTAGAAAAAATCTATAGAATTTATATTAGCCTATTTTCATACATGTTTCAAGACTTTAATTGAGTAAATTGTCATATTCTGACAGTTCTTATATTTTTACTTGTATATCACATATAATTCTCTTCATATTGCACATACTATGTACATATTGATATTGAGGTGATTTTAATGATTTTTAACGATGCAGAATTACGTAGAGCATCTGTTTCATTCATCATCTGATATAAATTAACAGATGGAAAAACAGGACGAATACAGAGCTCCATACTGGTTCCGTAATCGTCCTGTCGCTTTTTCTATTATTTGAACTGATTATAATACTTTTCAGTTTCCAGAATCTGATTTGCATTCTTAATCCGCTCTTTTGTCGGTGGCTCAATTCCATCCAGCGAATACGTAAGCCCCAATTCCTTCCACTTATATATTCCTAATGTATGATATGGAAGGATCTCAACTCTCTCAACATTACGAAGTGTCCGAATATAGTCACGAAGACGATTCAGATACACATCTTCATCACTTCTCTGCGGCACCAGCACATGCCGGATCCATACTGATTTTCTGATGTCTGACAGATAATCGGCAAGCTCCAGTATATTACGGTTGGTGTGTCCGGTCAGCAGTCGGTGCTGTTCCTCATCAATATGCTTAAGATCAAGCATCACAAGATCAGTCACTTCCATCAGTTTCTGAAACTTTTGAAAATATGGTTCTTCTTTTGTAAATGGCTGCCCACTTGTATCGAGCGTCGTATGAATTCCCTCTTCTTTTGCTTTTTGAAAGAGTTCTGTCAGAAAATCAATCTGAAGAAGCGGTTCTCCTCCACTGACGGTGATACCCCCATTACTTCCCCAGTAGGTTCGGTATTTTACAGCCTTTGCGATCAGCTCATCCGCTGTATAAGGTGTTCCCGACTGCATATTCCAGGTATCCGGATTGTGACAGAACTGGCAGCGCATTGCACAGCCGGAAGTAAATATCACATATCGTACTCCGGGACCGTCAACAGAGCCAAAGCTTTCCAGGGAATGTATATATCCCTTTGTCATCTCTCTTCTCCTTTATATTCTTGACTTCACATTACTCCTGACATTTTACATATGATCGTGGCAGGTTCTTGCTATTACATCCAACTGCTGTTCATGAGTCAGATCAATGAACTTCACTGCATATCCGGATACGCGGATCGTGAAGTTTGCATATTCCGGCTTTTCCGGATGTTCCATTGCGTCAATCAGTTTCTCTGTACCAAATACATTGACATTCAGATGGTGTGCACCCTGATCAAAGTAACCATCCATCACATGTACCAGATTATCTCTTCTCTCCTCATCATTGTGTCCAAGTGCCCCAGGACTGATCGTCTGTGTATTAGAGATGCCATCCAATGCCAACTCATATGGAAGCTTTGCTACAGAATTCAGCGATGCCAGAAGACCGTTCTTTTCTGCTCCATAAGATGGATTTGCACCAGGTGACAGTGGTTCTCCTGCTTTTCTTCCATCCGGAAGTGATCCGGTAGCCTTACCGTATACAACGTTGGAAGTGATCGTAAGGATGGACGTCGTTGGCTCGGAATTTCTGTAAGTATGGCATTTATTCAGTTTATGCATAAATGTCTTCAAAAGCCAGATTGCCATATCATCTGCCCGGTCATCATCGTTACCATATCTTGGGAAGTCGCCTTCAATCTCAAAATCCACTGCGATACCATCTTCGTCACGGATTGGCTTAACCTTTGCATACTTGATCGCACACAGAGAGTCGATTACATGTGAAAATCCGGCAATACCCGTTGCAAATGTACGTCTTACATTGGTATCGATCAAAGCCATCTCTGCAGCTTCATAGTTATACTTGTCATGCATATAATGAATCATATTCAATGTATCTACATACAGCTTGCTCAGCCATTCCATCATCTCATCATAACGCTCCATCACTTCATCATAATCCAGATATTCTGAAGTAATCGGCTTATATGCCGGTGCTACCTGCTGTTTGCTCTTTTCATCAACACCACCGTTGATTGCATATAACAGGCACTTAGCCAGGTTGGCACGTGCACCGAAGAACTGCATTTCTTTTCCGGTCTGAGTTGCAGATACACAGCAGCAGATAGAATAGTCATCACCCCATACCGGACGCATAACATCATCATTTTCATACTGTACAGAACTTGTCTTCACAGATATATATGCGGCATATTTCTTGAAATTCTCCGGCAGTTTGGAAGAATACAGAACAGTAAGGTTCGGCTCTGGTGCCGGTCCCATATTCTCCAGTGTATGCAGGAAACGATAATCATTCTTTGTAACCATAGAACGTCCATCCTGTCCAAGTCCGCCCATTTCCAGAGTTGCCCATACCGGATCGCCGGAGAACAGTTCATTATAAGAAGGAATTCTTGCGAACTTCACCATACGGAACTTCATAACCATGTGGTCGATCAGCTCCTGAGCCTCAGCTTCTGTAATCTTGCCTGCTTTTAAATCTCTTTCAATATATATATCAAGGAAGGTCGAGATACGGCCAACACTCATAGCCGCGCCATTCTGTGTCTTGATAGCTGCAAGATATCCAAAATACAGCCACTGTACTGCCTCACGGGCATCCTTTGCCGGCTGTGAGATGTCATATCCATAAGCGGCAGCCATGACTTTCATATCCTGCAATGCATGAATCTGATCCGCAACTTCTTCACGAAGACGGAAGTCTGTTCCCTTCATACCATGTCTTGCATAACGTTCGAAATCATACTGCTTCTTCTCAATCAGAAAATCAATGCCGTACAGCGCCACTCGACGATAGTCACCAACAATACGTCCTCTTCCATAGGTATCCGGAAGACCAGTGATAATCTTATTGTGTCTGGCTTTTTTCATCTCCGGTGTGTATACATCAAACACCCCCTGATTGTGTGTTTTGTGATACTTTGTAAAGATCTCATGTATCTTTTCACTCGGTTGATATCCATAAGTAGTGCAGGCCTGCTCAGCCATCTTGATTCCTCCATATGGCATAAATGCTCTTTTTAGAGGTTTATCTGTCTGAAGACCTACCACTTTTTCCAGATCCTTTAACTCTTCATTGATATAACCTGCACCATATGCAGTCAGTCCAGATACAACTTCTGTCTCCATATCCAGAACGCCGCCCTTGGCGCGCTCCTCCTTTTGCAGTTTCTGCAGTTCATCCCATAAAGTGTTCGTTGCCTTTGTCGGACCCTCTAAAAAAGATTCGTCTCCGTCATAAGGTGTATAATTGTCCTGAATAAAGCTGCGGACATCTACAGAATTTGTCCAGTTTCTTCCTTTGAAACCAGCCCACTGTTCAAACTGTGCCATTTTAGCTTCTCCTTCCTCTTGCTCTTTTTCTTTTGCGACGACAGTATAGCATCTTGTGAAATAAATATCAAGCATATTAGTGATAATATCTTTCATATGAGCTTATGTATTAGATTTTGTGCAATTTCATCAAAAAAAGAGAACCTTTTTAGGTCCTCTTCCTGCTTTTCTGCTCTTTTGTTCGTCAAAACACACAATTCTTATTCTGCAGATGCTTTTTCAACCTGCGCAATTGCAGCTTTCTGCATTGGGATACGGCAATTTCTGTTGCTTCCGAATTCCACAATCACATCTGCCTCACTGATGTCAATGATTACACCATAAAACCCGCTGGTTGTCAGGACAGTGTCACCTACTTCCATCTCTGCGATCATTGCCTGAACTCTCTTCTGTTCCTTTTTCTGCGGTCTGATAAAGATAAACCAGAAACCTCCAAAGATTAACGCATATACTGCAATCAGTAATACCATACTGCCGCCTGAACTCTGTGATGCTAATGAAAACATAACTAATATTTCCTCCTACATTCTTTAAACACTATTGCTATCATACACAAAAATAGACATTTCATCAAGCTATTTTTCTAATTCCAACGATTATTCATAAAAATTTTATTGATTTGTCTCCGTAACCCCGGCAATTTTCTTTTCTTTATACTCTCTGTAGCTTCCCTGCTCAATTGCATCCCGTATCTCCTCCATCATCGTATTATAAAAATACAGATTATGAAGGACACAAAGACGCATTCCCAACATTTCCTTTGCTTTCAGCAAATGACGAATATACGCTCTGGTATAATGGCGGCATGCCGGACACTGACATTCCTCTTCAATCGGTCTGTCATCCAGTTCATACTTCGCATTAAAAAGATTCAGCTTCCCATGGTTGGTATACACGTGTCCATGTCTTCCATTGCGGCTCGGATATACACAGTCAAAAAAATCAACTCCCCGGTCCACCGCTTCCAAAATATTGGCAGGTGTCCCGACACCCATCAGATAGGTCGGCTTGTTTTCCGGAAGATGCGGTACAACGGCATCCAGGATGCGATACATCTCATCATGAGTCTCCCCGACTGCCAGTCCACCGATTGCATATCCATCCAGATCCAGTCCAGCGATTTCATCTGCATGGCGGATCCGGATATCCTCATAGATTCCACCCTGATTAATTCCGAACAGCATCTGTTGCCTATTGATCGTATCCGGAAGAGCATTCAGTCTCTCCATCTCATTTTTACACCGTACAAGCCATCTCGTTGTCCGATCAACCGATTTCTCAATATACTCTTTATCAGCCACACTGGAAGGGCATTCATCAAATGCCATCGCAATAGTCGATGCAAGATTCGACTGAATCTGCATGCTTTCTTCCGGTCCCATAAAGATCTTCCGTCCATCCACATGGGAATTAAAATATACGCCTTCTTCTTTAATTCTTCGAAGTCCTGCGAGCGAAAACACCTGGAATCCACCGGAATCCGTCAGAATCGGCTTATCCCAGTTCATAAACTTATGAAGACCTCCAAGTTTCTTCACCACTTCATCTCCAGGCCGGACATGAAGATGGTATGTATTGGAAAGTTCCACCTGCGTCTTAATCTCCTGCAGATCCATCGTCGACACTGCACCTTTTATAGCTGCAGCAGTTCCGACATTCATAAATACAGGGGTCTCAATGACCCCGTGTACCGTATGTAATCTGCCTCTTTTCGCAAGACCATCTTTCTTTAACAATTCATACATGATCTTATCCTCGACTTTAATTTCAATTAAAAATGTACCACTACCGGTGTTCCGGCTGATATCAGATTATACAACTGTGCCGCAGCATCCGTTGGCATATTCACACATCCGTGAGAGCCGTTGGTCTGATATCTGGAGCCTCCAAAGGAAGCCTGCCACGGCGCATCATGGAATCCGATTCCTCCATTAAATGGCATCCAGTATTTGACAGGAGTCTCATATTCATAAGTCCCATCCGGCCTCTTCGTTCCCCGCAGTGTCTGATTCAGCGCTTTATACGCCAGAGAATATACGCCTTGCGGAGTTGCGTTACCCCTGTTCGGATTACCGGTAACTACACCTGACTGCAATACAACCTGACCATTCTGCACAAAATACATCACCTGATTCGTCAGATCCACTTCTGCATAGGTACCTCCAACATCATTACCTTCATGACTGGCTGCACGGCTGGAATAATTCGGTTCCCTGGTAACCGTCTCTGCATTCTGTATGTTTGCGATCAAAGCATTATACTCCGCCTCCTGATCGATCTGCCATCCATATCCTCCTCCGGAAACGGTAACTGTATTGCCCGTAGCTGTAACAAATGTTCTCTGCTTGCCTTTCGTATTGTACTTCTCTGCCAGCGACTGAATATAAGCTCTTACAGATGCTTCATCAAACGTTACCTGCATCTCGCCATCTACTTTCACCCACTGTGAGATTACAGAAGAATCCACAACTTCTGTATATGGATTAAAGTCATATGTAACACAGGCGCCAAGGTAGCTGTTCATGGCTTCTGTCGCCTCAACTACTTCTTTGGAATCCGAAACATACTTCGGCGCATAATAACACCCGGTTTTCGTCAGATCAAGCTCCGCCTGGAATCCGTTAATCGCTTCTTTGACTGCATTATCAAAAATATCCCGGTTAATCTGTGTTCCGATCACTTCCGGAACTACTACAAACTGATCCGTCTGAAATTCCGGATGTGCATCTACAGATGCCGTCTGATTCTCTTCCTTAAGGCAATTCAGATTATCAATCAGTCGGTTCAGTGCACTCTCATTATATTCTACCCCTACTTCAGCCTCAATATTCTCTGTCTTCCACAAAGACTGAATCCAGAAAAGATTATTTTGCTGCTTTGCCAGCTTCTTAAGCTCATCTCCCCGTACATATTTCAGTGAAATGTCCGTACCGTCAATCTGTTCCTTATCTCCATCAGATTCTTTCAAGGTCAATTCATAATCCGCAACCTGTTTTTCCATGTAGGCTTCTACCTGTTCCACACTTTTCATTGATACATCGGTTCCGTTAATCTTTGTTGAAAACATGAAATGACTTTCAAAATATATTGCAAATCCGGCATAGACCAGAATCAGCACTCCGATTATAATTGCTGCAATGACTGCCGCTTTTTTCTTTCCTCTTTTCTTTACAGGTTCCTCTTCAAAAGGCGTCTCTTCCTCATCCGATGCCACTTCATCTTCCTCATAATCTTCCTCATAGTCATCCTCGGAGACACCCTCGAATTCCTCATCATCAAAATTGCCAACGTCAATATCCGTATCTGCATCAAGATTCAAATTATCGTTAAGACTCTGAACATCCCGATAGATCTCTTTCATCGTCTCTTCGATGATCTCATCAGCATTTTTTTCTCTATCTCCCATGATAATACTCCTCATTCATAAGCCTATATATCTATAGATTGTTATACTTTTTTATTATAATATGCATATATTCAAAAGTACAGGAAAAAAACCGAAAAATTTCATTAAGATTTCCGTCATATTTAATCATTGCAGGATTTTATTCTATTATATATAATAAAATCAGCTTTACGAGAAGGAGATTTACATACTATGGCAGGATCAACTTATGGAACTCTATTTACAATTACTACCTGGGGAGAATCCCACGGTCCGGCACTCGGTGTTGTCATCGACGGATGCCCGGCCGGTGTTTCTCTTGCAGCCTCCGATATACAGATATACCTCAACCGGCGCAGACCCGGGCAAAGCAGATTTACAACCGCACGTAAGGAAGCCGATGAAGTCGAGATACTTTCCGGCGTCTTTGAAGGACGTACAACGGGTACTCCGATCTCACTGATCGTTCGTAATACCGATCAGCGTTCCCATGATTACAGCAAGATCATGAACTGCTACCGTCCCGGACATGCCGATTATACCTTCGATGCCAAATACGGTTTTCGCGATTATCGCGGAGGCGGACGCACTTCCGGACGAGAAACCATCGGACGTGTTGCCGCAGGCGCTGTTGCTTCCCGTATTCTGGATCATCTTGGCATCCACCTTACCGCTTACACCAGATCCATCGGCGATATCAGCATTCCCGAATCAGAGTACAACTATCAAGATATTGCCCAAAATCATCTGTATATGCCAAACTGCGATTATGCCCAAAAGGCATCTGCATATTTGAAACAATGCATGGAACAAAAAGATTCCGCCGGAGGAATTGTTGAGTGCGTGATAGATGGAGTTCCGGCCGGAATCGGAGAACCTGTATTTCAAAAACTCGATGCCTCTCTTGCAAAAGCAATTATGTCCATCGGTGCCGTTAAGGGAGTCGAGATCGGTGACGGATTCCGGGCTTCCCTTGCAAATGGAAGTACCAATAACGATGAATTCCAGGCGGATCACGGTCAGATCAGAAAAGTGACAAATCATTCAGGCGGAGTACTCGGCGGTCTGAGCGACGGAAACCGGATCGTTTTGCGTGCAGCGATCAAGCCAACGCCATCTATTGCCCGCAGTCAAAGTACCGTGGACTCTTCCGGTAATAACATCAGCATCGAGATTACCGGAAGGCACGATCCAGTCATCGTTCCACGTGCTGTAGTTGTTGTAGAATCTATGGCCGCTGTCACTCTGGTAGATCTGCTGATGCAAAATATGTCTTCCCGAATTGATTACCTAAAAGAATTTTATTCTTAATCATAGATCAAGGTTATAAAGAAGGAACTGCTGAATAATACGGATACACTCCCTGTTTTTCAGCAGTTCCTTCTATATACATTCAATTCATTATATCCGGAAGCATCCTCCTCCAATAAACTCTCTAAGCAAAGAATTCACCGGCACGGTCTCGCTGCCAATTCCCACAAAATAATCCAGGAATTTCAAAAGTCTCTTTGCCTCCAGATATTCTGGACAGTCACGTTCAATTCCAAAAAGTTGTGCTTCTACATATGGTTTCAAAACTGCAAGCTCATAGATCAGAGCCGAATTGAACATCACATCCGCTTCTTCCTGATATGGGAAGATATTTTTTTCTTCTCCGTTTCTGACAGACTCCCACATCTGGATCGTTTTCTTCGCAGACGCGCCTCTGGTTCTGGCATCTCGGACAATTCGGCGGATCAGACGTCCATCAGTCGTCGGAATCCGATTATGTTCATCTATATTTAGCTGTGTGAGCGCACTGATATAGATTTTAAATTTATTGGCATGTGAAAGGCTTCCGGTCAATTCAGGATTCAAACAATGAATTCCTTCGATGACCAGAACGTCATTTTCTCCCAGCTTCATCTTCTGATTCCCATATTCTTTATGTCCTGTCACAAAATTAAAGGTCGGGATTACTACTTCTCTTCCATCCAGTAATTCCTGCAGCTGTCGGTTGAACAGCTCCACATCCACCGCCTCCAGGCATTCAAAGTCCGGATTGCCGTTCTCATCTTTTGGATTATCTTCTCTCTCAACAAAATAATTATCTACCGCAATAGGATGCGGAATCATTCCATTCGCACGAAGCTGTATCGAGAGCCGATGGGAAAACGTCGTCTTTCCGGAAGAAGACGGACCCGCAATCAAGATAAATTTTACATCCTTACGGGCTGCAATCTGTCCTGCAATCTCTGCAATCTTTTTTTCCTGCAAAGCCTCCTGTACCAGTACCACTTCATGCACATCACTTTTGGTAATCTTGTCATTCAGATCTCCGACCGTTTCAATTCCCTGCATGTCACCCCATTTTACCGATTCCTTCAATACCTGAAACAGCTTATTCTGAGGTTCAAACGGAGGAACGATCTCCGGGCTGTATTGTGTCGGCATCTGAAGTACGAATCCCTCGTCATACAAATATAGTTTAAAATACTTCAAATAACCCGCACTTGGCACCATATACCCGTAATAGTAATCTTCAAATTCATTCATGCTGTATATATTGACTTTCGACACTCTCCGGTAACGGAACAGACGCTCCTTATCGTACATTCCATATTGTCCAAATCTGGCGATCGCATCATCCGTATGGATGGATGCCTTCTGAATCGGCAGATCCTGTTCCACCATATTACGCATCCTCGCCTCCACACGGTCCAGAAATTCCTGATTCAGAACAATATTTCCTTCAATGGTACAGTAATATCCTTTGCTTACGGAATAATGAATCCTGACTTTCTCAATATTCCGGTGTTCTGCTGCATCATATACTGCTTTTACCAGCATCAGGTTCATACTTCGCTTATAAGTCTTATGACCGATGGAATCTCCAGTTGTCTCAAAGCGGATCGTGCAATCAGAGTTTACTGTTTTGAACAGTTCCTGAAGCCTGTCATTGACAAAAACCAGCACAATATCGTGTGCGTAGTTTTTCTGATACTCCTCTGCAATCTGACGGTATGTTGTCCCCTCCTCATACTGTCGGATCTCATTTCCAATCTGAACATTATACATATTGCCTGCCATATTATTCCCCCTTTATATCTGACAATCACAAGATTACATATGGATGCTGAACCGGTGCTCCGATGATCTGAACATTTTCCAGATGTGCTTCCAGATACCGTTTCATATCCTCTATAAATATATGCTCAATTCCGTAATGTCCTGCATCAATAATGGCAAGTCCCTGCGCTTTTGCATCGATTCCTTCATGATGTCCGATATCTCCGGTAACCAGAACATCCGCTCCCTTTTCAATCGCTGCAGAGATCACACTTTTCCCGGATCCCGGACAGATAGCCGCACGACGGATCTGTGCATCCATATCCCCAAAAGCAATCACTCCCGGAAGCTGAAACACCTCCTTCACCTTGTCACAGTATGCCTTCAATGTGACCGGTTCTTTAAGGTCTGCAATCCTTCCGATCCCTTCCGATACAGATCCGTCACTGGTTTCCTCTATACAGGTAATCTCCAGCACCTGTGCATTTTCATATCCCATCATCTCTCCCGACAATTCTGCCATTCCTTTCACATCATAATTGGTGTGCATGGCATAACAGGAAATATCATTCTGTATCAGTCGGAGAATTCTTTTTCCAATAAAATCGCGATTATTAATCTGCTTCAATGCACCGAAGATCATCGGGTGATGTGTCACCAGCATGTCCGCATGGCAACTGACGGCTGCATCAATCACTTCATCCGTTGCATCCACTGCCAGATATATCTTTTGTACCTCCTTATCATCCCTGCCAACAAGAAGGCCTACATTGTCCCAGCTCATTGCATATGCACGGGAATACGTCTGTTCTATGACCTCCATGATCTCTCTACAAACCATGACATCTACTCCTTTTCGTCTGTCTGTTATGGATAGTAATTCAGAGCTTCTTTTACCATTTCCATCTCTGTTTTTAATTCTTCCATTCGACTGAAAGCGCTTTCGCTGTTCTTATGCTTCATAAGCTGACAGAATACACTTTCTTTGATTTGAAGCTCGCGCTTCAGATACTTTTCAAGAACCGGATGCTGCTTCCTCAGAAGGCATCGTCCATACAGATATTCACAGGCAGTATAGACTTCCTCCTCTCCATGAACAGCACGCATCATTGGATAGTATTTTCCATCCTCTTCCACCATATCTTCCTGCACGATCCGGTATCCGTGTTCATTCAGATATCTGCGAACTCTTTGAATCTCTGACTGTGGCTGCAGTACAAATGAAGTAATCGTATCCGCCACTTCTTTTCCATCCGTCAGGATCCGAATGACCAGGCCTCCGCCCATACCGGCAGCGATCATCGTATCCACTTCTCCTGGAACAACCGCAGCAAGTCCATCGGATAATCTCGTCTCAATCTGCTCCTTCAGTCCGTGTCCGATGATATGCATCTTCGCTCTCTCCAGCGGTCCTTTGTTAATATCCATCGCAATCACATGAGAAGCTATCCCCTGCTGTACCAGATAGATTGGTATGTATCCATGATCAGTTCCGATATCGGCAACAGAGGCGCCCTCTGTCACCAGACCCGCAACCGCATAAAGTCTTTTTGATAGTTCCATAGGCGCCTCTTTCTTAATCCAGATAATCTCTTAATTTTCTGCTGCGGCTCGGATGACGCAGCTTACGAAGCGCTTTCGCCTCAATCTGACGAATACGCTCACGGGTAACATCGAATTCTCTTCCAACCTCTTCCAGTGTACGGGCACGACCGTCATTCATACCAAAGCGAAGTCTGAGTACTTTCTGCTCTCTCTCTGTCAGTGTATCCAGAACCTCATCCAGCTGTTCTTTCAGAAGTGTCTGTGCAGCAGCCTCTGCCGGAACAGGCACATTATCATCCTGTATGAAATCTCCCAGATGACTGTCTTCTTCCTCTCCGATCGGAGTCTCAAGAGATACCGGTTCCTGAGAGATTTTGAGGATCTCACGCACTCTTTCTACCGGCATGTCCAACTCTGCCGCAATCTCTTCCGGCGTTGGTTCCCGTCCAAGTTCCTGCAAAAGTTGTCTGGAAACACGGATCAGCTTGTTGATCGTCTCTACCATATGCACCGGAATACGGATGGTTCTTGCCTGATCTGCGATTGCTCTTGTAATCGCCTGGCGGATCCACCAGGTTGCATAAGTACTGAACTTAAATCCCTTATGATAATCAAACTTTTCCACAGCCTTGATCAGACCCAGATTCCCTTCCTGAATCAGATCCAGGAAAAGCATTCCACGTCCGACATAGCGCTTTGCAATACTGACGACCAGACGAAGATTCGCTTCTGCAAGACGCTTCTTGGCATCCTCATCTCCGTCTGCCATTCTTTTTGCAAGTTCTACCTCTTCTTCTGCTGTCAGAAGAGGAACCTTACCAATCTCTTTCAGATACATACGTACAGGATCTTCTATGCTGATTCCATCCGGAACAGACAGATCAATCTTCTCTACGTCAATATCATCTTCTTCAGATATCACAATATCATCCGGTATATCATCATCGTCATCACTACTGATACGCAGTACATCAATATTATTTGCCTCAAGATAGTCGAATACCTTTTCCATTTTTTCGGAATCTAGTTCCATGTCCGCAAAAACATCATTAATCTCCTGAATTTCCAGAATACTCTTTTTTTTCTTTCCAAGTGTTACTAACTCTCTTAATTTTTCCTGGAATTTCATTACATTTTCATCCATGTATTGTCCATCCTCTCATTGCTTGTTTATATTTTATCCTTAATTAATAGAAATATGCAGTGCCTTAAGATCCTGCAATTCTCTTTTGGCGTTCATCAGTCTCTGCAGTCCCTGCATATCTGTCGGATCCAGATGCTTCGTTGCTTCTTCGATGCTGTGATTCTTTACCCGAAGAATCGTCTCCTGCAGTGCTTTCTCCTGTTCACGCACAGTCGTAAGTTCCTTGATCCTGGTATGAAAAAGACCTGCCACCTCCCGGTGTTCTTCTTCATCCGTAAAATGATTCATAATCTGTGCCGGATTGACCTCATGTCTTTCGTACTGTTCATATAAGAGTCCGGCAACCGTCCGATACAGCCCCTCTGTAAAATCCTCCGGCGTAATATACTTCTCAATCTGCCGGAAGAGATCCTCACTCTCAATCAGCCAGGTCAGAAGAATCTTCTGAGATATCAGAATTCCATCTTCCTTCCGCTTTTCCTTACCGACCGTCGGTCTGGGTCTGGATGCCGGCGTTGCAAGCCCCGTCTGAACAGCCATCCTGCTAACGAGTTTTCTGAGGTCTTCATATCCTACATGATACGCTTTCGCCACAGCCTCTATGTAATTATTGCGCTCAATCTCCTCATCGAACTGTGTCAGCCGCCTTGCCACTTCCTTCATGAAGTCTGTCTTGCCTTCCGGTGAAGTCATATCATAGTCACGCTCCAGGACTTCCAGACTGAACATAAAACCATTTCTCGCCTGATGGATTCTTTCTTCAAATGCTTCCGCCCCCAGATTTTTGATAAACTCATCCGGGTCTTTATACGGTTCCATTCGAATAATCCTTGCAGTAATCCCCGCCTCCTTCAAAATCGGAAGCGCTCTAAGGGCTGCTTTCGTTCCTGCCCCATCACTGTCATAGGTAAGATATACCTCCTGCACATATCGCTTGATCAGTGAAGCATGTCCGGAAGTAAGCGCTGTTCCAAGCGATGCCACGGCATTGGTGAATCCCGCCTGATGAAGCGATATCACATCCATGTATCCTTCACACAGAAGAAAATACGGCTTCTTTGTGCTTCTTGCCCGGTTGAGACCGTACAGATTCCGGCTTTTGTCAAATATCATTGTCTCCGGCGAATTCAGATACTTTGGTTTTGCGTCTCCCATAACACGTCCGCCAAATCCGATGACTCTGCTGTTGGCGTCCATGATCGGGAACATCACCCGATTCCAGAACTTGTCATATACCCCCTGCCTTTCATCGATCGTGATCAGCCCCGCTTTTGCGATCATGTCATCCTTATATCCCTTCGACTTCAGATACCGGTACAGATCGTCACTGTATTTGTTCGAATATCCCAACCCGAATACCTTGATCGTATCATCTGTGAGCTCCCGTTTTCTGAGGTATGCAAGCCCCTGTGCACCCTGTGCGCCCTTCAGTTGTGCATAATAATACTGTGCGGCTGTCTTATTGATCTCCAGAAGGATCGCCCTGGTATCTGCACGCTCTTTTGCTTCTTTGGAATATTCCTCTTCCGGAAGTTCCACTCCTGCACGATCAGCCAGATACTTCAGAGCCTCAACAAATGTATAGTTCTCGTATTCCATCAGAAATGTAAATACATTTCCTCCGGCTCCACATCCAAAACAATAGTACATCTGCTTCTGTCTGCTGACGGAAAAGGATGGAGACTTCTCGTTATGAAACGGACACAGTCCAAAATAAGAATTTCCCTTTTTCTGAAGCTTGACGTAGCTTGATATCACATCCACAATATCATTTCTGGATCTTACTTCTTCAATTATTTCATCAGAATAATACATATAAAATCTCCTCATATATAATATTCGACAAAACCATCTGATTTCCTTTAATATTTCCAGGATTCCGGAACAAAATATTCTTCAAACTTTTTCACGGCATATGTATCAGTCATTCCAGCGATATAATCACACACCGTCTGTTCCAGACTCGTTGTTCCTGCTTCAACATCAGCGCGTGACTGTCCGGGGAGCAGTTCTTCGTGACGGACATAATATTCATACAGATTTGTAATCATATTGATCGCTTTTGATTCCTCGCTCTTTGCCACCGGATTCTCATAAACATGTTCAAACAGGAATTTCCGAAGTCCCATCACTGCTGTTCGAATCTCTGGTGACATCCGAATCTCCGGCTGATCCATACTGTTAATAATCACATCATGTATCATCGTATCCAGTCGGACTCTGGTAGTTTGTCCAAGAATGTTTCGATATTCCTGCGGGATATCCTCTTCCTTCAGAATCCCTCCTCTGATTGCATCGTCTATATCATGGTTGATATAGGCTATCTTATCCGATAACTGCACAATCTGTCCTTCCAAAGTATGTGGCATACCACTGGTTTTATGATTGCGAATTCCATCTCTGACCTCCCAGGTCAGATTCAGTCCTTCTCCATGTTTTTCCAGATATTCCACCACCCTGACACTTTGTTCATTGTGTCGGAATCCCAAAGAGCAGACCGCATTCAATGCCCGCTCTCCCGCATGACCGAATGGCGTATGCCCCAGATCGTGCCCCAGTGCAATTGCCTCTGCCAGATCCTCATTCAGGCGCAGGGCTTTTGCTATGGTGCGCGCATTTTGCGACACCTCCAGGGTATGTGTAAGTCTCGTCCGGTAGTGATCCCCTTTGGGAAGCAGAAATACCTGTGTCTTCTGCTTCAAACGCCGAAACGACTTACAATGAAGGATTCGATCTCTGTCCCTCTGGTATACCGGTCGTATGTCACATTCCTCCTCCGGACGTTTTCTTCCTTTTGACTTGCTGCTCAGAGAAGCATAAGGACTTAAGTATTCCACTTCTCTTGCTTCCAACTGCTCTCTGATCGTCATGCACGGTCGCTCCTTTCCTGTTCCAGACGTGTTTCGATCGCCCCTACTACCGTTTCAAGCACTTTAATTCTTGCATAATATTTACAGTTTCCTTCTACAACAATCCATGGAGCCTTCGGGGTAGATGTCCGAATCAGCATCTCATTTACGGCTTCTTCGTACTGTTCCCATTTTTCCCGGTTTCGCCAGTCCTCCTCTGTGATCTTCCACTGTTTTTCCGGACTTTCCTGCCTTGCTTTAAATCTTCGCTCTTGTTCATCCTTATCGATCTGCATCCAGAACTTCAAAACAATCGCTCCTGCATCTGTAAGATCACGCTCCATATCATTAATTTCCTTATAAGCTCTCTGCCATTCCAGTTTCGTACAGAACCCCTCAATTCTCTCAACCATCACTCTTCCATACCAGGTTCGGTCAAATATCGTAATATGTCCGGCTTTTGGCATATCTGTCCAGAAACGCCACAGATAATGATGCGCCTTTTCCCTCTCAGTCGGAGAAGCTGTCGGATGCACCACATATCCCCTGGGATCCATCTTTCTCGTCAGACGCTTAATCGCTCCTCCTTTACCGCCTGCATCCCATCCCTCAAAACCAATGACAACCGGAATCCTTTTCCGGTACAATTCTCCATGGAGTAACTCGATCCGCTGCTGCAGTACTGCCAGTCTTTTCTTATACTCCTCTTTTGAATAAGATAATGTCAGATCTGCCTTTGCAAGAATGGATTCCCTCTTATCACATTCCTGCTCCGACTCCTCCTGTACGGTCTGCTCCTGCTCTGTCTTTTCCTTCGCCTGTTTCACCTGCTCCTCCAGGCGTTCTGCCACAATTGCATAGATTCTGGCTGTCGCGTATCTGCGATCTGTTGCTTCCACAATATGCCACGGTGCGTACTGTGTATCTGTGCGATTCAACATTTCTTCGTTCATTGCCTGATATTTTTCAAATTTCTGATTTCGTTTCCAATCTCCCTTACTGACCCTCCACGCTGTTTCCGGAGATGCAGACAATTGTTCAAACCTTCGCTTCTGCTCTGCCTGATCAATGGCCAGAAATATCTTGATAATCACCATACCATCTGCTGTCAGCTGCTCTTCAAAAGAGCAGATCGAATGATATGCCCTGTCAAGATCTCTCTTTTTCGTCTTTTTATCAAACCGATCCACCAGAACCTTTCGATACCAGCTGCTGTCATAGATTGCAATTCTTCCCTTTTCCGGAAGCTTCGTCCAGAACCTCCACATAAATGGATGCATCCGTTCCTCTTCCGTCTCGTTTTTTACCGCATATACCTCAAATCCTCTCGGATCCAGTGCCTGTATCAATTCCCCGATCTGGAGCCCTTTTCCTGATGCTCCATATCCTTCAAAAGCTATCATAACCGGAATTCCGAGACTTCTGCACTCCCTCTGAAGCCTTCCAATCCTGTTCTCAAGTTCAACCATCTTTTCCTTATATTCTGACTTTCCCATTGACTTCGTAAGATCCAGCTTCTCTAACATCATCCATTCCTCCTCACTCCGAAACATTTCTTTCCACTTCCGTCTCCATCAGATTTCTCAATTTTTTCTTTTATTATACACGATACAATACTTAATTCATACAAAATCAATAAAAAAAGACTCAGGCTTTTGCCTGAGTCTATATACTGCGGAAGATGGGACTTGAACCCACACAGCTAAAACAGCTACAAGATCCTTAGTCTTGCTCGTCTGCCAGTTCCGACACTTCCGCATTTGTCTGTCGCTCTCGCGCTGACAAAATATATAATACATCATCACTTTCAAAATGTCAACAAATATTTTACAAATTTTTCAAATTTTTCAAAATGTTCTTTCTAATATAGAAAAAGGTTTTTTCTTCGCCTTCTTCAGCCAGCATCTTAAGCAGCTTATGCAGCAGAGCCGCCGTCTCGGGATGGATCATTTTTCCAAGCTTTGCTGCCCCCTGCTTATAATATTCCAAAGGGTGGCAGTCTTTGTACCGGTCTCCCTGATAAGTTTTGGAAGCAGCAACCCGATCCATGAACATCTCAATGACATATCTGGTCGGCATCTTCTGCCCCACGATCCCCTCCTCCGGATTCACACTGTAATCAATCCAATACTCATAATGATGCTTGTTTCTTCCTTTATGATGAAGCCACGCCTTCGAATATCCGGTAGCTTCACGCTCTGCATTATTCGGACTACGATTGCCCTGATAATACTTGCACCCCACAAGGAATTCCGTCGGGGAATACTTTGACAGATCATGAAGCAGTCCTTGTCTGTATAACCCTACCTTAAAACAATGCTTCATTACCAGATATTTATGATGATTAATTGTTCGCAAATGCTGCCATGCTTTCATAATTGCCTCATTCCACTTTCCAATTCTCTACCGGGCGATCATAACCATAATCGTCCTTTCTTTGATATCAATGATACGCTGGCCCTCCATCAACACGGGTTCATCAAGAACACCCAGATCTGTAGATGCCATCAGATACCATTTTTTCCCTTTTGGCAATGCCGGAACCGCAAATGAATGTTCCAGCCAATGCATATTATAAGCGACAAACCAGTCTTCACTGTCCATATATGCACCACTGTAATATACACCAAGCTGTCTGCTTGATACCTCCGACTGCACCTGCCATGCATTTTCTCCATGATAAGATACATCCGGCACTCCACAGGAGGAACGGTCGATTCCCAACAGTTCTTTTTCCGGTGCAAAGATCGAATACTCTCTGCGGATTCGGATCAGGCCACGGACAAACTCATACAGTTCCTTTCCTTTTTCCAGTTTTTTCCAGTCCAGCCAGCCAATCGGATTATCCTGACAATATGCATTATTATTGCCTTTCTGCGTATTTGCAAATTCATCTCCTGCGAGAATACATGGCGTACCCTGAGACAGAAGCACCAGAAAATATGCATTGCGAATCTGTTTTTTCCGAAGCTCCAGAACCGCCTTTTTCCTTGTCGGCCCCTCTGCTCCACAGTTCCAGCTGAAGTTATAATCCGAACCATCCCGGTTATTCTCTCCATTGGCTTCATTATGCTTTCCGTCGTATGACACCAGGTCATTAAGGGTAAATCCATTCTGACCGGTAATACTGTTGAACGAATCCTGGTTCTCAGCATGATGCTTCAGCCAGTAGATCACATCATTGATCATACCTTCATCGCCCTTTAAAAAACGGCGCATAGTTGTCTGAAATCCCAACTGATGCACCATCAGCTTTGTACCTTTGAGGATCGGATCTTCCCGAAGCTCATCTACGGACAGAAGAACCGGGTTTACGATAAATCCGTCAATATGGTACTGCATTACATAATATCGCAGGCATTCAACCATCATCTGTCTGGAAATATCATCTGAAAATGGCATTTCGAGAACGACCTCGATTCCACACCTATGACATTCCTTTACCATATCTTTCAGACCATTCACTCCATCTCCGGTACTGGAATATGCACTCTTCGGTGCAAAATAATACGCACTCCCATATCCCCAGTAATTGCAGTTTGGCATACATTCTTCAAACTCATAGACCGGCATACAGTGGATCTGATTGATTCCCAGCTCACAGAGATAAGGAAGCTTTTCAATCAATCCCTGAAATGTTCCTTTATTTTTCACCTGTGAAGAAGGATGTTTTGTAAATCCGCGCACATGAAGGCTGTAGGCAATCACTTGATGATAAGGAATCCGAAGTGGCTGATCTCCTTCCCAATCGAAAGTATGATTTATCAGGACGCCTCTTACTTCATGTTCCTGCACATTTCTTTTATTCTGCCACTCTTCTCTGCCTGCAATTGCTCTGGCATATGGATCGACCATAATCTCTCCATCTACTTTATAATTGTATTCATACTCCAATGGCTCAATATCCTGCAACGCAATCGCACGCACTTCCCCCACGGACAATTCCATCTCATATTCATCACATGGCTTTTGTTCTCCTCTTCGGTACAAAAGCAGCCGACACTCCCTGTTCTTCGGAACCGCTACTGCAAAGTTCACCTGATTGTCGTTTACTGTAACTCCTATTGGTATCGGTTGTCCCTGTATCTGTCTCATGTCATATCCTCCTGTTCAAGTGTGCATCAGCTCTGCTGGTACCTCCTGAAGTGATGCCTTTCCCGCTTTATTGCCATCCATCTACACCATACATATCAACATTTTCTTCATCAATCATAAATACATCTTCATATGTTTCTTTTTCATAGTCTTTTCCATTCATCATACAGATTGCCACTTTTGCTGCAGTCTTTCCCATATTGATCGGTGATTGTGCTGCAGTCCCGGCAATCTGACTGCCGGTCTTCATAAGTTCTTTCTTGATATCCGGCGATCCATCCACTCCGTATATCAGGACTTTATCCATGCCGGCAAGGTTGAGTGCTGTCTTAGCAGCCACCGCTGTCTGGTCATTTCCACACATAATTGCAGTCAGCTCCGGGTTCTCACTTATGATCTTTTTTGCACCTTCCAGCCCCTTTTCGAAACTTCCGTCGGTATTCTCTCTCGCTACCACTTCAAATCCATTCTCAGCTTTGGCAATGGCTTCTTCAAATCCCGTGATACGGTCATTCACCGAATTCTGAGCAGTCGCCTCCAAAATAGCGATCTTTCCGCCATCCGGACACTTTTCAATCAGATCTTCTCCGCAGATTCTTCCGGCTTTCTGATTATCCGATCCTATGTACGCATCTACATAATCCATTTCTTTTACCTGGGTGTCCACATTGATAATCTTCACCCCCGCCTCTTTCAGAGCCTCCAGAGATGGAGTGATTGCTTCCCAATCAACAGGGCACAGAAAGATTGCATCAATTCCTTCATCTATCATCTCCTGAATCTGCTGTTCCTGAAGTTCTGCATCTGATGCCGGATCCTTTGTGATCAGCTGACACTCATCTTCATCCAATACTTCCTTAATTGCCTTCTCCAATGTTATAAAATATGGATTTTCCATATCAATTGCCGAAAATCCGAATACCAGTACGTCTTCTTCCTCTTCTTTTTCCTCTTTTTCTTCATCCTCTGTATCTTCTGTAATCGCATTATCTACCGGCTTGCCTGCCTGCTTCTTGCATGCAGATAATGCGAAAATGCATACCAGCATGACTGCCAGTACACTGATGATTCTCTTTCTTTGCATTATATCTTCCTCCTTATGTATGCGATGATACACAGCTTTATTCTACAACATTTCTGGCATTTTGGCTACTGTTTTCAGTTTTACAGTCATTCTCTCGAAAACATCCTTGCTTTTTAAGTACACCTCTGTTACAGTTAAACTAGTGATATAGAAAAGGAGAATGCGGCTATGAATGAAACAATCGATAATGATGGATATGTAACAATTGAGCTGACCCTTGACAATGATGAAGTAATCCAGTGTGCGATCCTTACTGTATTCGAAGCAGGCGGGGAAGAATATATCGCGCTTGTTCCACTGGATGACAATATGGAATTTGATGCAGACAGTGACATCTACCTCTATCGTTACAGCGAAGATGAAAACGGCGAACCGGAACTCGGCAACATCGAAGATGACGATGAGTATGAGGCTGCCGCTGATGCTTTCGACGAATGGATGGATACGCTGGAACTGGAAGATTCAGACGAGGAGTAGTTCATCAACAAAACGGGAGGGATTCATATCTTTCCCGTTTTTTTCTTTTACATAGCTGATGATTAGTTTTCTCTTTGCCCTGGTCATCGCCACATAAAACAGGCGACGCTCCTCTTCGATCTCTTCTTCAGATCTTGCTTTCCGATACGGAGTACTTCCTTCATTGCTCTCAATCATAAAAACTGTATCATATTCCAAACCTTTTGCGCTGTGCATCGTCATAAGTGCAACACCCTCCGTGCTTTCCCGCTTCTGATTTTGCACTTTTAACATCTCTCGATATCTCTCCACATGTGCAAACCACTCTGAAATGGTCTGATACTCTCTGGAATTCTGTTGAATCTCATGAATGACTGCCATCAGATCTTCTTCCGGTATCTTCCGATAAGCCGCATATTCCCTCAGAAATTCATCGTATCCCATACTTTTCCTGATATATTGAATCGCCGCATACGGAGTCTTATTCCGGATCATCTTCATATCCCATTCAAGCTGATTGATTCGATCCATCATCCATTCTTTATCACAATAGAAGTTTCGAATCGATTCATAACTCACCTTTTTCTCGTTCAGGCATTCTCTGCTGATATATCTCTTTGGCCTGTTAGCAATCTGTAGAAAATATTTTCTGTCATACTCTCCCTGTGACAGATGAAAGTAGCTGCTGATATCCACCCCGATAAAATGGTCATAAATATTGTTCAGATATTCTTTCATTGTAAATGGAATCTGATATTCCATCAGAACCTCCGACAATGCTCTTGCATCCAGATTTGTACGATAAAGAATCGCAATCTGTGTATACGGAATTCCCCTTTCTGTATATTCACGAATCTTATCGATCACGTATCTGCTTTCTTCCATTGGATCTTTCACTTCCTGAACATGAACCGTTTCATCCGGTTTTTTTTCTGCAATAATCTCTTTCGCAAATCTTGTCTTGTTATGCCCGATTACCTTCAAAGCACCTTTCACAATATAACCGGTAGATCTGTAATTCACATTCAGAAGAATTTGCCTGGCATCCGGATAATCCTTCACAAATTCCATCATAATCCCTGGCTTTGCGCCCCGGAATCCATACACAGATTGATCATCATCTCCCACCACAAACAGATTATTCTCAGGTGCCGCCAACATCCGCACCACATCATACTGTGCCTGATTGACATCCTGAAATTCATCCACCAGAATATAACGGAACTTTTTCTGCCATTTTTCCAGAATATCCGATCTGCTTCTGAACAAATCCCGGCACATTATCAGCATATCTTCAAAATCAATCTTTTTCCGTTTTCGTTTTTCATATTCATAAGACTGATATAGCTCGCGAAACCGCTCTTTCCCATATTTCAAAGAATCGTATTCCATAATATTAAGACAATTATTTTTTACATTTCCTATCTCCACAGTCAGATCCTGCAGATAGTCTTTTTCTTCATCCGCAGCCGGAATCTCCTCCCAATCCATCTGAGAAATCAACTGACGGAGCAGAGTATACTTCTCCTCTTCCGTCAAAAGATTGGTCTGATTCAGATGATAGGCCCACTTCAGGATTCCATAATATATTCCATGAAAGGTACCAAAAGTAACCGCATATGCCGGTTGACCACATATTTTTCTGGTTCTTTCTTTCATCTCTTTTGCCGCATACTTTGTAAAGGTAATGACCAGAATTTCTTCTGGTCTTACCTTATACTTCGTGATCAGATATTCAATTCTCTTTGCTATGGTAAGAGTTTTCCCGGAACCGGGACCGGCAAGAACCATACATGGTCCTTCTTTGTGGGCGACCGCCTCAGCCTGCGCTTGATTCAGACTCATCAGATTCCCCTTACTTACTTAACAATTCAATACCCTTTTTTATTCGTCTTATAGATTCTTCTTTTCCAAGAATCTCCATGATCTCAGTTGCACCACCAGGTGTATTCTGTTTTCCGGAAACTGCTGTTCTGACCGGCCACATTACGAATCCGGTCTTTACTCCAGCTTCATCAACATATCCTTTTAACATCGCAAACAGAGCATCGTTACTGAAATCTTCCTGCTCTTCCAGAAGAGGAAGCACATCCTGAAGCACTTTCAGAGATTTTTCCTCATTGGTCTTCATTTTCTTGTGGCAATACATAGCTGTATCATATTCCGGCAATTCTTCGAAGAAATCAATCTGCTCTTTGATATCCGGGAAGATCTCGATTCTTGTCTTTACAAGCGCTGCAATCTTTTTCAGATCATAATCTTTTGTAACCACTTCTTTGATATAGGATTCTGCTCTTTCATAAAATGAATCAAAATCCATCTTCTTCAGATATTCCCCATTCATCCATTTCAGTTTTACAATATCAAATACAGCCGGAGACTTGCTCATATGGCGATAATCAAATTCTTTCACCAGTTCTTCCAGAGAGAAAATCTCCTGGTTTCCGGTCGGACACCATCCAAGAAGCGCAACATAATTCACAACCGCTTCCGTTACGAATCCCTGATCAATCAGGTCTTCATAAGAAGAATGTCCACAGCGCTTGCTCAGTTTTTTATGATTTTCATCCGTAATCAACGGACAGTGTACATATACCGGAATTTCCCATCCAAAAGCTTCATAGATCTTGTTGTATTTTGGTGCGGAAGACAGGTATTCGTTGCCGCGTACAACATGTGTAATCCCCATCAGATGGTCGTCAACTACATTCGCAAAATTATAAGTCGGATATCCGTCAGATTTGATCAGAATCAAATCATCAAGTTCTGCATTCGGTACAGAGATATCACCGTAAATCTCATCATGAAATGTCGTCGTGCCCTCTGTCGGCATATTAAAACGAATAACGTATGGTTTACCTGCCGCAAGGTTTGCCTCTACTTCTTCTTTGCTCAGTCCGAGACAATGCTTGTCATATACCACGATTTCTGTTCCGCCATCTTCCTCCGATACCCTGTTCTTCAGAGATTCCAGACGTTCCTTGTCACAAAAACAATAATATGCATCTCCCTGTTCAATCAACTGTTTTGCATATTTCAAATATAATCCGGAAGCGTTACGCTCGCTCTGTACATAAGGGCCAACACCTCCATCCTTATCCGGTCCTTCGTCGTGAACCAGTCCGGTCTCTGCCAGTGTGTGATAAATAATCTCCAGAGCACCTTCCACGAATCTTTCCTGATCCGTGTCTTCTATTCTTAACATAAAGTCGCCATTTTCATGCTTTGCAATCAGATACGCGTACAGCGCAGTTCTTAAGTTTCCCACATGCATTCTTCCTGTAGGACTTGGTGCAAATCTTGTTCTTACCTTACTCATCGCAATTCATATCTCCTAATTCTTTCATAATTTTATCCATCGATTCTTACATTGTAGCACAATATCCATATATGCATCAACCTTTTCTCAATCTTCTTTGCTTCCAGTATGTCGGCTGAAATACTTCTCTTGGAATAGACACAATAAATACAATTGCAAGAACAATAGCAAATGCAATTTTCACAGATTCAATTCCTTTTTCTGCAGCCAGATATAATTGGTTTGTCACCAGATAATAAGCCGTAAAATAGATTCCCGCTCCCGGCACCAACGGAATGATTCCCGGTACCAGAAAGATTGTAATCGGACATTTCATGCGTACCGTCAACATCCGTGACATCAACACTACCACCAGTACTCCAAAAAAGGAAGCGATTGCCGGAGTAACTCCTTGAACCATGACTCTATATATCATCCATCCTGTAGTTCCTGTCATTCCACAGGATATATAATACTTTCTTGGAACCTGGTACAATATGGAAAAAGCAATCGTTCCAAAAAATGAACATAACAGTTGAAAAAGCATTTCCCCCATCACAACAATAACCCTCCAAACATATTATTATAAATACTCAATGTAACTCCAACTCCAATTGCAATATAAACAAACACAAGAATTGCATCGATCATGCGAACGGTGCCTGACAGAAAATCACTGTCAGCGATATCTCGGATTGCGTTTACAAATGCAAGTCCGGGGACAAGAGGCATCAATGCACCAATAATCATTCCATCAAAGCGAAGTGTCTCTGCAAATACAATATAAAATATATGCTTCATACAGATTGCAAGTGTTGTAATGATTATTCCGCCCACAAGATTCACAATAATTTTAGACATGCCATATTTCTTGCAGAATAAAACCCATACATATAAAACACATCCAATAAAAAAGGCCATAATACTTTCATATGGTGTTGCCCCCAACATATATCCGAATGTTGCACTTGCGATTCCAGCAGCGCCAATTTGAAAGTACGATTTTTTAGGCGGAATTTTATCAATTTCTTTCAATCTTTCCGCCGCCTCATCCATTCCAACCTGCCCGGCCGCAATTTCTCTGGATAGTGCATTTACTTCTGCAACAACCCCCAGATGAGATGCAGACAATGGAATATGTTTTACTCTTGTATATGCCTCTTCGATTCCATTTTCCGCACTTACAAACAGACCATGACTCAATGCAAATATATCAACCTGATCTACATGAAACCTCTGACAGATTCTGGTAATCGTCTCTTCCACACGAAAGATCTCAGCACCGTTTTTTAAAAGAATTCTTCCTGCCTCTAATGCCAGATCCAACACTTTTTTCACATCTACCTCAGATTCCAGATTCTTTTTCAGATAGATCATATCCTTAAGCAGTACTCCATCATCATAAATCGGCTTCTCATAATTTTTCACAAAAAAATCTACCAGTATATGAGAATTTTCAAACCCACATTTTTTATAAAAGTCTATTGTTTTTCCGGTATTACCCGTACCAACATACATCACATCACACACGCTGCTGTAATGCTCACAGAGAAAGTGTATCATATACTTTCCATATCCCTTGTTCCGCTGTGCCTCGGCTGTCGCAATATTCTTAAGTTCACACTTCCGGTTTTTTAAAACCTTTACTACTGCAACCGTCTTTGCTTCTCCATTCTCTTCAAGGAGAAACATCTCCCCCTGATCCAGATACTTTTCAATCATGCTTTCCTGCGGATCAGCCAACAACAACAAGTCTATATACAATCTTTTATTCTCTATTATCTGCCTAACTCTCATGTCTGCTCCTTTTTGCCTTGCTCAATTTCATCCATTATATCACCAGAAGCTGGAGAATCATAGAGAATTTTTGGAAATTAAATTGTATTTATATATGAAAACAGAGACCATCGCAGCATCTGCTGCGAGAGTCTCTACTGCCTCCCTTTTAATATCTTCCCTTTGGGAAAGCTACCATCTCACCGTTTTTCGTATACAATACTCCATACTCACTGCTATAAACAGGATTGTCTGCAGCTACTTCTATATACATCAGCTCTTCAAGATATTCAAACGTCTCTGCTTCAATCTCTGTAATGTTTTCAGGAATATAGATTTCAAAAATCATGGATTCCAGCCCTTCCAACGCTGATTTTCGAATTCCTGTGCATCTCTCATCACTTGGAATCACCAGAACACCATCTACTGCAGAAACAACATCTGTATATCCCATGATATAACCATCTGCATCAATCAGGAATCCCCTGATCTCTATCTCTGCGTCTTCCATCTCCATCTGTGAAAGATCATTTGGAATCGAATCCGGTACACTTTCAATGTAAGCCGGTTCATTCCCCGAAACACCCGGCATTTCTTCGTCCGGAATCACCGGTACTTCCAGTGTTTTCACCATTTCGGTCGTTTCTCGTATCCTCTCCGCTTCTGGAGTTTCCTGCACAGTATTTTTCATCTTTTCCTGCTGTATAACAGCCATATTCCTCGCTTTTTCAGATATTTTCCTGATATCTGAGGTGGTATGAAGAACCGACATATCAATGCCACAACATGTTGCTTCATCCAGTATTATCCTGCTCAAATGCCGGCTCAAGTCCGGATATCCTGCAAATGTACTGATTTCATAAAAGAGAAAGATTCCTGCCATCATCCACATGATAATGTAACAGATCCGGTAAATCGTTTTCTGTATAATATCTATATGCAACGCTTCTTCCATCTTTGCACCTCCCTACTTTTTTCATTATAAAGTAAGGATTATACAAAAGGAAGTGGCATCTCGACACATTTGACGCCACTTCCTCAGATCTATGATCTTTTTCCGTTTCCTTTAAGTGTTGAAATTACTGAATATATCCTGCTTTCTTAAGCTCTTCTTCTGCTTTTGCAAGATTTGCATCAGATACACGGATGATCGGTCCCGTACATCCCATTCCACTTTCTGCGTAGATGTTGATCTTCCACAATGCTTTTACCGCATCTTCCAGATCCATAACCTCGATTCCCGGGATCTGTGCTGTTACGATCTCCTTCGGTGGTTCTTTTACATCCTCTTCTGCTGCAGCCGGTTTCTGAGCTGCTTTTAATGCACCCAGGATATCCTTCAGTCCTGCTTGATTCACTGCTGCAAATTCTGCCTTTGCTACTTCAAAGACTTTTCCTCTTACCAGCTGTGCCGCATAGCGGATTGCATTGGCGATTACCGGTGCTCCGCTTGCTCTGGATACGATCATCACTAACTGCTCATAGCCTTCTCCGATTCCGGGACCATAGCCATAGCCTGTTGCCTCGAAGCTTCCGCCTGTATTTGCGGAAGAGAGCATCTTAACCAGGATATTTCCTGTCAGGGAATCTGTTACCATGATATCCGGTGATGCCTGAAGCACGTCATTTCCTCTCATGACGCATCCGCCGTCTGCTCTTGCAGACTCTGCAAATGTGATATCATATCCCTGCTCTTTTAACTGCTTTAATGCCTTTTCCGTCTGACGTGCTCCGTCTACGTTCAGAATTCCTACGCTCGGTGCTGCGTTTCCGCATGCCTTTGCTGTGATGATTCCGTAGATGGCATTCTTGATCATTCCTTCAATACGATCCGTACTGGAGGTTCCCGTCGTATTGGCAATGTACATTTCCTTTCCCTTTGCAGGTGTCACGCAGCGTCCAACAGTGGATACGCCGATCGGGAACGGGAAATGCATCGTTACTGCTGCATCTACTTCCCCGTTTTTCAGCATCTCTTCCATCTTGTCATGGCCTTCTTCATCGTTTGCCACTTTGACTGTTATCACGCCCTCTGCCTCTAAGGTTCCGATATAATAGACATCGATTCCGTCTCTTGCTGCCTCTACTGCAGCTGCCATGGAGTTCTCTTCTCCATGTTCACTTCCCATTCCGGTAAGTGCGATCTTCGGTCTCTTCCCAAAGCTTCCTGTTTCCAATCCCTGAGCCATTTCCATAAAGGTGTCGGCAATCATTTTTTCAATTCCATTTGCCATCTTTGTTCACCTCTCTATTCTGCCAGCAATGATGCAGCGAAATCTTTCATAGCTTTTGCGATCAGTCCTTTTACTTCTTCTTCGGATACTCCGCTGTTATCCTCTGCTCCTGTATTTGCCTGGATCACGAAAGAACATCCGTCAAACAGGTTGGTCATACGTCCAAGGAACAGACTTCCTTTTCCGATGATCATTGCATTCTTGATCTTTCCTGCAAGGATATCTTCTCTTGCAAATCCGATGTACGGTACACCGGAAGGAATGTGTCCCTGCGTCGGTGCCCATCCGGTCAGACCATGATCTTTTGTGAAGTTTGCAAGTTCTTTTCTGTCTAACTCGCCTCTCTTAACTGCAAGTGCTCCGATCATCTTGTAGTTTGCAAGCGGAACATCTCCTGCTCCTGCCGGTTTTGTAATATCCGGGTTCTGCATTTCCGGTGAGAACTTGTCAATATCAGTCAGCTTCATTCCGTTTCTCTCCAGCGGATCTGCTACCAGACTTCCGATTACGTTCTGCGGTGCAGAACCGGTTCCTACCGTATGACGTCCTACGATATCAAGGTTGATCTCCGGATTCTCTCCGTCATTCTCAGCGATGATCACGCAGAAACCGCCCAGGCAGTCCTCTAAGATCGGCATATCTTTCTTGATATGGTCTTTTCCGTTCATACCTAATTTAGCGGTACATCCTCCGGCCGTAACAGCTACACACTTATAGGTTCCGGCTTTTACCAGGGATGCTGCCTCGATCAGCGCATGAGATGGTCCTGCACAGAATCCACGGGTATCAGATCCGGTTGCATTTACAAGGCCTGCGATCTCTGCTGCAGCCTTTGCAAAGTTTCCGCCGCCTCTCTGGTTCATATCACCACATGCCTCTTCTGCACAGTCGATCACATACTCTACATCTGCCTTGTCGATTCCTGCATTTCTTACACCGTATAACAATGCAAGTACGCTGGTAGCCTTACTCATGATATTCTCATGCATAACATGTGCGGACAGGTTTACGTCGATATCATGTGCTCTCTTGATACATCCAACAAGTTTGCCTGCATGATACAGACCTTCTGCATGCTCTTCATTTACCAGTCTTGCGATCTCTTCTGCATCGATACCTTCCTCAACTTTTGCTGCGATATCTTCTGTGATGATCGGATCTGCTGCAAATGCGTCTTTATGAGCTGCCACAAATTCTTTGTCCAGCTTTACAACTTCGAATACGTCTACCGTCTGTGCCAGAATCAGGAATTCTTCTTCCGGCATGATCTCGCCGTATTTTCCGTATCTCTCTGCACCCTCTTTTGCCTTATCATAATAAGGGAATGCAACTTCTGCTAATTCATCCGGATGAGCATTTCCGATATATACCTGGTTTGGCCAGTAACTTACAGCCTCTTCATAAGAACGAAGGTGACTGTCGATTGCTTTCAAATATTCAGACTCTGGATTGACAACCTTCTCTGTTGTCTGTGTTGTTCCATTATAAAATACCATCTGTGGAGTATGTGCAAGTACATAGCTTGCGCCTTTGATTACACTGTTCATTGTGAGTATCCACCTTTCTTCTTTTCTAAATCATTTCAAAATAATTAACTGTTGTTTACAGGAATGTGTCATCATCTGACGTGCCTCAGCGATATGTGCAATACTGGCAGCCTGCGTCATCTGCAGCCTGCCCTGCATACTTTGTTATAGAACGAAACGGCGAGGTAAGTGTTTACCTCACCGTTTCGTTAAATGTGGGATGAAACGATCTCAAACCCTTCTTATAAAAACTTGCAGAAATCATCACGGATTGCTGACATTTCTCCAGCAATGTCGTCAAGATCAAGAACCATTTCCATCATGCCTACCTGCTCATCGTAAACATCCGGATCAAATTCTTCTTTCAGTTCTTCTTCACATACGTGATATACCGTGAGTCCAAGCTGGACCCCTGTCAATGGACCTGCGAATGTCGGGTCACCTGCTGTTACAGTCTCTGCTGCAAGACCAGCACCTTCGCCTTCAGCTGCTCCAAGAACTACTACTAAGTTCTCCGGACCATACTCCTCTGCGAATTCTTTTACCCTCTTCTGATTCTCAAGATCCATTGCACCAGCGCTCGTTCAGACGAAGCACTCTGTGGATGAGAATACTACTTCTCCGCCAGCAGTCTTTACGCACTCTGCGATTGCCGGTCCTGGAACACCATCACGGTCGCCAATGATAACGACTTTTTTTCCTTCTAATATTGCCATGACGTGTTTCCTCCTTCCTTTCCCTTCTTTTTTTATTTATTGTAGAAATGTTTATACTCCGCCGGGCAAACGATAATGAAATTCCGGCGAGTGTGCTCGCTGAAAGCGGCAGATTTTACATTCCCGTAAAAGCCTTGTGGCTGTTTACGCACTCACGATGCTCCGATTAGATATACTTCTTAATCATTGCTTCGATAGATTCTGGTGTACAGTCATCTTTCACCAGTTCTTCTACTTTCTCTCCGTCTTTGTAGATTGCCATAACAGGAAGTCCGAGAACTTTCTGTCCGATTGCAAGACGGCGAGCCTTTGTTGTATTCAGAGATGTGAATTTTAACTTATCTCCATATGTGTCAGCGAATTCATGTACCTTTGGCATCAGAGCCTGGCATGGTACACATCCGTCACCGTAAAAATCTACGAATACATAACCTTCTGCTTTTAACACTTCTTCTTCAAATGTGTGCTTATCTACATCTAACATTGGTATGTTCCTCCTTGTGAAATATATTTTTAAGCTTTCGCTTTCATGCAGGCACGTCGCGTCTGCTTTTTTACTTCTTTTTATCCCGCACAGCGAAGCTCAAGATTGTCACGCTGTGCTCATTAGTTTTTAGAAGTAGTCAGACATACTTCTTTCTACCTGTACTGCTGCGATTGCTCCGTCAGCTGCTGCAGTAACCACCTGTCTCAGGCTCTTGATACGTACATCCCCTGCTGCATATACACCAGGAATGTTGGTGTGCATGTCTTCATCTGTCTTGATGTATCCACGCTCATCCATATCAATGATTCCTTCGAACGGTTTGCTGTTCGGGATGGTTCCGATGAATCCGAATACTCCGAACATTCCGTCCTCTTCATCTGCTTCTACCGTCGTAACTTCTCCGGTCTTTACATTCTTCACTTTCATCCACTGAAGAATATCGTCTCCGCCTACTTCTTCTACTACAGAATCCCACATGAAGTTCAGCTTTGGATTCTTAAATGCTTTTTCCTGAATGGATTTTGCCGCACGCAGTTCGTTACGTCTGTGAATGATCGTAACTTTTCTTGCAAACTTGGTCAGATACATGGCTTCTTCTACTGCAGAATCTCCTCCGCCTACTACGTATACTTCAAAGTCTTCAAAGAAGTTTGCATCACATGTTGCACAGTATGATACACCTTTACCTGTGAACTCTGCTTCCCCTTTACATCCGATCGGTCTTGCATGAGCTCCGGTAGCGATGATCACGTTTCTTCCCTGATACTCAGCTTTTGCGCTCTTAAGAACTTTGATCTCGCCTTCCAGTGATACTTCTGTGATCGTATCAGATACACGTTCTGCACCAAATTTTTCTGCCTGCTGTGTCATTCTCGCAATCAGAGACGGTCCGGACTCACCTTCTACGATCTGTCCCGGATAGTTTTCAATCTCATCTGTAATTGCGATCTGTCCGCCGTCCTGTCCTTTTTCAATAATCAGAACAGAAAGACGGCTTCTTCCTGCGTACAGTCCTGCTGCTAAACCAGCAGGACCT
This sequence comes from Faecalicatena contorta, assembly GCF_021531995.1. Classification (GTDB taxonomy): domain Bacteria; phylum Bacillota; class Clostridia; order Lachnospirales; family Lachnospiraceae; genus Dorea_A; species Dorea_A contorta_A. The sequence continues at coordinate 45,900 of NZ_JAFBIZ010000006.1, forward strand.
GCACCCAGGACAATAACGTCATAAATCTTGCTCATTTTGCGTTATTCTCCTTTTCGTCTAAGTATTCAACACGTCTACTCAAAAATCGTCTGTCCGTCTACTTCTGTTGTCAGAGCGTTCAGAGCCTTCTCAACGATCTTACGACGAAGTGCTTTTTCCTCAGCCTTATCCAGAACCGGATTTCCAAGCGGATGAGGAATAGCGATAGCCGGAACGATTCTGTTAGCACCTACTGTCATAGAAATTGGAGTTACTGTACAAATGTGTACAACAGGGATTCCTGCTCTCTCAACTTCCTTAACCATCGTTGCACCGCAACGAGTACAGGTACCTCAGGTAGAGGTGAGGATTACAGCATCAACACCGTCTGCTTTCAGTTTCTGAGAGAACTCAGCTGCAAATGCTTTAGAAGATGCTACAGCTGTACCATTACCAACTGTTGTATAGAACAGGTGATGTAATTCACCAATAACTCCTTCTTTTTCCATGTCACGAAGAACGTCAACCGGAAGTACACGGTCAGGGTCTTCATTTGCATATACCGGATCGTATCCACCATGAGCTGTCTCATAGGTTTCTTCTGTCAGATTCATAACTCCTGCGATATCATATTCTCCATAGTGAGAAGCACTGGAGCTTTCAATGTGATCCGGATTTCCCTTTGGTACGATACCACCAGATGTAACCAACGCGATCTTAGCATGCGCCAGATCTTTTACAGCCGGATTTGGTTCTACTCTGTCGAAGTCAGGCATCGGGAACTCTGTCTCAAACGGCTTATCATTCAGCTTCTTAATAAGCATCTTAACCGCTCTCTGAGAACCTCTTTCTTTTTCAAAGAAGTTTACACGAACGCCATTCGGCATATAACCTTCTTCACAAGATGCACCAATCTTCTCACCCTTAGCAAGTTTCACTGCAAGAGGAGCCAGTTTCTTAACCGCATCTCTCATACCTGCTGCACTGTTCTTTGTAGAAACCATATATACCTGGTTTTTGAACATATCAGCACCCGGGTTTTCTACGTACATACCTGTTACAGCCGGAATTCCAAGTTCTTCCTGAACTGCTGCAGCGATTGTACCACAAGCTACACCATAACGACCTGCATTGAATGCCGGTCCTGCGATAAATACATCCGGAGCCTGCTCTTTTACCATAGCAAGGATATCAGCTTTCGCTTTCTCCAGATTTTCGTTGAAGTAAGAGTCACCACAAACGATTGTTGCAATAATCTCTGCTTCATCTTTAAAATTCTGAGTCAATGCCATACCCGGTCCAACAACCTCACCTACACGAAGCTCTGCCGGATAATCTGCTTTTTCTTCTCCACCAATCTGTGCAAAGAACTGATTGATGTAATGAACTACTTTAATCTTAGCCATTCTATTATCCTCCCCTCTTATCTTGCGCTCAGTTTATTGAAACCTGTTTCATTCGTTGCTCCTGTAAGTACCTGAAGCTCAACTTCCAGACTTCCGTCCTCACGAAGTGTTTCTTCGCTGGCACCTGCAATCTTGTTTACGTAATCCAGTGTTCCAATTACCTTGTCAAGTTTTGGCAGGATAATTACCTGGTTTGCATTTCCGCCTGTAACAACCGCATCAGCAGCCGGGTCAGAGTCAGCAAGAGACTGAGACTTTCCGTCACGTCCTGCATACTCATCAGTAATGATAACTGTTTTAACGCCTTCTGCTTCAATCTTCTTGCAGTTCATGATAAGGTCTGTATCCGGGTTACCAAATCCTTCCTGAGATACGATAACACCATCAAGATCTAACATCTTGCAAAGTTTTGCTGTCCAGTCGGAAGAACGCATCTTATCTGCAAGATATACGTTCTCATTTGTAATGATCTGGCATACAAAGTTAATTGTTTTTCCGTGCTGTTCAAACATATCATGAACAACCGGATTGTTCTCATGTACATAAGTTGGATTCTTATCACATGCAGACACACAGTTACCGGATACGATTGCACCGTCCATGATCTCTGTTGGACTTAAGATTGTAGGAACAATCTTCTTAGCATCTACGCCGTATACATATGTGTCATGTAATAATCCCTGACTCTGAAGCATCTGAACATAAGCAACTCTCGGAAGATCCGGATATTTTTCCATGCCTTCTTTGATCGTGCATGTTTCATATACTTTTGTCTCATCAGGTGTCAGGTTACGAGCTAATTCCCCAAGATAAACTGCAACTCTGAATCCTGCAAAACGAACTGCTTTTTCATAATCATGCTGTTTAATTCCGTCAACCGGCTCACATACCATAACCAGGTTCAATGTCTTGGAAAATGGTGTGTAATCAGCTCCAGGACCTGTCATATCGATAATACCTTCCTGGAATCCAACGATCTTACCAGCTGTAACAACAGCCATTCCCTTTAATGCATAAGTCTTTCCTTCACCTACTGTATCAACCTTTGCGATAACGCCCGGGAAGATTCCCCCTCTTCCTTCAACTTTCACACGTGGCTCGATAACGTCTTTTACCGGTGTAATTCTTACAGACTCTCCTGGTTTTGCAATATCAAACGATACGCTCTTAATATGCTCATCCTCAAGAGCTACGGCTTTCACAGCCTCTTCGGATACATAAAGGATTCCGTCTTCAATCTTTGATTCAGATGCAAACTGAATATCCTTAATGTAAATGTGTCCCATTTCTAATCTCACTTGTAGTTCCCTCCTTCAAAAAAGATTCATTTTATTGTCTAAAGCTGCAATACTTTAACAACCTCTCTAAAATGACTACCAGGCATCCGCTGATGCCAACCCGCTTTCAAGCAATGTCCAGTCGATCAATTGAAAATCCTCATATACATTCGCTGCATATTTGCCTGATTTATCCTCAAACTTTCCGCAAGCCTGAATGGCATTTTCAATCAACGAAAGAGACCTCCGATCCATCTCCCCCTTTCCTTCTGATATCATTACTGATTTATATGGTGTTTCATTAGGCTTTACACTTCCCGATAAGGGATGTGATAAAAGCAAGTGACCCTCGTGAATTCTGTCTCTTACTTCTTTCAGAAGTTCTTCATATGAAATATCTTTGTATATCACATTGTGCGTGTCCTTCAGCTTTTCTAAAACCAGTGGATTATTGGTTAAGATCATATAACTTTTCCGACTCATTTGATCCACTTACTCCTTTCAGTTTCCCTTGTTTAAAAAAAGGACGCTTTAAACACGGCTAGATGTTTAAATCGTCCTTTCCTGTCTTTTGCCCTGATACCAAGTGTGTTCCAGCGAAGCCTCTCACACAGCACAAGATTCAGAATACGGTCCGTTTCCCAGTCCTTTTGCCTGAAAGTTTCACACTGCATATGATCACCAGCATATGACAGGCTTGCCTCTTCGGCGGTCGAAATATCAACTCTCTCTTGAGAAACATCAACCCGCTTTTCATATTAACTTATAGAACTTTTTTATAAGTTTCATTTTCTAAACCTATAATAACCTATCGTTAAATTATTTTCAAC
>NZ_JAFBIZ010000070.1 GCF_021531995.1 Faecalicatena contorta
TTTTATAAATAAAGCTTGCCGGAGCTTCACTCAGGTACTTTTTTAAAAACTTATCCAGTCTTTGTCCTGCTTCGTTTTCCTTAATGATAATTTCTTTCATACCCTTCACTTCATCGCAATCTCAATCAGTAGTTCTAATAGGAACCACTTTCTACATAGATATATTTAATAGCAGTTTTAATATTTCTTTATCCTTTTTTCTGCTACCTGTTTGTTCCACAGAGGCAATATTATTCATTCCCTCCGCGCGCGCAAGAAATGCCGTATAATCGTGAAATATTTTTACCGTCATTTTTTCATAATGATTCTGATTCAATATTGTTTTCACATGTCTTGCAAGCATTACCTCATCCGTTTTTCCGCTGCTTGCATAACCGCACACCACATGTCCGGATATCACAACAGCATCCAACGGCATGACTTTTTCCGTACTGGTAATAATCATATCGTATCCTCTGGTGACCAGATTTGCTTTTTCTTCTATCTCTTTATATTTCTCAGGATCTATACTCTGATGCGGTGCCATCGTGATGAATTCTACCAGCATTTTAGCAGCCGGAAGGCAACCCACGATTGCAACTATCGTAAACAGATTCATTCTTGTGCCTGTCTGCATATATCCAAGTACCAAAACCGCAATCACAATTGCAAATTCCAGAATCGCATAGATCAGATATCTTGTTTTTCTTGCTTTGATGTATCCCGGCTGTCCTTTTTCAATTTTCATCTTCTCATCCTCTCTTCTGATTTCAATTAATGTGATTGATACGTTTCATGATCCCGGTAAGAAGTCGATCAGGCAGAATCCCTGCAGATATCCTTGCGCATTTCATCGGCATACCATATACGGATATCTTCTTTCTGTTCACAGAATCCAGAAGTGCCCGCTTTACAACTTCTGACGCAGAAGCTCGAACTGCAGCCTTTTCTTTTGACGGAAGTGCACCTGCGCGGTCAAAAAATTCCGTATCCACAGGTCCCGGACATACTGCGGTCACTGTAATGTCAGATTTTTCAAGTTCCGCCCCCAAAGCCAGAGAAAAACTGTATACATAAGACTTGGAAGCTGCATATACTGCAAATCCCGGCTGCGGACAAAAAGCAGCCGCTGAAGCAATGTTCACGATTCTGCTTTTTCTGGACAGAAACGGGATGCACAGCATCGTCATCCGTGTCAGAGCCCGACAGTTTACATCGAGCATCCCGCATTGCTCCTTCGGATCACCTGCGCTAACTTTTTCCATTTTACCATATCCGGCCGCATTGACCAACATACGAATCTCAACATTTTCATTTTTTAAAGCTGTTTCTATCTGATCGTATATCTCATCCTCGCACAGGTCACCTGTATATATTTTTACTCTGACATTCAACTCTTTTTTTAATTGTTCCAGACGATCTGCTCTTCTGGCTGTCACCCATATCTCATCAAGGTTTCTGTATAATTTTGCAATCTGCACGGCAAATTCACGTCCAATTCCGGAGGATGCCCCTGTGATCAATGCTATTTTCATCCGTCTGCCTCTCCCTTACTTTCCCGTTTTCTTTTTATGCACATTTCGAATAGATCTTTTCTTTCTGTTTTTCATGTCCGATTCCTTACTGAAACGCGGGCTCTGCTTTGAACCGGATCCCTGCTTTGACGAAGTCATCTTTCTTGGACGAATCAGACAATGCCTGTCGAATCCTACCAGATCCATCCGACCACATTTTTTCAGGGCTTCCATTACAAGATCATAATTTTTCGGATCCCTATACTGTATCAGTGCACGCTGCATTGCTTTTTCGTGCGGATTTTTTGGAACATATACTGGCTCCATATCCCTTGGATCAACCCCTGTATAGTACATACAGGTAGAGATCGTCGAAGGTGTCGGATAAAAATCCTGTACCTGTTCAGGCATATACCCCAGATCCCGAATATGTTCCGCAAGTTCTATCGCATCCTTCAGTGTGGATCCCGGGTGAGAGGACATCAGGTACGGAACCAGATATTGATCCTTGTGAAGCTTCTGGTTCATCTTTTCATATTGTCTGACAAATTTCTGATACACTTGATTCTGTGGCTTTCCCATCTTTTGCAGCACCTGATCAGATACATGTTCCGGTGCTACCTTCAGCTGTCCGCTGACATGATACTGGCACAATTCTCTCAGGAAAGTATCATCCTGGTCCGCAACTACATAATCAAAACGAATTCCAGAACGTATGAAAACCTTTTTTACTCCCGGAAGTGCCCGCAGTTTTCTGAGAAGTTCCACATAGTCCGAATGATCCACCTTCAGATTCTTACATGGTTGCGGAAAAAGACACTGTCTGTTTTTACAGACGCCATGTGTCATCTGTTTTTCACAGGAGGGCTGTCGGAAATTTGCTGTCGGTCCTCCCACATCGTGAATATATCCCTTAAAATCTTTTTCTTTTGTAATCTTACTGGCTTCATCCAACAGAGATTCATGACTTCTCACCTGCATGATTCTACCCTGGTGAAATGTCAGGGCACAGAAACTGCATCCTCCAAAGCATCCGCGATTACTGATCAGACTGAATCTGATCTCCGATACTGCAGGAACCCCACCTAGCGCTTCATAAGAAGGATGATACGTTCTCATATATGGGTATTGGTATATCTCATCCATTTCTTCCATTGAAAGCGGTTCGGAAGGTGGATTCTGAATCACATAAAGATGATCGTTGTATGGTTCTGCAAGACGCTTTCCGGAATACGGATCTGTATTACAGTATTGCGTATAAAAACTGCGGGCATACTCCTTTTTATCCGCTTTCATCTCTTCATATCCCGGAAGTAAAACAGCATCGTAGACATCTTCCAGACTTTTTGTCTTATACACCGTTCCGGCAATAAAGGTTATGTCTTTCACATCAATTCCACTTTCCAACGCCTCTGCTATCTCAACAATCGAGCGTTCTCCCATTCCATAGGAGATCAGATCCGCACCGGAATCCAGAAGAATGGAACGCTTCAGCCTGTCAGACCAATAATCATAATGAGCCATCCGCCGCAGGCTTGCTTCAATTCCGCCCAATATGATCGGTGTTTTTTTATAAACCTGCCGGATCAGATTGCTGTATACCACCGCAGCATAATCCGGTCTTTTCCCCATAGTACCACCAGGGGTATAAGCATCGGTATGTCTGCGTTTTTTCGACACGGTATAGTGGTTTACCATGGAATCCATGTTCCCTGCAGACACCAGAAACCCAAGCCTTGGCTCCCCAAGCTTCGTTATGCTGTTTTTGTCTTTCCAGTCCGGCTGGGCAATGATACCAACCTTATATCCATGTGCCTCCAGAACTCTGGTAATGATCGCATGTCCGAACGAAGGATGATCTACATATGCATCTCCAGATACATAGACAAAATCCAGCTGTATCCACCCTCTGTCTTCCATATCTTTTTTACAGACCGGTAAAAAACCATTTGCCATCACAGCACCTCATAACTCTCAGATTTTATCTCGTAATAGTCGCAGATATAATAATCTGCCAGTTCTTTTTTTCTGGATCTCTGCTCTCGGGAAAAATCATCCTCAACGGCACACACCTTCATTCCGGCATTTTTCCCGGCAAGGATTCCCATTGGCACATCTTCAAACACCAGACACCTTGTCGGATCTATTCCGATCTCGGAAGCCACTTTCAGATAGACATCCGGCGCTGGTTTTCCGACTCCGACTTCTCCGGCTGTAACCACAGAATCGAATATTTCTGCAATCTCCAATACTTTCAGTGTCTCATCCACCAGTTCACGTCCATTGCTCGTTGCAATCCCCAGCTTGATTCCTCTTTTTTTCATCTCGTCCAGAAAATCTTTCGCACCTTCCTTTAACGGAACCTGCGTCAGATATTTTTCCATAGCCATCTCCGTCCATTCATCCATCACTTCCTGCAGAGTGAGTGAAAGCGTCGGAAAGGTATCCAGAAAATACTGTGCCGTCTCAGCATAGCTCATTCCTTCCATTTCGACATGAAAATCCTCCGGCGGTTCAAGATTATATTTCTTAAAAAATTCAATATCAACAGCCGGCCAGATCCACATAGAATCTATCAGTGTCCCATCCATGTCGAAAATAATTCCATCTATATTATTTAACATTCCATTTTGTAACATTTTCTATCTCCTCTTTTGTCAGTGAACGATACTCTCCCGGCCGAAGATCCGGATCCAGATAAAGTGGTCCCATTGCTTCTCTTTTCAGATAAAGCACCTCTTTTTGCACTGCCTGAAACATTCGTTTTACCTGATGATATTTTCCTTCACTGATAGTAAGTCGAATCTCAGATATATCCGCACTGTTCAAAATTCGTAGTGTCCCTGAACGGGTCCACTCTTCGTACTCCTCCGTTCCAATATTCACACCCTTACGGAATCTTTCCACATCTTCCTCTGTAACCTTTCCACGCACTCTTGCATAATAGGTCTTGTCCACATGCTTCTTCGGGGACAGGAGTCTGTGCGCCAATGCTCCATCATTCGTAATCAGAAGAAGCCCCTCTGTATCTTTATCAAGTCTTCCAACCGGAAACAGATCTTTTCTCTTTTTACCCGTGATCAGATCTACCACTGTCTGATCGCGTGCATCTTCCGTTGCAGAGATAACCCCGCCCGGTTTATTAAGCATGTAATATTCCATGGTAGTATATGTGATTACATTTCCGTCCACAGATACCATATCAAGTTCCTCATTGATCTTAAGATCTGCAGATTTTACAATATTACCGTTTACACACACACGTCCCTGACGGATCTGTTTTTTTACCTCCTGCCGGGTTCCGACACCCATATCTGCCAGATATTTATCCAAACGTATCATTAACACAGCCTCCATCCAGGAAGATACTTATTCTTAAGCATTCCATTCGCAAGCTTTCCCCAGCCAAGCGGGTATCCATCCACACAGAACAGATACCAGCCTTTCGCTTTCCGGTCCACCAGTGCCTCTACATCCAGAGTTTCTCCCTTAAGATATCTCGTCACTCTTTCATCAGAAGCCGAAAGATCAATGCATTGTTCATATTCTTCCTTTTTTAGACACATCGCAAATGCCTGACTCGGCTCAAAGCGATTCTTTTTCAGTTCTCCAAGCAACAGGCCGGTGCGAAGAAACCGGATTCCTCTTACATCCGGAAGGCCCTCCGGCATGTAATAGATTCGTTCTCCATGAACGTCAAGCCGGGATGCATCCAGATCCCAGGATACTTTTTTCATAAATTCTGCAAGATCTTCCGGTATTCTTCCGGACTTTTTTTTCATATTCAACTCTCCGGAACGCTCCGGATCACCTTTTTGGAGAAGTGCAAGATAATGACCTTCTCCTTTCATCTTATGTGGAAAGATACGGACAGTTTTCAGAAGTCCGGGATCCTTCTGTTCCGTAACTTCCGGTATACCAGGACAGAACCCCTCATAAGGTTCCATGTCAAGAATACGGAACTCAGGATAATTCTTTTTTAAATGTTCAATGATCTTTTCGTTTTCCCGACTATCAAAAGTGCACGTTGAGTATAAAAGCATACCTCCCGGTTTCAGCATTCTTGCCGCCTGCAGAATGATATTTCTCTGCAGATTACTGAAAAATTCCGGGCCATGTTCTTCCCAGGCCTTCACCATTTTTTTATCTTTCCGGAACATTCCCTCTCCGGAGCAGGGTGCATCAATCAGTATTTTGTCAAAATATTCCGGAAAATAAGACTCCAGCTTTCCAGGTTCTTCACTCAGAACCAATACATTACCGATTCCAAATACTTCTATATTCTTCAACAACCCCTTTGCTCTGGAACTGCTGATATCATTTGCTATCAGAACACCCTTTCCATGCAGCTTTGCTCCCAGCTCCGTCGCCTTGCCTCCCGGTGCTGCACATACATCCAGAACCTTATCGCCCGGTTCTACAGGAAGTCGGCTGGCCGGCGTCATCGCACTGGGTTCCTGAAGGTAATAAAGTCCTGCAAAATAATACGGATGCTTTGCAGGCGACACTTTCTCTCCATCATAATAAAATCCATTTTTAATCCATGGTACAGCTGTAATCTCAAACGGACATATATTTTCAAACTCTTCCACCGATATTTTTTCTGTATTTACACGAAGTCCATAATATCTTGGTTCTTCATAACATGCAATATATTCCTCATATTCTTCTCCAAGAAGTTCCTTCATCTTCTCTTCAAATGCATCAGGCAGATTCATTCATTCTTCCTCCATATCATATGCCAAACAGGCACTTTGTAGTTTAGTATAACATATCCTTTGTTATAACTCTAGGAATAAGCATATTTTAATTTTTTATTTTCCAGAGATTTTAACACATAATAAGGATTGACACTTATTTCATGTCCTTCTTTTTGCGTGTAGATCCCGACATGGAGGTGTACTGCAAATTTTCCGCGTGTTCCTTCCGGTCCATATCCGCTGTCTCCCATGTACCCCAATAACTCCCCTGCTTTCACATAATCCCCTTCTTTCAGGTTACTGTAGCACTCAAGATGAGCGTAGTAATAATAAGTACCACTCGCTGATGTGATTCCAACTCTGTACCCTCCCTTTTCCAACCATCCGAGATTCGTTACCTCTCCGTCCGTCATACTGATGACCGGATAGATACCCCTTTGATTTTTCGAAGCCATGATATCCGTTCCTTCATGCCCGCTGGTCCCATTATATTCCCGTTCTGCCATCCAACTGTCTGTAAAAGATGTAGTCAGTGACTTATCCACAGTGGAGTCCGGAATCGGGTAATAATTCACTTCGTTTTCCACATTTTCCAGCAAGGATATGCACTCTTTTGAAAGGCTGTCTTTTTCTTCCCACATGGCATCACTGTAAAAGTCCTGACGATATTGTACTTCTGTTACAGTCTTTCTCTGTAACGTCTGATATCTTCCCCATGCCTCCATCTTTCGGATTCCAAGTACTGAAAAGAAAGCGATCAGTAATATTAAAAGAAAGAGTCTTCCTTCGTTCAGTTGTTTCATATATGACTTCCCGCTTCACATATTTTTATTACTATATGCTCATCATCCTGTCTGCTATGACTTGTCATAAATTGATCGCATACTCATAAAATGTATTGATATTGCATCGAGGATCCCCAATGAAACGCCGTATATTTTCTATCTGTATTCTATTATTATTTCTTCTTATGCTCCGCTTTCCTTCCCGAACATTTGACGGGGCCAGTGCCGGATTATTGCTCTGGTTTCACAACGTTCTGCCTACACTTCTTCCCTTTATGATTCTTTCAAATCTGATGCTGCAGACGCCGGCAGTCGAATGGATCGCAAGGCTTATCTCACCTTTGTTCTGCCGGGTATTCTGCGTCTCCCGTTATGGAACCTTTGCACTCCTGATCGGCTTTTTGTGCGGTTATCCAATGGGAGCAAAGGTCACCTCCGATCTATTAAAAAAACAGTATATTACTTATGAAGAAGCCTCCTATCTTCTCTCCTTCTGCAACAATACAAGCCCTGCATTTCTGATGAATTATATCATTCTTCAGACACTTGGAACAGCGGACATTCTGCTTCCCGCAGTCTGTATCTCTTTTCTTTCTCCGGTACTGTGCAGCTTCCTGTTCCGAAGATATTACAGGTTACCTGACAGGGTCTGCCTTTCTTATCAATCCCCTGTATCTTCCACCATTTCTGCCAGCAGGCTGACAGACTCCTGTATTATGAATGCTTTCGATGCAATCACCAGAGTCGGTGGATATATGATTTTGTTCTCTGTATTTGCTGAGCTTGCAACGGCTGTATTCTCTCATGCCCCGGAATGGTTTCCACTGCTTCTTTCCTCATTCGAGATCTCAACCGGAATCCAGCTTCTCAACACTTCTTTTCTCTCCGTCAATACAAAATGTATTTTCTCATTGACACTTGCATCGTTTGGCGGATGGTGCTGCGTTGCACAGACCAGATCCATGATCAGCGGAACCGGACTGCCAATCTTTCCATATATTGCAGAAAAGCTGATTACCGCAATGGTAACCAGCCTTCTATCCTGCTTTTATTTTATTATCCTGTGAATATCTACTCCCGGATTAACCGTCATATTCTTCCTGAAACTCCATATCCGGTTCTTCATGATAGCCATCGTCATAGCCATCATTCGTGTAAGTATCTTCCGTATAACCAGAATCGGCATATCCATTACTGCCGTACTCAGCTTCCAGTCCTCTCGGTGACTGTTCCGGGATCTCAAGTTCCGCACGATTATTACGGACCATATCATAACACTCCTGAAGAGAATTAACCAGACCATCATATTTGGTCGTATAACTGTCAAGCGTATGTCCGATAATGCTCTCTGCCTGAGAAAGAAGATCATCGGTATACTGCATTGCACCGATACGAATATCATTGGCATCACTGGTAGCATTATCCAGAATCTGCTGTGCCTGCTCAGTAGCAGCTGTCACAATCTCGTTAGCCTGTGCATAAGCCTGCTGCATGATCTCATGCTCACTAACCAGTTCACTGGTCTGAATCTGGGCATTCTCAATCAAGCTGTCCGCCTTTGCCTGTGCATCTGCCAGAATCGCATCTTTATTGGCAATGATCTTCTGGTAACGCTTTATCTCATCCGGTGTCTTCATGCGAAGTTCACGAAGAAGCTCATCCATTTGATCTTTATTAACAATAATTTTTGTTGTAGATAACGGCTGGAACTTACAGCTGTCAATATACTCTTCAATTTCTTCAATAATCTGTTCAATACGGCTGCTCATAATCTACACTCTCCTTTTTAATTATTTCCGCTTTTTCTCAATATTCTCCAACACAACCGGTGGTACAAACTGAGAAATATCCCCTCCAAAAGCCGCCACTTCCTTTACTGTCGTAGAACTAAGATAGGAATACTCCAGACTGGTCGTCAAAAATACCGTCTCAACATCAGGTTCCATCTTATGATTGGTCTGAGACATCTGAAGCTCATATTCAAAGTCCGTAATTGCCCGAAGGCCCCTTATAACCATTCTTGCACCCGTCTTACGTGCAAAATCTACCAGTAATCCCTCGAACGGAATTATCTTAACATTTGGCATATCTTTTGTAACTTCATCTAACATTTTAACACGTTCTTCTACGGAAAACAACGGGGTTTTTGCCTTATTATTCAATACTCCGACAATTAATTCATCTACCAGTTTGGATGATCGTTTTATCACATCCAGATGTCCATATGTAACGGGATCAAAGCTTCCCGGATAGATTGCTCTTAACATATTTCCTTCCTTCCTGTCTTCTCAAGGAACACATGTTTATTTGTTTTATAGATCTTCGTTTTCAGGATGGAATATCCAAGATCTTCCACATACGAAAAATCAGTCATCTTGGATGCTTCTACAATGACGACTCCATCATCCGCCAAAAGATCAGAATCCGCAAGGTATTCCAGCACCCTGCGTTCCAGCTCATGTTCATACGGAGGATCCATAAAAATATAGTCAAACTGCTTATCTCCTTCCAGTTTATAGAGCGCAGTCATGACATCCATAGACATCGTGATCCCTTTTTTCTCCAGATGCGTCCGCTTCAGATTCTCTTTGATACATGCCATTGCTTTTGGATTCTTTTCCACGAATACAGCTTCCATGGCGCCTCTGCTCAGAGCTTCGATTCCAATTCCTCCGCTTCCGGAAAACAAATCCAGGAACATACGGTCATACAGATACGGTGCGATCATATTAAATAACGTTTCCTTAATTCTGTCTGTTGTCGGTCTGGTATCCATCCCTTCCAGTGTCTTTAACTGTATTCTTCTTGCACTTCCTGCAATCACTCTCATAGTATACAATCCCCTTATTATCATACATGATTCTACATTATTATAGATATGAGCAATGTAAATGTCAATTCAGGCAACTATTTTTTTGTAACAGTCCCCAATTTTCGATATCGGTTCACACAGGCATAAATCTCTTGTTTTCGAGGCATTGCAAGATTTCCCGGAACACTGCTTCCCTCGCATACAGCAGAAAGTCCCCGCATACACATCTTCTTCCATACTGCCTCTACCGCCTGTCCTACTGTTTTATATCCGTCAAATATCTCTTCTTCCAGACATCGAAGAATGTGCCCCAGACTGGTCAACTGTTCAGAATCTGCAAGCTGCTCTACGTATCTGAGATCAATCGTGTCATGATTCAGCATGACTCCGTCTCTTCCCATTGTTTTTATCTTGATTCTTCCTTTATGGCGAAGACTTCCATCTGGTTTTACAATTCTTTCTACCGAAGGCATCTTAAGCCTGTCCTGCGGGATCTGAAGCCTCGGATATACCGATGCCGCTTCTCTGGCAATCTCTGTAATCTCCTTTGGCACATATCGTTCCATCTGAATGATATGATCCGCCACCTGAAAATAAGCCCCGGAACTTCCGGCTACGATAACGGAAGAAATTCCAAATTCATCATAAATTGCGCGCACGCGTTCTATAAACGGTGTGATCGGCTCCATATCACGATGGATGACCTGCTGCATCAATTCATCACGAACCATGAAGTTCGTTGCACTGGTATCTTCATCAATCAAAAGAGTCGTCGCACCGGCCTCCAGACTTTCCGTCACATTTGCCGCCTGAGAAGTACTGCCGCTTGCATCCTCCGTATCAAACGCCGTCGTATCTTTGCCATTCGGAAGATCATTAATAAACATGGAAATATCCGTATGGCGGATACTTCTTCCATCCTCTGCACGGATCTTTACCGCACACGGATCCGTTACCACATACTCTCTCCCATCACCGGCTATGTGCGGATACACCCCTGATTCCAGTGCCTTCAAGAGTGTAGATTTCCCATGATAACCTCCTCCGACAATCAGTATTACCCCTTTTGGAATCCCCATTCCCTGCAGTTCTCCATGAAAAGGAAGCTTCATCGTCACTTTCATGGACTTCGGACTTTGAAACGCGACTGCCTGTTTCATTGGTCTCTGTGATACACCTGATTCCCGGGGCAGAATTGATCCATCAGCCACAAAAGCAATCAGATTCTGTTCTTTCAGCTGATTGCGGATGTATTCCTGATCAACCGACAATTCCATGACTTTCTGCACTCTGGTCTTATCAGCTTTCTTGTAATATAATGCCTTATCCACACACTCCGGAAGATAATCGAACAATATTCGAATCAGCTCCCCAGCATTGATCGTACGACCATTTGCCGGAAATCCCACCTCAAATCGTACCGTAATATCTCCACTTTTTTCGTCAATCGTACAGGCTGTACGCTCCAGAATTTCCTGACCACATCTTGTGACAGAGATCAATCCACTTTTTCCTGATCCTTTTGCCTGAAAAGAATACCTGTCAGTCTGATGTTGAAAGTTCCGGATCAGATAGTCCGAAAGCGCAATACGTTTGTAAGGCTTATCATATAATTCACTCGGAAAACCGGCATACTTTCCCGGTATTTTTACGCTTAATTTTGATGGAGATGCAAACGGATCTCCCTGAACATGCTCAATGGCAAGAATGTACTTCCCAAATTGGTATACACCTCTCGTATCTTTATACGCCGGATATCCTCTGTGATCAATTCTGTTTAATATCTGTCGAAGTTCTTCTGATGTCTTTCCCATATTTTTCTCCTAATATCCGATGGCTTCCTCTCTGGTCATCCAGAAATGAATTCCCGTTGTGGAATCCATCCATCTGTCTTCATTAAAATCAGGCACTTCCACCCATTGCCCTTTTCGATACACAAAATTTTCATCTACCAGGGACCAGGCTTCCATATATTCTTCCGACGCATCAAAACTCTTGATCGTCAACACCTTTGCTTTATTACATCTGCAAGACGGAAGCGTCGCAGATGTCCGCTTTGCATCTGCGGGAATCAACAATTGAACCAGCCTGTCATTAAAACATTTTTTATATCCAAGAATCGGTCCTGTCTCCGGACAGTGCATACGGAACCACTGCGTCTCTTCATCAGATGTAATTCCGGTTAAAACAGCATGTTCCAGGACCGCACCAAACAGATTCGCTCCTTCTATATGACTTCCGGACATATCACAATACCGAAGGGATGCCGTCCGCATGTTGGCATACTTCAGATTCACACGTTTCATCGGACAACCGTCCAGAAGCGCATTTTCAATACTGCTGTTCTGGAGATTTACTTCATCCAGAACTACATCCCTGAATTCGCTCAATGTAAAATCAATATTGTTCAGATCCCATCCGGTCAGATCCATATTGCAAAAGGATTTCTCCCGATATGAAAGTCTCTCGTCTTTCTTCCTGCTTTCAAGAGATGCCCGAAGTTCTTCTCTGGATACCTTCTGCATGAATCCATCCCTCCTTCTCCCGTCTGTTCTTCCGCAATTTTCTATAAATCAACAATTCTTGCCCTGTGATGAATCGCCGGCAGGAATTTGTTCAGAAGATCTTTCGTTTTGAATTTTAGATGACTGGTATTGATTCCCGGATTACATCCGAACCATTCTGCCTCCGCAACCTCTTTATCTATAATGACCTGAACATAATCATCCTCATCCGTCAGAAGACCTGCTACACTGGCAGATCCCGGTGTTGTTCCAAGATGTTCCAGCATCTTCTCCGGTGGAGCAAATGACATGTGTGACACTCCCAGCTTCTTACTGAAAGAGGATGTGTCAAAGGCTTTATTGGCCGGCATTACCAGCAGGAAAAAAGTTGTCTTTTTCTGATTGCATAAGAATACATTTTTACGAATCTCTGTGCCGATTGCCTCATCAATTGCGGCGCATTCTTCCATAGATGCTGCCGGGTCATTGTCCACCTGTTCATAAGGTATCTTCAGTTTATCTAACATATCATACATTTTTCGTTCCAGCGGCATCCGCTCATCTGTCGGGGCCTTTGTTCTGATCTCGCTGATATACATCATATTATTTCCTCCATCTTATCTTTTTAAGATATATCTGCTGTTTATCCTTTCTACATTATAGCGAATCTTACGCTCCTTTGCAAACGATACATCTTTCCCGCTCAGTGTTTGATAATCCGGACAAGGCTGTGTTATAATAGGATACATATACAGCAAAAGAAAAGGAGTATTTTAACATGAAATATATTTTAGCATCTGCTTCTCCGCGTCGTCGTGAACTGCTGACGCAGGCCGGTCTTTCCTATGAAGTGATTCCATCTGATGTGGAAGAAAAGATCACGCAGACGGTTCCCTGTAAAGTTGTCATGGAACTGGCACATCAGAAGTCATGGAATGTCTATGAGCAGTATGTTCAGACGCACCGGGAGGACTTTGTCATCATCGGCGCAGACACAGTAGTCGTATATAACGAAGAGATTCTCGGAAAGCCTGCAGATGAGACAGAGGCGCTTGATATGCTTTCTATGTTGTCAGACCGGACGCATCAGGTCTACACGGGGGTGTCTCTTACAATCCACAAAAATGATCAGACATATACCCATGATTTTTACGAAAAGACTGATGTGACCTTTTATCCGGTCTCCCGCACAGAACTTCTCTCTTACATTGATACCAGGGATCCACTTGATAAAGCCGGCGCATACGGTATTCAGGGACCCTTTGCCATTCATATCAAAGAAATATCCGGAGACTATAACAATGTAGTGGGGCTTCCGATCGGAAGACTCTATCAGGAGATGAAAAACCTCAATCTTCTGTAAAGCGCAATCATATTACACTTCAAAAAAATACCGGTCATGGAATTCCATGCCGGTATTTTGGTAATTGCCAGAAGAACTGTTAGCTGGCTTTCTTTTCATATTCAGCGACTGCTTCTTCGATAGATTCACGCATAATACCTATCAGTTCATCAATCTGCTTCTTGGTAACGATAAGCGGTGGGATCATACGATTTACCTTGTCTCCGATTGCTGTGATCAGAGCCATTCTGTCAAGACAACCATGTTTTACATCTACCGCGATCGGGATATCATATTCACATCCTACCAGAAGTCCACGGCCTCTTGCCTCTTTCACATGTGGAAGTTTGGCAAGTTCTGCCTTCATATAATCTCCCATTTCTTTTGCATTTTCGCTCAGATTATTATCAAGAATCTCTGTTACAGATGCCAGTCCGGCCGCACATGCAACACAGTGTCCGCCGTATGTGGAACCATGAGTTCCAGCAGTAAATGCTTTTGCAACTTTTTCTGTTGCACAACATGCTGCAAGCGGCATTCCGCCTCCGACTGCCTTTGCCATGGATACTGCATCCGGTTTTACTCCGTATCCCATGAATGCCATCGGTGCACCGGTACGGCCCCATCCTGTCTGAACTTCATCAAACAGAAGGAGTAATCCTTTTTCATCACAAAGCGTACGAAGACCTTCGATAAATTCCTGTGTTGCTGGACGTACACCACCTTCGCCCTGTACCGGCTCGATCATGATAGCGATTGTATTTTCCGTAACTTTTGATGCAAAGTCTTCAAGATTGTTATATTCTGCATATGAAAATCCCGGAAGCATTGGCTTAAATCCTGTCTGGATTGCATTATCCGGCTGTCCGGTTGCAGACATTGCACCGTAAGTTCTTCCATGAAATCCCATTTTTGCAGTAATAATGTGATATTTTTCCGGTCCAAAATTATCCACGCCATATTTTCTGGCCATCTTAATCATACATTCATTTGCTTCTGTACCGGAATTCTGATAAAAGATTTTATCCATACCGATTGTATCGCAGATCTTCTTTGCCAGAAGTGCCTGTGGAATGGTATATGGATAGTTAAATGTATGCATTATATCATCAACCTGATCTTTAATGGCAGCTACTACCTTAGGATTTCTGTTCCCTGCACTGTTAACTGCAACTCCACCATAAAAATCAAGATAAGCATTTCCTTTTTCATCATACAGATACATGCCCTCTGCTCTTTCGGCAATAAAGTCATAGCGCTCATATGTCTCAACCATATACTTATTTACAATATCCTTTAACTCCTGCGCTGTAAGACCCGTATCTTTCAGTTTCATAATAAACTCCTCGCTTTCATCCAATAGTCTAGTATTTAACAAAGAAAAAAAGGCACCGTATCAATTGACACGGCGCCTTTGCCCTTTAACGACATCAAGTATATACCTGCATGAATCAAACGTCAATACTTTTTTTTATTTTTTTAACAACTTCCTTTTGGATATTAAAATAGAGTGCTGAATAAGCACTCTATTCTTGCACATATTAGTTATACTTACGTTTTCTAGCAGCTTCAGATTTCTTTTTACGTCTAACACTTGGTTTCTCGTAATGCTCTCTCTTGCGAATCTCCTGCTGAATACCAGCTTTTGCACAGTTTCTTTTGAATCTGCGTAAAGCGCTATCTAACGACTCGTTTTCTTTAACGATTACATTTGACATAGTCTCACACCTAACCTCCCCTCCAGTCCGATATTGTGCATCATACGACTGATCGGGTATTTTTATTGCACTACATATGATTATAACATATTTTTTTAGTACGTCAACAA
>NZ_JAFBIZ010000071.1 GCF_021531995.1 Faecalicatena contorta
GATATATTTTCTGACAGATATCATATAACGTCCTTTTTTAGTTTCGGAAATAATTCCCATATAAGCGATTCGCCCCATTTTTCGAACAGATATCATGTCATATTCTTTCAACCGGTATCCGTTATTTGTGACCAGCTTTCCATTCACAAACACTCTTGCACCTTCAATGAGTGCCGTCAATTTGCTCCTTGAAAGCGGATATGCGATGGACAGGACGGTATCCAGACGAATTGAGGGAACGGTTCCCTTCAGTTCCTCATAATCCGGTTCATAATCACTGTTGAATTCTTCTGTAAATGTTATTGTTACACTTGTGTGTCGAATCTGTGTGAGATGTTCAGCAATATATTCTGCCATTTCCTCTTTTACAAAAAGCAGAGCACGCCCCTCTTCTACGATAATATCTCCCAGCTTGCAGCGCTCAATTCCCAGATTCATCACAGCTCCCAGATAATCCCTGTGAGTCAGGTCTTCCGCAAATCGTTTATTCAATGGTCTGATTTCAATGATCTGAACAGGATATTCATAATCATAATAAAGAGCATCAGGTAGAAATGCTGCCATCTGACGCTCTGATAAGTCATATCCGCCATATGTCTTATACTGTGATAAAAACATATTCTTTGGCGTAGTATGAAGAATATTTAATTCATTCAGATTAAGAAAATCAGAGAATGTGACAATTCCCCGGTTATATGCTATACGGGACAGCTCAATAAGCCTTTTTTGCAACATGCTCTCTTCTTTATTCATTAGAACCTTGACCTCATAGATGACGCGTCAAATGAGGTGTTCAGAAGATCCTGAAGATCACCGGAAATGTCTACATTTGTCGGTGTAACCAGGAATATGTAATTGGAAATCTTCTGAAGATTGCCGCTGATTGCAAATGTAGCACCTGAAGTGAAATCAATAATACGCTGTGCTACTTCAAGATCCATGCCTTCCAGATTCAGGATTACAGTTCGACCACTTAAAAGAGTCTCTGTAATCTCACGTGCATCATCAACAGAATTCGGTTTGATGACACATACCTCCATGCTCACACTGCTTCTTCTTGAAGGTTGACGCATTGGTGTTACTTTATTATTTGAATATGATGATTTGGTCTTTGCCGGAACTTCATAATCATCATCGTAATCGTCGTAATCCTTTTCCTTTTCTTTATGAAAGAGACTTCTCTTGGGCTTCTTTTCATAATCATCATCATAATCGTCATCGTCGAAGAATTCGTCATCATCATAATCTTCGTCGTCTAACTTCATGATATTTAAGAATTTATCTAATACTCCCATCTTCAATCTTCTCCTATCCTAGGTTTATACTTGTTGAGTATAATCACGCGCACCAAAAATTCCGGTTCCCACCCGGATCATTGTTGCACCCTCTTCTATAGCTACCTGATAATCATTGGTCATACCCATAGAAAGAATACTCATAGACATATTATCAACGTTTTTCTTTGCGATGTCAACAGATAATTTGCGTAAATGCGCGAAAATCGGGCGATTTTCCTCTGGATCATCTACAAAAGGAGCAATTGTCATCAGCCCTTTTACACACAAATGAGGAAAATCAGAAAGTTTATCCACAAAATCCTCCACCTCTTCCGGCATCAGCCCATATTTACTTTCTTCTTTGGCAACATTTACCTCAATAAGAATGTTTACCGTAATATTATGTTTTTCAGCTTCCTTTTCGATTGTCTCCGCAAGGCGGATGGAATCTACAGAATGAATGAGGTCCACCTTATCAACAATGTATTTTACTTTGTTGCGCTGCATATGTCCGATCATATGCCAGTGGATATCATCCGGAAGAACTTCGTATTTCCCTGAGAGTTCCTGGGCTTTATTTTCACCAAATATCCGTACGCCAAGATCATAAGCTTCCTGAAGGGTTTCAACGGGTTTTGTCTTACTGACTGCGATCAGTGTGACTTCACTGCGGTCTCTGCCTGCCCGTTCACATGCTGCCTGAATATTTGCTTCTACTGCTTCAAGATTTTCTTTTAACATTTTCTGTCTCTCTCCTTTCTAATACACTACATCATTTTCATGAACATCCTTACCGACCAGTGCAATATGGTCATAATTAGCCAGTCCATAATTGCTGCCGGCTTCCACAATATAGTATTCATCACTTTCGCAGAGGATATGGATCTGTTTGAAAACGGCATAGCCTTTATTTATATTATATACTCCTTTAAGACTCATGGTCTTTTCCAGAGGATAAGTCTCTGTAGAATCCGGTTTTCGAAGAGACGTATTATTCTCGAAATCATTGGGATCAAGATATACCGTTCCGTTTTCTTCATCCCGATAGTAGACCTCTACACTCTGGAATTCCGCGTTTTTGTCTCCATTATCGATCAGAACTCCGGTATTATTGCTGTTACCTCCCTGAGTCAGATAATCCTGTGGAACCAGATAGAAATCTTTTTCCGTGACAGCAGATTTGGGAATCTTCAGTCCGGATACATCCTGAAGTATCAGCTCCAGATCCAGATATCTCTCCTGTACATAGCGGATCATAGAATTGCTGAACGAGAGGACTCCGACATTCATACCATTGATTTTCTGCACGGAAAAGCCTGCAACTGCAGTTTCATTATCTTTGGAAAAACGAACTTTTACGCTTGTCATCTCAGACATATCTTTTGCACTTTCATCACTGAGAAGAATCACGATATTCCATGTATTATCCTGTATCAGTTTATAGATCGCATCTCCCTTTTTTACCTGCGTATTATCTTTGACTCTTGAGGATTCATAACCTGTTTTATTCAGGATATCTTCTGTCAGGTCACCGAGGGTTATATTTTCATATCCGTCCGTTGAATAAGCGATAATCCCGTCTCCGGCTGCATTGAATACCTGCAGACCATTCTGTCCTTCGGAAGCCATTGCGTCAAGCTGGATCTTACGGCTCTGACTGGATTTTCCATCGAGAACATCAGAAATAGTGTCTTTCATGGAATAAGCATCACTGAAATTCTGATCATCAAAATTTTCGCAGAATGCCTGTGTTCTTACAAGCATAGATGCCAGTTCTTCGTCAGTCAGTTCCTGAGTTTCTGAACTGTCACTGTTAAAGTCCAGCTTCTTATCAGACAGGGAGTAAACCCTGCTTTTGGCTCCGACTTTACTTCCCTCCGTAGCAAAGAAGTTAATATATCCACTGCTCTCTGCCTGAATGACTTCTTCCTCACGCAGGATAAAACCGGTATAGGAATTATCCTTGAGGATGGAGCCTTCACGAACTTCATATGCGGTAATATGCTTATTGGTAAGATACATTAATACTGTAACAAATAAATAGATAAATATGACACCGAAAATGATAATACCAATATTAATATGTCCCTTTTTATGATATACTTTTATATTTGTGAATTCTTTTCCAGCCAAAGCCTGATAAGCCTCCTAATCTAATAATCTAAGCGCAGCACCATCAAGATAATCATAGTGTTTCCCTTGATAACTACTATTTTCTTTCATCATTATAAGCAATTCATCTTTTAATTTCCACCAGCTGGTTCCCCAGTTGCAGAAGACAGCTTCCTTTGACGGAATCCGACTGAACAGACGCTCTACCGCAATTGATGGATCCAGATATTCCAGAAACATCATAAGACGAAAGAGATAGTCCTCTTTTGAGCATAAAGTTATTGTACCATTTTCATACGCTTCACACAACCTTGTGTTTTTGGCAATGTAAAGAGAATGTGCTTTTACAACGTTTGTTTTCAGTGCAGAGATGATTTTTGCAGATTCGATGGCATCTTCTGTATCATCCTGAGGCAGATTCAAAATCATATGTGTACAGACATCAAATCCATAGCGCTGTATTTGTAGAACTGCGTCAATATATTCTGCAAGACCATGTCCACGGTTAATCTTCTGCAATGTATGATAATTGACCGTCTGAAGTCCAAGTTCTATTGTAATCTGTACTTTATGCAAAAGAGATATCTCCTGCAGAATATCAAGGTAATCCTCACGAATACAGTCTGGTCTCGTAGATACTGCGATTTCTACAATATCGGGAACGCTTAATGCTTCCTCCAGATATTCTTTAAAACGCTCTGCCGCAAGAAAAGTATTGGTATAGTTTTGAAAATATGCAATAAACTTATGTGCATGGTACTTTTTTTCAATATGTATGCGTGTTTTTTCCAGCTGTTCCCGAACCGTCAGCTGGTTACTCAATGCTTCAAACCCCGTTCCGGACTCTGCACAGAAGTTGCATCCTTCTCCAATCACACGATTCGGACAGGTCAGAGGAAGATTGACCGGGAGCTTATATACTTTTTCCTGATATTTTGATTTCAGATATTCAGAATATGGATAATATGGAAGCTTTTCATTCATCTGATTATTTTTCCCTTCAAAAAATGTATATTTACGCTCTAAGACGCTCATACTAGCTTCAGTATGATAAAAGGAGGAAATCATATGAAATGGTTCGATAATACTGCATTAACACTTGTGATCATCGGAGCAGTCAACTGGCTTCTGGTTGGAATCTTCCGACTGGATCTTGTTGCCGTTATTTTTGGAAATCTGTCATGGCTGTCGCGTATTATCTATACGATCATAGGATTGTGTGGATTATATTTAATCAGCCTTTATGGAAGAATCGGCGGTTCTGATTAAAGGCATATAGGGCTCAATTTATAATGAGAGCTGCTCATGAAGCAAGGGACTGCTGAAAATGAATCGGCTGCCGCTCAGTGATATCACGAAAAACGGCAGCTTACATTTTGTAACAGTCCCTTCATGGTTGATTATTCTGTAGATTTTCTCATTCATTATCTCCGGGAATTGCATTGATCAGGGCTGTCATATCCCGATATAGTAATGTCTTTGTATCAGCGCCCATCACGATTGAAATGTATGGATGCTGGTCTTCAGCTTCTTCAAGCAGAACCAGACAGTTCCCAGCCGGTGTTGTTGTTCCGGTCTTACCACCAATTACAGTCGCATTCTCTGGCAGTGCTGCTTCTCCTGTCGCATAGTAATTTGTTGGTTCCCATGTCACTTGACGTACATTTCCGTCTGCGCCTGTGATATCAGCCGTATAGGATCTGGAACTGATGATTTCCATAAATTTATCATATTGCATACATTGATGAAATATCAGATAAAGATCATACGCAGTTGTATAATGATTTTCATCATGAAGGCCACTGGAATTCACAAAATGTGTTCCCGTAGCAAGAATCTTTTTTGCTTCTTCATTCATCATATCTGCGAATTTTTCCATCGTTCCTCCGATATGTTCTGCCACGGCAACCGCATTATCATTACCTGAATACAGAAGCAGACCATACAGAAGATCCAGTAACGTAAGCCGGTCTCCGGTTTCCAGACCACAGGTCTGTTCATCTGCTGCAAAACTGTCTTTATCCGCATGTGACGATACAGTCACTACCTCAGACAAATCAGCATATTTTAATGCAATGAGTGCAGTCATAAGCTTCGTTGTACTTGCAGGATATACTTTTTCGTACACATTATATGAAAAATCAACCTTTTTTCCATCCAGGTCAAACAGTGCGGCAGAATAAAGATTCTCTGTTACTGCTGATGAGATGCCGTCTAAAGAAACATCACCGGATGCGATACATAAGTCGGATGCATATAATTTTTCTTTATATAGATTCTTATTGTAAGCGTCTGTTTCATAGTCTTTGACTACGGCTTTCGGATGCAAGATACAGGCAGACAAAAGTAGTGCAGATGATACTGCAGCCAAAGCTGATTTATATACTTTACCGATACATTTCACGCCAATCAAGATCTCCTCTGTCTATTGCTAATACGATAAGTTCCGCTGTTGCCAGGTTCGTTGCTAATGGAATATTGTAGGTATCACACATACGTATGACATCATTCAGGTCCGGATCATGAGGTTTTGGATTAGAAGGCTCCCTTAAAAAGATCAGAGCATCGATATCGTTCTGTGCAATCTGAGCACCTAACTGCTGTTTTCCACCAAGAGGTCCGGCCAGATATTTGTGAACTTTCAGGTTCGTGACTTCTTCAATTAATCTTCCGGTAGTTCCGGTAGCATAAAGACTGTGCTTGCTTAAAATTCCTCTATAAGCAATACAGAAATTCTGCATTAATGCCTTTTTTGAGTCGTGGGCAATCAGTCCGAT
The DNA here is from genome assembly GCF_021531995.1 of Faecalicatena contorta. Lineage (GTDB taxonomy): Bacteria > Bacillota > Clostridia > Lachnospirales > Lachnospiraceae > Dorea_A > Dorea_A contorta_A. The sequence continues at coordinate 6,167 of NZ_JAFBIZ010000071.1, forward strand.
ATTCATTCTTATTCACTCCTTATTGGTATTTTTTAGGCTGTAGGCCAACATTCAGTACAAGTCCTATACCGATATATAAACTAACCAGAGAGGTCAGTCCATAACTGACAAAAGGTAACGGGACGCCTGTGTTGGGCAGTATTTTTGTAGCAACACCGATATTAATAAAACTTTGTATTCCTATAAGACCGCCGACCCCGCAGCATATAATTCTTCCTGCCAGATCCTGCGATCGCATGCCTATCAATATACATTGTATCACAATTAACAGTAATAACGCAATAATTATGCAACTTCCAACAAAACCAAGTTCTTCTCCGACAATGGCAAAGATAAAATCTGTCTGCGGCTCAAGAATAAAGTTGCCATTTTTTACAGAAGTAGTCGTATTATTGTTCAGTCCCTTTCCGGTCAATTGTCCGGATCCTATAGCCATGACGGAATTTTTCTGCTGATATGCTTCATCACTTTCATATTTTTCCGGTTCAATAAATGCAAGAATACGTTTCTGTTGGTAATCTTTCAATATTTTCTGATCCGGCTGCACAACGATACTCAGAAAGATAGCTGCTACCGGTATGAGGATCAGTAATACAGAGACGATAAATTTATAGCTCAATCCACCGACATAGATCATCAGACAGATCATCAGTGCAGTACAGATCGTCGTGGACAGGTTCGGTTCAACGATAATCAGTGCAAGCGGTATTCCGGCAAGAATCGCATATTTTATCAATGTAAACTTATCGTTGATATCTTCTTCGTGTTCCATGATAAACTTGGAAAAAAACAGTATCAGAAGAATCTTGGCCAGTTCTGACGGCTGAAATGTCGTAAAGCCAAGGTCGATCCAGCGAGTTGCACCATTTACATTGGTTCCGATAACCAGAACGGCACCAAGGATCAACACGGTAAATATATAGATCAGCCAGTAAAAATTCTGAATCCACATATAATCAATCATGGAAACAATAAACATGGCGGCCAGTCCGATAAATACACCCAGAATCTGCTTTCCCTGAAAAGAAGCCTTGGCACTTCCTACGACCAGCACACCTATCACCGATAATGCCAGTACAAGAAATACCAGACTGAATTTGTAATCTTTTAAATGATATGGTTTTGTAAATCTATGTGATCTCACGTTTCTTCTCCTGTGAATGTAATAATAACCTGTGTTCTTTTAAATTCAACTTGAAAATTCTCTTCTGTAAGCTCCATATATTTTGAAAGTGATTCGTATAATTCCCTGCATATGTTCTCATACGCTCCGGGAATGCAGCTGACACGATCAGAGACAATCAGTGACTTTAACCGGTCCTTTGCGATTACAACAGAAGATTTTTTCAACATCTGCTTTCCCTCCTAATCTTTTTTAAAGATATGTGAAAGCTTTGAAAATAATCCGTTTCCGGCATCCAGATCCAGGAACGGAACTTCAATGCCCAGAATTCTTTTGCATATGTTCGTGTAAGCCTGTCCGGCTCTTGAGTCAATTCCAACAACCGGTTCTCCCTGATTGGTGCCGATCACTACTTTTTCATCATCGGGAAGTGCACCAATCAACGGAACGGACAGAATCTCTGTCACATCATCAACGGACATCATATCTCCCCTTTTTACCATATCCATACGGATGCGATTAATAATAAGGTCAATCTTTTTCATATGGTTATGTTCCAGAAGGCCAATGATCCGGTCTGCATCCCGGATAGCAGAAACCTCCGGTGTCGTAACAATGATTGCACGATCAGCTCCTGCAATTGCATTCTGGAAGCCCTGCTCAATCCCGGCAGGACAATCCAAAAGGATATAATCAAATTCTTCCTTAAGTTCAGACGTCAGTTTTTTCATCTGACCAGGAGAGATTGCTGATTTATCCTTTGTTTGTGCAGAAGGCAGAAGATAGAGATTCTCATATCTTTTGTCCCGGATCAGAGCCTGCTTCAGTCTGCAGGATCCTTCGATTACATCGACCAGATTGTACACGATCAGATTCTCCAGCCCCATGACAACATCCAGATTGCGCAATCCCAAATCAGTATCTATCACAACTACCTTTTTGTCAAATTTTGATAACCCGGCACCGATATTGGCAGTTGTGGTTGTCTTGCCAACACCGCCTTTTCCTGATGTAATTACGATAACTTCGCCCATGAATAACTTCCTCCTATAACTGGTTTTACTTCAATATCTCCGATGCGCAGCTTCCTTGGCTGCATGTGGAGAGCTGCAATGACTGCATCCTGTCTTCCGGAAGCGCCTGCAATCACAGTACCGTAGATCGTCCCGGTCACGATCACATGGCCCTTGGATGCCACGGTTGATCTGGCATCTACATCTCCTATGATTACAATGCTTGTCTCGGATTCCAGAATCTGTCTTCCTCTGAGCGTACCTTTATAGAACTGACCGTCCCTCTCATGTATGGCTTTCAGGCTCTCTCCAAGCATACGTTTATGAACCTGTTCTGTATAAGTGTTTTTTTCAATGATACATCTGATTCGTATATCAGCAGCATTCTGGATGACTTCTGTCATCCTTTGCTCTTCTTCTTCTGTGAAAGTACGGCCCTCATACTCAACTGCCATGTCTGCATGTTCAAAAAAATGTGCAGATGTCTCGAACTTGTTTTTTACCTCTTTCGTCAATTCTTCAAAAGGCATGTCCGAATCAAAGTATATGGTTATGCCGTATCTGTTACTCTTTATGAGTACCGGATCTTTCACATACACTCATCCTTTCCGCTTTTAGTCTCCTCCGGAGTTTCCTGTACTGATAACTGCTGCTTCACCTGTGATGATCTCATTCTCAGGCGTTACTCCATAATAGTACTCCATGACGGCATTTCCGATTTCAGCGGCAAAAGTAGAGCTGTATCCGTTTGCAATACGGATTGCAAAAGCTACTTCCGGGCTGTCGCTCGGTGCAAATCCGACGAACAGGCCGTGGTCAGGATGCGTCTGACTCTGTTGTGCGGTACCTGTCTTTCCAGACAGTGCTATCCCACTTGCATTTAATTTTGAAAAAATATCTCCATGTGCCGAAGTTACAACTGCCCTCATTCCATTATGGACCGCTGTCCATGTGGAAGAAGATACGTCGGTGATGGTATTCTTCACTTCCGGTGTGTAATCTTCGATCACCTTTCCGTTTACATCTGTAACCTTATCAATCAGGCTGAGATCATAGACGGTTCCCTTGTTGGCAACCGCAGTAATATATCGTGCAAGCTGGCTGGTAGTATAGTTATTTGTTCCCTGTCCGATTGCAGACGGAACAGAGGATTCATCTGATATCTGTGGATCTGATTCGGGGATCTCAAGCCCGGAGGTATCCCCGAGTCCAAATTCTTCTGCATATTTTTTCAGCTTCTCAATACCAACATCACTGGAATAGTAGGACTGTGTAGCATCACCCTCCTCATTATCGGATGCGATCTGTGATTCTCCGCTTTTAGTGATTCCAAGACGGTAACCGACTTCATAAAAGTAACTGTTACAGGAATTTTCTATTGCACCTTCTACATTCAGGCTTCCGTGAGCAGACGGATAGATCCAGCATTTTGGATATGGTGTTACTTTTTTATATTCCCCATAGCAAGGAAGGTATTCACTGGCATTAATCACGCCTTCTGTAAGACCTGCAATGGCAACCAGCGGTTTGTAAGTAGAACCAGGAGCTGTTTTTTCCTGTGTCGCATTGTTGTAAAATGGCCTTGCATTATCTGTAACGAGCTTGTTGTAATATGAGGAATCCATAGTGTTTGCCAGTCGGTTGTTGTCATATCCCGGGTACGATACACAGGCAAGAACCTCTCCGGAATCCGGATCAGTCATCACCAGTGAACCGGTGCATGGTTCAAGAGCGAGCTGTCCGGGAGTGATCTCCAGCGTCTGTATCTTTCCGCGAATAAAATCATATGCTCCGATGCTTCCACTGTTAAGTGCACTGTATTGAGCTTCGTCATACGGAAGGATTTCCTGCTCATAGAGCATCATACATATCTGTCGGCCTGTAACAGCACCGGATTTGATCATATACCGATAGATCAGTTTATCAAAACTGTTATCAGAATCAATATAATCCTGAATAAATGTAATGATTCCCTGATAGATCTCACTGGAGTCTGAGTAATCACCTTTGGAAGATACATAATCCTTTAACAGAGACGTATCCACCCAGTTCTGTGAGATGGCATAATTCAGATACGTATATATATTGATGGATTCATCATCCTTCCAGGCTTTATATGTCTCATCTTTTGTGTCCAGCGCATCCGGATTGATAATATTGGTTCCGTTTGTCAGAACGTCTGTGACCAGATATGTCAGATATGCCTGCATCTCTTTTGGCTGCTCTTTATAAGCGCCCGCATTGGGGTCGGATAATACATTCTGAAGTTCTTCTTTTACTTCTGTCTTTCGTGAACCAAACACTTCGGAAACTTCCTGTTCAGCAATGCCTGCTTCTTCATCTGAAAAATGTTTAATATCCAGAATATCATTACTGATAAATGTATCATACACATCACCGATTGGAATGATCACATCACTTCCGTCTGTAACCTGTGTTCTGTCATAGGTTAACGTATTCTGGATCTTCGCGAGAAGAATTCCCGCAAGTTCCTGCTCGATGATGTTATATGCTGCCTTCTGAAGATCTGCATCAATGGTAAGATACAGATCATTACCTGCCTCCGGGTCTGTTCCCTTCACAGTCTCAATGACTCTTCCGACACTGTTTACATAGAGCTTTACTTCACCTTTTTTTCCCTGCAGAACAGAATCCATGGTTTTTTCCAGTCCCGATTTTCCAACGGTATCCGTTTTATCGTATTGTTCCTGTTCTTCTTCGCTGAGTGCATCATATTCTTCTTGAGAAATCTGTCCGGTATAGCCGATAATATTGGCAAAACATTTACTGTCTGTATATCTTCGGAGAGATTCTTCTTCAATATTGATTCCCTGAAGCTCATCCAGATGCTCCATCACGTCAGCGACGGTCTCTTCACTGACATCTTCCGCGATGGTGGTGGTAATATATTTCTGGTAATTATTCAGCGACAGATTATAGCGTATGTTCACCATTTTAAGGACTTCTTCTTTCCCAAGTTCGCTCTGATCAATTCCATAACCATTGATCTCATCTGTACAGAGATAATTAATTATGTCCTCTGCCGTATTGTTCTGCTGTTTTGCTGACAGCTGATCGATCGTTTTCTTTCCATAAACATCAGCAATAAAACGAAGCTTCTGTGTTTCGTTCTCTGCAGCATACTTATATTCATTATTGTTATCCAGAATAATACCAAAGTCATTGATTACTGTGTCATCATTTGACTCTACCATATCAATTACGGTAGCAACAGTCTGATTGATGATGGTATTCTTCTGTTTGATACTGTCGTATTCTCCGTTATCTTCAATCGTTACGGAATAAGCCAGTTCATTATAAGCCAAAAGATTACCGTTGCGATCATAGATATTGCCACGGGTACCCTGTACTTCTTTTGTCTTCTGGATCTGCAACTTGTAATCGTCAAAATATTCCTGTCCTTTTACAATCTGAAGATAGAATACTCTTTGTACCAGAATTGCAGACAACACACAAAATACGATGATGACTACAAAGATTCTGGATTGTACGACTTCTGCGATGCCGGATTTTATCCGTTCCCATAAACTATACAAATCTGCTTGCACTCCTTTGTTCTTCTGCTTCGAGTTTCTTATTAATCTGTAATATGATCTGATACAGGATCAGGGTAACCAGAAGCGTGTATACCAGTTCTGGAAGAATAATCTGTATCAAATAGATGCCAAATGCAAAATCGCCCTGAAGCATCTGCATACAAAAATAGCATACCAGACCGTAGATCATCTCACTGGCAGCAATCAAAGCAATCGGAAGTTTGATATCATCATCAAAAAATAACCGTCTGAAAGAACCGTTAATGTATCCGATCACTGCGAACAGCAGGGTATGAAATCCAAGAAGATTTCCCCAGAATATGTCAATCAGGAGTCCGGAGCATACCCCCACCGCCATACCCTCTTTCTTACCACGCATAAAGCCGAACGAAGAAGTGATTATGATCAGCAGGTTCGGTTTTACGGAAGCAAATGACAGCCTGTGAAATACGGTACATTCTAACAGAAAACAGACAGTAATAATGATAATAGTAATCAACTTTCGTTTCATGCTCTAATCTCCCTTGCTATTTTCATCCGAATCTGAACTATCAATGAGTTCCTGTTTTGTCGTTGTAATGACCAGAACCTCCTGAAGCTTGGTAAAATCTACGGCCGGAGTGATATAACCGGATCTGGTCAGGTTATTGGAATCAACTTCCACTTCACTGATATATCCTATAAAAAGTCCCTGCAGGAAACGGCTGCTTACATGAGAAGTTACTACCTGTTCTCCGACCTCTATCTCATTGTCGTTGTTGGCAAGCTTTTCAAACCTGATTCTTCCGTCAGACATCTGTTTCAGATCACCTCTTACTATACAGGTATCTGATGTGGACAGGATCATGCCACTGATGCTGCTGGAATCATCAATGATAGAACGCACTCTTGCATAATTCGGTCCGACCTCCGTAACAATACCGACCAGGCCGCTTCCGGCAAGAACATTACAGTCTTTTTTTATTCCGTCGTTGCTTCCTTTGTCAATCGTAAAATCATTGAACCAGTTACTTCCGTTATTTGCAATCACATGAGCGCCTATCTTGGTGTAATCCGAATAATTTTCATCCAGCTTGTACAATTCTCTAAGCCTTTCCAGTTCATACTGCTCCTGCCTTAGTCGGGTATTATCAATGGTCAGTTCATCCACTTTCGTCTGCAACTCATCATTTTCTTTTTTCATCTCTTCCAGCGTCTTGAAATTATCGGAAAGATCGCTCATAAAACGGCCTACATAGCTGATTCCTTTCTGCATTGGAATGACTGTATAATTTGCCACGAATCTCAGAGGACCTCCGCCATCGGTAAAGCGCTCGATTCCAAGAAGGATGATGCAGCATACGATGATAATCATCAGCCAGTATTTACTTGGTAAGGAAGATTGGTTTTTCATTTTCATTATCTCATCCACCTATAATTTTCATCAATCATTGAGTATGCAAGTTTACGTAATTCTTTGGACATAATAATCTTTTTCAGACCAGTGACTGCACAGATATCCGGTTCCAGAGCAGTTCTTGTTTTGATACCTGTCATCTGTTCAATATAGATCTCAAGTCCGGGCATGTGTGCAATGCCTCCGGTCAGAAAGATCCCGTTTTGATGAATCGCTTTTCGCATCTCCGGAGGTGTACGGTCCAGAAGAGAATTGATCGCACGGACACATTCCAGAAGAGGATCTTTCATAGCTGCCCGGACCAGTGTAATAGAGATTGGTTTACGAACCGGAACGCCGGTGATAAGATCACGACCGGCAACAGATAACACAGACTCTGCATCACCCGTAAAGATTGCGAAATTCTTTCTCAGAGCCTCGGCAGTCAGTCTTCCAATCAGAAAATCGTGACTGTGACGCACAAGTGTAATAATGGAATTATCAAACGTTGAACCTCCAACCTTCAAAAGCTGGTTGAAAACAAGGCCTCCACCGGCAATGACAGAAATCTCAGTTGTCTCTCCGCCAAAGTTGGCAATCATCGTTCCGGTTGTATTCTGAATATCCAGATTCAGTCCAACCGCATCCGCGATGGAACGTTCTACAATATTGACTTCCTTTGCTCTGGCTGTAGAATGAATTACCAGATCGAAGAAAGCCTTTTTTTCAACTTCTGTAACATCTGTGGGGACAGCAATTACATACTCTGAACCTCTTGAAAACTGTCTTCCTCTTTTTAAGAGATTCTGAAGCAGAAACTGCATATCGTTAAATCTTGAGATAACACCCTGCTTCATGGGAAAGGCAATCTCAATGGATGAAGGGGCTTTTCCGTACATTTCATATGCATCATCTCCTACCGCAAAGATATCTCGGTCACGGTTATTCTTAAATGCAATCACATCTTTTTCTTTCCAGATCGTATCTTTTTTCTTATCATAGACCTTGATCTCATAGGAGCCAAGATCCAGTCCGTATACATTTCTTGCCATTTGACAGGTCCTTTCTACAATATGCCCTCCTCCCTGAAGCTGATATAACAATTATTGCCAATAATGATATGATCTAACAATTCGATCCCGATCAATGCACCTGCATCCAGGATCCTTTTGGTTGTCAGCATATCTTCCCGGCTGGGAGTCGGATCACCACTTGGGTGATTATGCATAATCACAATAGACACGGCATTTTTTTCCAATGCCTCTATAAAAAGCTCTCTTGGTGTGATCACGGAAGCATTCACAGTTCCTTTCGAGATATTGGTCTCACCAATCAGCTTTGCTTTCGAATTTAACATTAACAGTTTCATAAGTTCCTGCTTTTCGTGCCGGAGATCTTCCATATAATAATTGGCGATCGTCCGGGGATCCGAAAAGCAGAGCGCTTCCTGATGTGACGCCTTGGAAAGCCGCTTTGCAAGTTCCGATATGCAGGATATCTGAATTGCTTTTACTTTTCCAATGCCCTTCATTCTCATAAGTCTTTCAATGCTGAAACGATGGATTCCAAGAATTCCGTCTTCACCGGAATCATATAGAATACGGCGCGCCAGATCGAGGGCGCTTTCACCTCTGGTGCCCGTACGTAAAAGTACAGCCAGCAATTCAACATCACTCAAACTGCCGGCACCTCTGCGTACACATTTTTCGTATGGACGTTCGTTTTCCGGTAACTCTTTCATGGTATTTGTCAGATTCATCTTATCTTTGGATTCGCATGATATTCATAATAGAACTTACAAGAAACGATATAATATAATGGAAAGAATTACGCCAATAATACTTGCCATAGTGATCTTTATGGACAGGCCAAATGTAATGACCAGAATCCCAAGATTCAGGATGATCGGATCATCCAGACCAAAAGACTGTCCATAGCTCAACCAGGAAAGTGCCGGCACCCCTTCTGCCAGCATTCCGATGAAACCACCAAGAACTATGCCACATAAGATCATCAGAAATAAAGTCCAGGCGTTTTTACTTCCTTTTCCTTTCATATGTACTCCTCCTCGTTTTTTATCTATCTAAAAAACTCAATACATTTTATCACATTTAAAAAAATGTGTATAGACT
>NZ_JAFBIZ010000072.1 GCF_021531995.1 Faecalicatena contorta
GTATGATTTTTTATATTTTAACATCCGGAAGTATGATTTTTGGTATAACAGGTATGATTTTTAATAAGAGAAATTCTCCAGCAGGAAATACAATAGAAGCGTAATGAAGTAACATTTTTTGAATGTTGGTGAAAAGATATGGAATTATTAAAACTTGTAATTGTAGATGACGAACCAATTCTACTGGAAGGATTGTTGAAGACATACGACTGGAACAAGATGGGATTCGAAGTGGTCGGAACTGCACAAAGCGGTGAACAAGCGATCCGGGTGATCAGGGAAAAGCAGCCGCATGTTGTGCTTACGGATATTCGAATGAAACAGATTACCGGATTGATGGTGATGGAGGAGATCCAGAAAGAAGGAATAGACTGTCTGTTTATTGTGTTGAGCGCATATCGTGACTTTGAATATGCGCAGCAGGCATGTGACCTTGGAGCACATGCATATCTTCTGAAACCGATTGAGGATGATAAACTGCAGGAGACGATGCAAAGTGCATATGATACCTGCATGGAGCAGCTTCGCAATCAGGAGAAATATAACAGCTGGGAACGGCTGCTGAAAGAAGATTCAGACAGTTTTCTTCAGGTGGTTGTGCAGAAATATATTCAGAACCGGATTCCGCAGGAGAAGATCGAGGAAGTGTTTGCAACACTTCAGAATGTGATTTTAGAGGGGGACAGGTTTATTTCAGTATGCGTGGATATTGATCTTGCATACAAGATTACGAATGAACTGGAATATGAAGCATCCAGATATGCAATGGTTCAGAAGCTGGAGAGTATGATCAAAGAGAGATTCTTCTACTGGAAGTTTGAAAGTGAAGACGGCAACTGTGTATTTGTCATAAAGACACAGCAGAATGCTTCTGTGCGGGAACTGAAACAGATGCTGGAATATGCCAAAAAGGAAGAAAAAAGTCCGATTATTGCTTCTATCTCCAAACCGTATAAAGGGATTCACGGAATCAAGAGAAGTTGTGAAGAAGCACAGAAGCTGTTCGGACTTGCGAGCATATCCGGCGCAAGTGCATTTACGATTCCGGAGGAAATGGAAGAAAAATCGGAAAAATCTTATCCGGCAGACGTCGAGACATTGATTGTAAATGCAGTGCGAAAAAATAATGCACAGGAATTGAAAGATGCTTTTATAAGCTTTATCTACAGCCTTCCGAATGAGGAAGAATTACAGTGTCAGTATATGCACAAAGTGATGTTGAAAGCAGAATTTATGCTGAAAGATTCTTATGGACTGAATGAAGAATTAAAAAGTCAGTTTCAGAATTATTATGCGAATCTGAAGAATCTAAATGCAGCACGTTCCGTAGATGTCTGCTATAAGATTCTTGGTAAAGCGATCGAAGTGCGAATAGAAACTTCGGGGACGGATGAAACAAAATATTTTAAGGAGTACATGTCTGATGCGGTTGCTTATATAGAAGAACATCTGAATGACGAATCACTGTCGATTGTGGAGGTGGCGACGCAGGTATATCTGAATCCCGTATATTTTGGACGTGTATTTAAGAACACTTTCCAGATGACGTTCAAAAAATATCTTCTGCACAGACGTATGGAGAAGGCGAAAGAACTACTGGAACATGGGGATTACAGTATTGGAATGATCTGCGAACAGGTAGGTATCAGCAATCCGTCCTATTTTTCGCATTTGTTTAAACAATATACCGGAAAACTGCCGAGTGAATATAAAAGGGAATATAAAGAATGACGGTAATACAAAAAACTTCAGGGATTCAGAGAAAATATCTGAAGTATATGAGTGCACTTTTGCTGTTGGCTTTGTTTTTATCCAGCTTCGGGGTCTGGATCTACACGCGTATGAATCTGACTTCTTTGATTGTGGATAAATATGAGTTCATGAGTGAAAAAATGGGGATATCCATAGATAATCTCTATCAGAAAAGTGATGAAGTAACTGCAGATTGTATTGTAAATGACAATGTACAGAAAAGTCTGAAGACGAAGGGTTTGGAAGAAGTAAAAAAGAATGCTCTGAGTAAGTATTTTGCATACATTGATCTGAGTCATGTTGCAGAATATTGTTATGTGGATAATAAGGAAAATGTGTATACAAAATCATACTCTAAGATTTCTTATGATGACTTTGAAAAAAGCGGGTTTGCCAGGAAGCTGGGAGATGAGTATTCCAAGACAAAATGGTTCTGGGCAAAGGACAATTTGTTTGGAGATGGAGAATATGCTCTTTTTATCGGAAGATATGTCAGAAGCATGGATTATGCACACGAGCCAGGCATGCTGTTTCTGAAGATGAATGACGAATTCTTAGCTGAAGTAGTGACGGACAATGAGAAGCTGACTGATGAGATTGTGACGGGAATCGTTGATACGAGTGGACAAAGTTGTATGATCTGGAATCCGGGAGAATATGAGATGGAAGAGAAGACCGGTGCGATGATCAGAGAACTTGCAGGGAGCAGACAGTCAGGAATGATTCTGAGTGGTAAAAAGGTGCCGGGAGGAATCCTCTGTGCTTACAGGCATAAGGAAAGCGGCATGCTGGTCTATACGCTGGTACCGGACCGGATACTGAATAAAGGAATGAATCAAGTGCTTCTGGTGTTGGGGGGAATCTATCTTCTGGTTGCTTTGGCTGCGTTTGGAATCAGCATTCAGGCATCAAGAGTCTTTACAAGACCGATTCAAAAGATCTCAAAGGCGATGAAGGAATTTGATGGACAGGATTTCAGTAAGATAATAGAAGTACATACGAATACGGAACTGGATGACATTGGAGATTCCTATAACAAGATGCTGGAAAACATTGAACAGCTGCTTCTGGAGATTAAAAACCAGGAGAAAGAACTGAGAACCAGTGAGCTGAACATGCTGATCAGTCAGATCAATCCGCATTTCCTGTATAATACATTGGACACGATCTATATGCTTGCAAGAATTAATGGAGAAGAGACGACGATGAAGATGATCCAGGCGCTTTCCAGGTATCTCAGACTATCTCTCAGCAAGGGAAGAGATATGGTTACCGTGGAGGATGAACTGGAAAATGTAAAAAGTTATATGGAGATCCAGCAGATCAGGAACGAGAATCTGTTCCGGTATGAGATTGACTGTCCAGAGGAACTTAAGAAACGGTGGGTACTGAAGCTGATTCTTCAGCCACTGGTGGAAAATTCGATTAAATATGGGTTCTGTGATATCTATGAAGGAGGTCTGATTCGGATTGAAGTAATGGAACAGGAACACAGGCTGGTGCTTCGGGTGTATAATAACGGGACATCGATGGATCAGGAGATGGCAGACAGGATCAATGGACTGGGAGTCATGCCGGTTGCTGAGATGAAGGAATGCTTTCCGGATCATAAGCATGGGTATGGAGTAGTTAATATTGTTACAAGACTCAGGCTGAAATATGGAGAGGATGTAGAATTCAGATATGAGGTTCAGGAAAATGAAACAAATTGTATCGTCCGGCTTCCTGTGGATGGGAGAGAAAATGACGAATGGTAGGCGGGCAGTGTCTGCACTTCTTGTAGCTGTGCTTTTTATCGGGCTTGCGGGATGTACGAAAGAAGAGAAAGAAACCAGTAAAAAAGTGACGGAAGAGATCTCAATTCCCATGATTCTTACGGTTGATCCTACAACAGGAGCAAAGAATGAACAGAGACTGGTCAAAGCGTTCAACAAGGCATACCGGGGAACGTATCATCTGGATGTGGAATGGGTGATGGAGACGGAAGAGGAGTATCGAAAGAACCTGAAACGTCTGAATGTAACGGATGAACTTCCTGCAGTGATTACCGATCTTCGAATGCTGCCATCCTTTTATCGGATGATGATAGAAGAAGGTCGAATTGAGGATATTTCAGATGCGGTCAATTCCGATCCTGAATGGAAGAATATGATTGAACCTGCAGTTATGGAGGCCTGTACGGAGGAAGATGGAAGTATCTATCTGTCACCGATCAGTACAGCTGCCTTTTCCTGTTCGGGTGTGTTCTGGAATCAGAAACTGTTCGAACAGGCGGGTATTGAGCGTTTCCCCGAGACTTGGGAGGAGTTCTGGAAGTGTTGTAAGAAGCTTAAGAATGCAGGAGTGACACCTCTGGGACTTCACACGGAAGGAACCGGCTGGGCTGCTATGCTTCTTGCTACGGCAGAACTGGCAGCTACAGAAGAAGGGGAAGCCTTTATGAAGCAGCTGTATCCGGACAGCTATCAAAATGAAAGTGGAATACATCTGGCAGAGTCTTTACAGCGGCTGTTCCAATATACGACAGAGGATGCGCTTCATACGGATTTTGATGTGGCATATACGAACTTTGTGTCAGAAAAAGTGGCAATGCTGCCGAATGGATACTGGATGATTGAAAAAATTCCGGAAGAGATCAAAAAAGATGTCAGATTCTCTCCGTTTCCGAAAAATGAGCTGATCTCTTCTCCGGAGACTTTTGGATGGGCGATCGTATTCGGGTACAGTGATGAGGTGAAAGAAGGAGCACTGGCGTTTTTTAAGTTCCGTACGATATTCAATCAGGAAGAAAAGGTGCAGCTGTTCAAGCAGGATAAAGAGAAAGTCGATCGTCTGCTGCTGGATTATCTTGAAGCATTTGAAGGGAATCCTCAGATTGTGCCAAATTATCAGGTAAAATGGAACTCCATTCTGCAGGAGGAGACGTTAGGAGAATGTCTGCCAGATCTTGCACAGGGCAAGATGACCCCGGAAGAGTTCGTACAGAAAGCAGATGACAGTATCCGGCAGTATAGAGAAGAACAATAGATAGAAGAGTATATTTTTTTGTATATTAGGTTTTTTAATTGATACAGCTTATAACGCTTCAACTGATATGATGAACTCACAACAAAGAAAACCAATTTCGGAAAGGTGAGGTAAACATTATGAAAAAGCGTAAGGTTGTATCAATTTTACTTGTTGCAGCTATGACAGTTGGTATGCTGGCAGGCTGCGGAAGCAGTTCTTCTTCTGATGGGGGATCAGAAGAAAAAGAAGCATCAGGAAAGGTATATTACCTGAACTTCAAGCCGGAAGCTGACGAGCAGTGGCAGGCTCTGGCAGAGGCATATACAGATGAGACGGGTGTTCCGGTAACTGTTCTTACTGCTGCTTCCGGAGAATATGAGAAGACACTGAAGTCAGAGATGGCTAAAACGGATGCTCCGACATTATTCCAGGTAAACGGACCGGTTGGTCTTGCAAGCTGGAAAGATTACTGCTATGATCTGTCCGGATCTGATATCGCAGGCGAACTGACAGATGACAGCTTCGCTCTCAAAGACGGAGATCAGACACTTGGTATCGCATATGTAATTGAAAACTACGGAATCATCTACAATAAGGCACTTTTGAAAGAGGCCGGATATACAGCTGACGATATTACTGATTTTGAAAGCTTCAAGAAAGTAGTAGAAGATATCACAGCAAATAAAGATGAACTTGGATTTTCTGCATTCACATCCGCTGGCATGGATGGATCTTCTGATTGGAGATTCAAGACACACCTTGCAAACCTTCCAATCTACTATGAGTATCAGGCAGATGGAATTGATAACACAGACGCAATCAAAGGTACATACCTTGACAACTACCGTGCAATCTGGGATCTGTACATTAACAATGCTACATGTGATCCGAAGCTTCTGTCTACAAAGACCGGTGATGATGCGGTTGCAGAATTCGTAACAGAAGAAGCCGTATTCTATCAGAATGGTACATGGGCATACAATGACGTTGCTGACATTGGCGATGAGAATCTTGGAATCCTTCCAATCTATATTGGGGTAGAAGGAGAAGAAAATCAGGGCGTATGTACCGGTACAGAGAACTACTGGTGTGTGAACAACAAAGCTTCTGAGGAAGATATTCAGGCAACACTTGATTTTATTAACTGGTGTGTAACATCTGAGACGGGTGTAGAAGCAATGTGCAAAGATATGGGATTTGTCATTCCTTTCAAATCTAATCTTGAGTCTGATAATGTACTTGTAAATGAAGCGAACAAATATCTGGAAGAAGGAAAAACTCCAGTATCATGGAACTTCTCTACAATGCCATCTGAAGAGTGGAAGAACGGTGTGGGATCTGCTCTTACAGCATATGCAGCTGAGCAGACAGATGCAAACTGGGATGCAGTGGTAACCGCATTTGTTGACGGCTGGGCAACAGAGGCAGCAGCTGCTGAATAATCTGATTTGCACTGAGGAATCTGATAGATGAGATAAGCAGAAAAGATGCGGCGGGCGAAAATGGTTCGCCCGCTGCTTTTTACTGAGAAGGAGGGAGTTTTTGTGGAAAAGGCCATGAAACGTTATATGCCGATATTCGTACTTCCGACATTTTGTGCGTTTACACTCGGCTTCATTGCCCCGTTTATTATGGGAATCTGGCTTTCATTCTGTAAGTTTACAACGGTTACAGACGCAAAGTTTGTAGGATTTTCCAATTATATCAAGGCATTTCAGGATACTGTATTCAGACATTCATTCTGGTATACGGCATTGTTTGCGGTTGTATCTCTGGTTGTGATCAATGTATTTGCATTTGCGCTTGCGATGGCACTGACACAGAAAATGAGAGGAACCAATATCTTTCGTACTATTTTCTTCATGCCAAACCTGATCGGCGGTATCGTACTTGGTTATATCTGGCAGCTGATTTTTGACGGTATCCTGTCCAATTATAATACTGCGTTGAAATTAAATGAATGGCTGGGCTTCTGGGGACTGATTATTCTGGTTAGCTGGCAGCAGATCGGTTATATGATGATCATCTATATTGCAGGTCTTCAGTCTATTCCGGGTGATGTAATGGAAGCTGCACAGATTGATGGAGCGACCAGCTGGCAGAGACTCTGGAAGGTGACGGTTCCGATGATGATGCCTTCCATTACAATCTGTGTATTTTTGTCAATTACCAATGGATTTAAACTCTTCGATCAGAACCTGTCACTGACTGCAGGTGAACCGGCAAAGATGTCAGAGATGATGGCATTGAATATTTATAATACGTTCTATGGACGTACCGGATGGGAAGGAGTCGGACAGGCGAAAGCTGTACTGTTCTTCCTGCTTGTTGTAATGATTGGTATGCTGCAGTTGAGAGCAACACGTTCGAAGGAGGTGCAGCAGTAAATGAAGTGGAAAAATAAATTAAGCTGGGCGGGAACCGGCATATTTACCATACTTGGTGTTGTATATATTCTGCCGATTCTGGTCGTACTTATTAACTCATTTAAGAAAAAAGTATTTATCAATAAAGAACCGTTTACATTGCCGGCAGAAAAGACATTTGTAGGGCTGGAAAACTATCGGGCGGCAATTGATAAGTACGAGCTTCTGAGTGCAGTTGGATGGACGGTATTTATTACAATCGGTTCTGTACTGGTTATCCTGATCTGTACTTCCATGTGTGCATGGTATATTACACGAGTGAATACCAGATTCACAAAGCTCGTATACCTGTTGTGCGTATTTTCCATGGTTGTACCATTCCAGATGGTAATGTTTACATTGTCTCTGATTGCAGATCGTACAAGATTGAATACTCCTTGGGGAATCATCATCATTTATCTGGGATTCGGAGCCGGACTAGCGGTCTTTATGTTCTGCGGATTTGTCAAGTCGATTCCGCTTGAAATTGAGGAGGCTGCCATGATCGACGGATGTACACCGCTTCGCACCTTTTTCTCTGTGGTACTTCCGATCATGAAACCGACGTATATCTCAGTTGGTATTCTGGAGACCATGTGGATCTGGAATGACTTCCTGCTTCCATATCTGGTACTGGATCTGAATAAATATAAAACGATTTCTATCATCATCCAGTATATGAAGGGAAGTTACGGACGTGTGGACATGGGCGCAATTATGGCGGCTCTTATCCTTGCAATCATACCGGTTATTATCTTCTATCTGTCCTGCCAGAAACACATCATCAAAGGTGTTGCGGCCGGAGCCGTTAAGGGTTAAAATGAGAATATGAATTATACTTGGAGGATAGATGACATGAGAAAAAGTGGAATGTTAATGCCGATATCGGCGTTACCAGGTTCCTATGGAATAGGCTGTTTCTCAAAAGAAGCGTATCATTTTGCAGATATCCTGAAAGAGTCCGGACAGTCCCAGTGGCAGATCCTGCCATTGGGTCCGACCGGATATGGAGATTCTCCGTATCAGTCTTTCTCAACATTTGCAGGAAATCCGTATTATATCGATCTGGAGACATTGATCGAGGAAGGTATCCTTACCAGAGAGGAATGTGATGCGGCTGATTTTGGAGAAGATGAGACGGCCATCAATTACGAAAAGATGTATCACGCACGGTTTGATGTGTTGAAAATTGCCTACAACCGGGCAAAAGAGTCTGGAGTTTTGCAGGAGCCTTCTTTTGTGGAGTTTGTGGAGAGAGAAAAGTTCTGGCTTCAGGATTATGCGCTTTATATGGCAGTGAAGAACCAGTTTGGCGGAAAGAGCTGGGATCAGTGGGATGAAGATATCCGTCTCAGACAGCCGGAGGCCATGGAGCGTTATACAGAAGAACTGCGGGATGAGATCTCTTTCTATGAGTATCAGCAGTATTTGTTCTCCGTTCAGTGGACGAAGCTTAAGACGTATACCAATGAACAGGGAATTCAGATCATCGGTGATATTCCGATCTATGTGGCGTTTGACAGTGCGGATACCTGGGCGAACCCAAAACTGTTCCAGCTGGATGAAAAGAATCTTCCGATTGCGGTTGCAGGATGTCCGCCGGACGGATTCTCGGCAACAGGTCAGCTCTGGGGCAATCCGCTCTACGACTGGGAGTATCATAAAGAATCTGGATATGCGTGGTGGATTCAGAGAATTTCCAGTTGCTTTAAGATCTATGATGTAATTCGGATTGATCATTTCCGGGGCTTTGATGAATATTATTCGATTCCGTACGGAGACAAGACAGCAGAGAATGGGAAGTGGATGCCGGGACCGGGCATGGATCTGTTCTATGCGATCCGAAAAGAACTGGGAGACCTTCCAATTATTGCAGAAGATCTGGGGTTTTTGACAGACAGCGTCAGAAAGCTTCTGGCAGACAGTGGTTATCCGGGCATGAAAGTTCTGCAGTTTGCATTTGATTCCAGGGAAGACAGTGATTACCTTCCTCATAATTACGAAAGAAACTGTGTTGTCTATACGGGAACGCATGACAATGATACCGTCAGAGGATGGTATGAGGTTCTTGCGCCGGAAGACAAAGAGATGGCACTGGATTATCTGAATAACCGTTTCACTCCGGAGGAAGAGATCCCATGGGATTACATCGGTCTTGCCATGCGAAGTGTAGCCGATACCTGCATCATTCCGGTACAGGATTATCTGGGACTCGGAAAAGAGGCAAGAATCAATACCCCGTCTACGCTTGGTGGCAACTGGATGTGGAGAATGAAAGAAGATGCATTTTCAGAAGAATTGATTGGAAGAATTCGTCATCTGACGAGATTGTGCGCAAGATATTAAACTTTCACATTGCCGGTGTGAAAACTGCTTGACAAATATAACATGCGGTGATAAGTTAATAATTAACGATAGTATGTTACTTGTTTTTTGAGGAACGAGGCATTAACTATACATAAATGCAAGGGATATTTATGTGTGTTAATGCCTTTTTTTACTATAAAAAAGGAATCCATCCGCTGATATGCATAGATGTTCCGGCAGAAGCAGAAAAGGAGAAAAGAGATGAAAGACAAAATTTTTGGTGTATTGCAGCGTGTGGGAAGATCGTTTATGCTGCCGATCGCAATTCTTCCTGTAGCCGGTCTTTTGCTGGGAGTCGGAAGCTCCTTCAGTAATGAAACCATGCTTGCAGCGTACGGATTGCAGGGTGCTCTGGGAGAAGGAACAGTATTTCATGCCATCTTCCTGGTGATGAAGGATGCGGGAAATATTGTGTTTACCAATCTGCCATTGATCTTTGCCATGGGTGTGGCAATCGGTATGGCAAAGAAAGAAAAGGAAGTTGCTGCACTTGCGGCAGTGATCGCGTTCTTTATTATGCATGCTTCGATCGGAGCAATGATTGAGATCGGAGGCGGAACGGAGAGTATGCTGGAAGGTGCAACGACCTCCGTATGTGGAATTACTTCCCTGCAGATGGGTGTGTTCGGAGGTATCATTGTCGGATTAGGAGTTGCGGCTCTTCATAATCGATATTATAAGATTGAGCTTCCGCAGGTATTGTCCTTTTTTGGAGGTGCCAGGTTTGTACCGATCGTATGCTCCCTGGTATATACAGGAGTGGGAATTGCCATGTATTTTATCTGGCCGGTGATCCAGGGCGGCATCTATGCGGTAGGAGATGTGGTTCTGAATTCCGGATATTTTGGAACATGGCTGTATGGCCTGATGGAACGATTGTTGATTCCGTTTGGCCTGCATCACGTATTCTACCTTCCATTCTGGCAGACCGCGCTTGGCGGAACGCTGGAGGTTGCGGGACAGGCAGTGGAAGGAGCTCAGAATATCTTCTTTGCTCAGCTGGCAGACCCGACGGTAGAACATTTTGCAGTATCTGCAACGAGATTCATGTCCGGTAAATTCCCGCTGATGATCTTCGGACTTCCGGGAGCAGCGCTTGCAATGTATAAGTGTGCAAAGCCGGAAAAGAGAAAAGAAGTTGGAGGTCTCCTGCTATCTGCGGCACTCACTTCCATGCTGACCGGTATCACGGAACCTCTGGAATTTACCTTCCTGTTCGTGGCACCGCTCCTTTATGGAATCCACTGTGTGTTTGCAGGACTTGCATATATGCTGATGCATGTATTTAACGTCGGCGTAGGCATGACATTCTCCGGAGGTATGATCGACATGTTCCTCTTTGGTGTCCTTCAGGGCAATGAAAAAACCAGCTGGATCTGGATCGTCATCGTGGGAGTGGGATATTTTATCGTATATTATTTTCTGTTTGGATTCCTGATCCGAAAGATGGATCTGAAGACGCCGGGAAGAGATGACAGTGAAGAGGTGAAATTATACCGCAGAAGTGATGTGGAAGCAAGAAAGAAAGGGGAAGCTGCAGAAGGAGAAGCTGTTGTGGACGAGCTTTCTCAGGCTATCTGCCATGGACTTGGAGGAAAGAAGAATATTTCAGATGTAGACTGCTGTGCAACCAGACTTCGCTGTACAGTATATAAAGCAGATCTGGTTAATGATGCGCTATTGAAATCCACAGGAGCTTCCGGTGTTGTGCACAAAGGAAACGGAGTCCAGATTATCTACGGACCGCGTGTCACCGTAATCAAATCCAATCTTGAAGACTATCTGGAGACAGCACCGGATGAAGAGTATACGGCAGAAGAAACACTGGAAACAGTCGAAGAGGCAAGAGTTGAAGAACCAGAGCAGAAGGTGGTAAATACCATTGAGATCTCAAGCCCGATGACAGGCTTTGCGGCAGATCTTTCCACTGCGCCGGATGAAGCATTTGCGGAGCGTATGATGGGAGATGGAGCGGTCGTTACACCAAAGGACGCGATCGTAAGGGCACCGGAAGATGGCGAAGTATGCTTCGTATTTGATACGAAACACGCAATCGGTTTTATGACGGATTCCGGAATCAGCCTCCTGATTCACGTCGGAATTGATACCGTGAAGCTGGAAGGGGAAGGATTTGAAGTGTATGTAGAGAATGGGCAGAGGGTAAAGAAAGGGGATCCGATGCTGAAGTTGGATCTGGATTACCTGAATACACATGCACCTTCTCTGGTATCACCGATCCTGTGTACGGAGCTTGAGGACAACCAGAAGATCCGTCTGCTGAGAGATGGAGAGATTCAGGCGGGAGAAGCACTGTTTGCAGTGGATATCTGTGAATAAGAAGATAACATATGAAATGTAAG
This sequence comes from Faecalicatena contorta, assembly GCF_021531995.1. Lineage (GTDB taxonomy): Bacteria > Bacillota > Clostridia > Lachnospirales > Lachnospiraceae > Dorea_A > Dorea_A contorta_A. Next base: position 11,894 of record NZ_JAFBIZ010000072.1, read on the forward strand.
TGGGGAATGAAATGTACAGGATAAAAAAGGTATTAAATCATAATACAGTCATTGCGATCAGTGAGAAAGAGCATCAGGAATGTCTGATCGTGGGAAGAGGAATCGGATTCGGGAAAAAGGTAAGCGAGAGAGTGGAGACCAGGCCGGAGGACCGTGTGTATTCGCTGAAGGAATATACGGAGCGTGGAGACGCCAGAGAGATTGTTCGGTCGGTTACACCGGAATTTCTCGAGATCACCAATGAAGTATTAAATGAGGCAGAAAAGATATTCGGCCGAATTGACCGCAATGTACTGTTCCCACTGGCAGATCATATTGCATTTGCAGTACAGAGAATTCAAAATCACGAGCAGATCAGCAATCCTCTGACGGAGGATATCCGGATTCTGTTTCATATGGAATTTAAGGCGGCGGAAAAGATCCGGCCACTTCTTAAGACACGAATGGGTATCCAGATTGATGATGACGAAGTCGGATACGTTGCGCTTCATATACATTCTGCAATTGACGATGAAAAAGTATCGCAGGCGATGCAGGTGGCAAGAGCTGTGCGGGAATGCATCTCTCTGGTGGAGCAGACTGTCGGAAAGTCCATCGATGTGGCTTCTCTTTCCTATAACCGTCTGATGAATCATATCCGATATATGGTAGCGCGTGCGATAAGCGGTGAGAAGCTGAAGGTCAATATGAATGATTATATGAAGATCAAATTCCCAGAGGCATATCAGATGGCAGAAAGTGTCTGCGGGCAGGTGGGACACAGCCTGGGATGCGAACTGGAAGAAGTAGAGATCGGGTATCTGGCCATGCATATCGAAAGAGTCGCAAGTGATGAACTGGATACCGGAAAAGAAGATTAAAAAGAATAGAGAAAAGGAGAACAGATATTATGAAATCATTTAATTATATCATTACAGATGAGGTGGGAATTCACGCAAGACCGGCAGGAATGCTTGTAAAGGAAGCAAAAAAATATGCATCTTCCATCACAATTGTAAAAGGAGAAAAGAAAGCAGATGCCAGAAAATTGATGGTTCTCATGGGACTTGGAGTTAAGTGTGGAGAAGAAGTGACAGTAGAAGTAGAGGGCGAGGATGAAGAAACGGCAGCTGCAGCTATGGAAACATTTTTCAAGGAGAATCTGTAGGATTGGAGCACAGGTATGGAAGTATATACTGGAAAATCGATATACAAAGGAATTGCAATCGGTAGAATCCTGTTTTATCAGAAAGGGGAACAATCTGTAAAGCGGACAAAGATTGAAGATACAGCATCTGAGATTAAGAGATATGAAGCTGCAAGACAAAAAACAATCGAACAGTTGAATGTGCTGTATGAAAAGGCAGTAAAAGAAGTGGGCGAGATGAATGCAGCCGTCTTTGAAGTGCACGCCATGATGCTGGAAGATGATGATTATGTGGATTCGATCGTCAACATCATAGAAACACAGCAGGTCAATGCAGAATTTGCTGTTGCTGCAACGGGAGATAATTTTGCGAAAATGTTTGCGGATATGGATGATGATTATTTTAAGGCCAGAGCTGCTGATGTAAAAGACATATCTGAACGTCTGGTTAACATCTTAAGTGGAAGAGAAAGTGGCGGCGAGATCGGAGAGGAACCGGTGATCATCGTAGCAGATGATCTTGCACCGAGTGAGACGGTACAGATGGACAAAGAAAAACTTCTGGCCTTTGTTACCGAGCATGGATCTGCCAATTCCCATACGGCGATTCTTGCAAGAACCATGAATATTCCGGCGCTGATCGGTGTTCAGATCCGGGAGGACTGGAACGGCAGCCTGGCAGTTGTAGACGGTTATTCCGGAACTCTGTACGTAGATCCGGAAGATGAGATCTTAAGTCAGATGAAGGCGCGTCAGGAAGAGGGCATCCGTGCAAGAGAACTGTTGTCAGAATTAAAAGGAAAAGAAGATGTCACGCTGGATGGAAAGTCTATCCGTCTGTATGCCAATATCGGCAGTGTGAAAGATATCGCCAGTGTACTTGCTAATGATGCGGCAGGAATCGGTCTGTTCAGAAGCGAATTCCTGTATCTGGAGTCATCAGACTATCCGGATGAGGAGACTCAGTTCCAGACTTATAAAACAGTTGCAGAAAATATGGCGGGGAAAAAGGTGATTGTGAGGACGCTGGATATCGGTGCTGACAAACAGGCGGATTATTTTCAGATTGCACATGAAGAGAACCCTGCCATGGGATTTCGTGCAATTCGTATCTGTCTGGAGCGGACAGAGATCTTCAAGACACAGCTTCGCGCATTATTCCGCGCAAGTGCCTATGGAAATATCGCGATCATGTATCCTATGATCATCTCTGTAGATGAGGTGCGCCGCATCAAAGAGATTGTGGCAGAGGTAAAAAGAGAACTGGATGAACAGGGAATCGCTTACGGTGAAGTGGAGCAGGGCATCATGATCGAGACCCCGGCAGCAGTCATGATCAGTGATCTTCTGGCGGAAGAAGTGGATTTCTTCAGCATCGGTACCAATGATCTGACACAGTATACGCTGGCCATCGACCGGCAGAACAGTAAGCTGGATTCTATCTATGATTCCCATCATCCGGCAGTTCTCCGGATGATTCGGCAGACGATCGAGAATGGGCATAAGCACGGATGCTGGGTAGGAATCTGTGGCGAACTTGGTGCAGATATGACTCTGACAGAGACATTCCTGGAGATGGGAATTGATGAATTGTCCGTGTCTCCTTCTTTTGTACTTCCGATCCGTAAGAAGATACGCGAGATGGCCCTGGGAAAGAAGAAAGAATCATAGAATGGATATGGGAAAAACGGAAAAAAGAATATTATATATGTACGCATAAGATGAAGAAGGTGAGAAATTGGGAAGCATATGGCACGATATCAGCGAAGAAAGGATCTTTCCAACGGATTTTATATCCGTTGTGGAGATATCCAAAGGCAGTAAGAAGAAGTACGAGCTTGATAAAGAGACCGGCCTGATCATTCTGGATCGGGTACTGTATACTTCAACACATTATCCGATGAATTATGGATTCATTCCCCGGACGCTGGGAGATGATGGGGATCCGCTGGATGTTCTGATCATGTGTTCCGAGGCTTTGGAGCCAATGACACTGGTACGCTGTTATCCGATTGGTGTGATGAAGATGACGGACGGAGGAGCCGGGGACGAGAAGATAATCGCAATCCCCTGGGCAGATCCAACCTATCAGATGTATACGGACATATCTGAACTGCCGAAACATATCTTTGATGAGATACGGCATTTCTTTACAGTGTATAAGGATCTGGAAGGAAAGCATACGGCAGTCAATGAATTCCAGGGTGCGCTGGAGGCTGTTGCAGTGATCGAAAACTGTATCGAACAATATAAGGACAAATTTGTAAAATAACAAGGATTGTTCATTGCCGCAAACTGTAGATTTATGTAACAGGAAAATCCCGGGGG
>NZ_JAFBIZ010000073.1 GCF_021531995.1 Faecalicatena contorta
GTTCTCTTCTTGTAAATAGTAAATATTTTTGAAGTTGTCTGATAATCTGACTTTTTCACTATTATCAAAAAAAAATCTGGCAGATTATACCGCCAGATTTTTATCTTCCGCTTTTTGACCCGGGTTCTCCGGTTTTTCCTCAATTCTCTGCATCCAAACATACATCGTTGCCGATACAGTCGCACACAGCACGGTAATGACCCCCATACGTACGGAGTTCTTCACCAGCCAGTCATACATCTGGAATTGTGTAGCCAGCACCGACAGGAGATTCATTGACATATGTGCAATGATCGGCGCTTTCAAAGAACCATATTTTTCATACACATAGGTCAGCATCAATCCCAGTATGAAACCGTAGATCATCTGTATCAGATTCATATGCAGCATACCAAATACAAGGGATGAATAGATCGCAGCATAACGATACGATGTTCTCGCCCGCATTCTCTGAAAAAACAAACCCCGGAATACATATTCCTCACAGATTGGCACCAGAACTGCAAGACAGACGATCTGAAGAATCAAAGGTGCAGAATACAAGGCGTTCATGGTTGTCGCATACGTCTCATCAACTGCTGACAGATTACCGATAATGATCAGATTATTCAGTCCAAGACTCATTGCAAGTGCCATGATTACAATTGCAGCATACTTCCAGATCGGTGCTTTCCGATTAGGTATCACCCCTTGAATCCTCTCCTTCACCCGATCTTTATGAAACATCACTGCCATAACCGGAATGGTAACGAGTGCCGCTACCCCTTCTACTATTGTGCTGTAATCCATATATTTGACTACAATCTTTCCATACAGCTCCATCATCTTGTCCTGATTATCCATCAGTGAATTCAAAGCCTCTGTTGTTGTATAATGTGTACCGATATATACCATCATAAGGGCAATCATCGCAGCCATCCCGACTCCGATACCAATTGCCCATTTAATCAGAATCGGGCCCCACAATTCCCAGAATCTTTTTCCATAGCTTTCCTGAGAGATCGGAGGAGTCTGTCTGCTTTGCTGTTGTTCCATATACTTCCTCGCTTTCCTTTCTTACAGGAATTCTGCCGGACGCAGACATTCCATCTATACTGAATACTTTATCTATTCTACTTCTCCATCTCTCAACATGCAATAAAAAAACTATAAAATCACCATAAAAAATATCTGTTATAATTTAATCTTCACCACATCCACATCCAGATTCCAGAGAAACTTATCCAGATCTTTAAAAGATATAAACACTGTCGCTGTATTTTCCAACGGATGAATTCCCATGCTCTTACATCTGCTCAGATTCTTATCAATAAAAAACTCCACGTTATGCTCTGTATCATTCATAAGAGCAAACGGAGTCACGCTTCCCTGCTTTACTCCAAGATATTTTTCCAGTCGTTCTTCAGAAGCGAAGCTTAAGTTTCCGGCACCAAGCTGTCTTCCGAGTGTCTTCAGATCCACTTTGGTATTCTCATCAGCTGTTACAAGAAAATGTCTCTTTCCTTTGGAATCTCTTAAGAACAGATTCTTACAGAGGGTCCCTTTTTCCGGGAGTCCCAGTCTGTCCATATCTTCCATCGTATGAACCGGTTCATGCTCAACGACCTCATACTTGATATTCATCTTTTTCAGTGCGTCATATACCCGCTGTTTCTGATCTTCCATGCTGCAAAACTCCTTCCTAGTTTGGGTAGTGAACTACAATATTCGCAGTTACCATTTCTGTTCCCGTGTTCTTATATATGTATTCATCAAAAGCATTGTATGAGGCAGAATCTCCTGCTTTTAATGCATACTCCTTATCCTTGAATATCAGCGTAAGCTCACCGGAATATACGGTTATGAATTCCCGTGTGCCGTTCATCTGACGATTCGCCTGCATCATCCCGCCTGCATCAAATTCCAGATCGAAGATCTCAAAATCCTGTCCATTTCGGAAATTAAAGATCGGGTAGAGACGGTATCTTCCGCCATCACCTGTAAGCGGTGCAACTTCTCTTTTTCCGGTTCTGGAAAAAGGCATCGGCTTATCTGTGGTAAATGCCGTGACCGGGACTTTTAACCCCAGTGAAAGCTTATACACCGTTGAAATCGTTGGATTCACTTCTCCACGCTCCAGCTGACTTAACATGCTTTTACTGATCGATGTAAGAGATGACACCTGCTCCAGACTCAGTCCCTTTCCCTTTCGTATCTCTTTTAAATTCACTGCAATCAATTGATTCAGATGATCCAATCGGATTCCTCCTTCAAAAATTCCTGTATATAGAATTTTTTTCTATTATATTGCATATTAATTCGAAAGTAAAGAAAAATCACAGGATTTCATTCACTGCTTCTATATATCGATCCAGTTTTTCTGCTTTTTTTATCTTTTTCAACGACTTTTCAGCTGTTGGAAACAGGTATCCCATATAACACCAGATCTCTTTCATCTTAAAAAGAACATTCTTATCTCCGGAATTCACTTCTCTGTAATCATTCAAAAGCCTGTCATGGAATATGCGCAGTCTTTGTCTGTCAACTTCCCCGGATTTCCTGCTTCCTTCAAGCTCTTCCGTAAGGCATGGGTTATAGATCACGCCCCTTCCAAGCATCAGGACATTTGTCTGCGGAAATTGTTCCCTGATCCGGCCAGCATCTTTCACGGTAAAGATATCCCCGTTATAACACAATGAATGATGACTGTTTTTCACTGCATAGTTATACATCTCCAGATTTGGAGTATTTTTATAAAAATCCTGCTGCACCCTCGGATGAATGATGAGTTCTTCCAACGGATATTGATTATATATCCGCAGAAGTTCCTCAAACTCCTGCGCATGAAATTTTCCGATTCTTGTTTTAATTGATACTTTGATATCTGTCTTTTTAAACACCTGATCCAGGAACCGGTCAAGTTCCTCCGGCTTCGCCAGAAATCCTGATCCGCGATACTTTGAAACCACCGTTTTCGACGGACATCCCAGATTCAGATTCACTTCTCTGTATCCGTAATCTTTCAGTTTCCCGGCAGTGCGCAGGAAATCCTCAGCACAGTTTGTCAGTATCTGCGGTACCAGATACATTCCCTCATTATGTTCCGGGAGAATCTCATTTTTCTCCCTGGAATTAAAATCTTTCTTAGTATGCGGCACCAGAAACGGTGTGAAATACTTGTCCATCGGACGGAAACAGCTGTGATAGGCCCGCCTGTATACATAAGTTGTGATTCCCTCCAGCGGGGCAAGATAATACTTCATATTATTCCTCCTAAAGCCTGCGGGTGAGCAAAGACTCGTCTTCCAGAAGTTCCTCCACCGTATGAAATCCCAATTCTTCCAGAATCTTCAATACATATGGATTCTCAAGCGGTGTCCGAAACTCTGCGGCTTCTGCATAATCATCTACATATTGTTTTCCTTCTTCCCGCGAAAGAAGTACTTTGGGTCCTCCGACACATCCGCCGACGCAACCCATTCCTTCAAAAAAACTGGCATCCGTCTTTTCAGCCCGGATCCGTTCGATCATTTCCATACAGGCTCTGGTTCCATCAGCCTGCTCTGCCTTTACTGCAATATTCCGGTCTGCCCTTAGCTGTTGAACCATATTTTCTACAGCCCGGCTCACTCCTCCGGTACGCGCATAGAGTCTTCCGGCTTCAGATGCATGTTCTTTCTTCATATCTGCAAGCTTCCCGGGATGAATGTCGGCCGCAGTCAATATATCCTGCATTTCCTGAAATGTCAGTACATAATCCACCGCATCTGCAATATCCGGTTCTTCTGCCTCTTTCTTTTTTGCCAGACATGGTCCTAAAAATACCGTAACTGCATCTGGATGAAGTCTTTTTATTATACGCCCGCATGCAATCATTGGAGAGACTGCTCCCGGAACATGTGGAAGCAACTCATGGAATATCTTCCGTATCATGGCAATCCACACCGGACAGCAGCAGCTGGTCAATTGGTAATCCCCTTTTTTCTTTACATGACGGTCGTATTCCAGTGCTTCTTTCAGCGTCAGAATATCAGCAAACAGTGCTACTTCTACCATACCGGTAAACCCCAGTGCTTTTGCCGCAGTCCGAAGCTTTCCAAGCGTGACATCTTCTCCAAACTGTCCCACGGCTGCCGGGGCCACCAAAAGATAAACCGGTTCTTTTGCCTCTCTGACCGCCTTCATCACAGGCAGCACATCTTTTCTCGCTGTAAGCTTCTTCATACTGCATGCATCCATACAGACACCACATCCGCTACAAAGCTTTGGATTTATTGATAGCTTTCCCTCTTCATCCCTTATGATGGCATCAAAGATACAGCTTTGCCGGCACGCTCTGTCATATGTGCATTTCTCACAATCACTCACCGGAATCACCGGTGCATACTTTTCCGGATGCAGCAGACAATCCAGATGTCTGGAATCATACTGGGGAGGAAGTGGTTCTTCCAGTTTCACTTTTCTATTCAGAATATCTCTGTATAATTCATCAAAAGTTTTCATCATCTTTCCGCCCTTCAGACATTTTTATCTACATTATTGGTTGAAAAATGATGAATTATACTCTTTCTTAATCTTTCAGAATCCTTTCAAATGCAACTCTAAGATCACCGTCTTCACATCCTCCGACCAGGCGTATCATTCCACATGGTTCGAAGCCTGCTTTTTTCAGAGCATGCTGCATCGGCAGATTTCCCGGATGCGTATCGATACGCACCGTCTCAAAACCGGCTTTTCGCGCCAGTTCAAATCCATAGGCAAACATCCGGCCTGCGACTCCCTTTCCTTTACATCCATCAGCCACACACACACGGTGCATGGATGCGTACGGAATATCCGTCAGCCATTGTCCATCAATTTCCCTATACGAAGGATCCGGTGTCGTCTGGAAAGCAAAAATCCCCTGAATCACACCATCCTCCACCGCAAGATACGTGCAGGCATTGATCACATCCTGCTCCCAGACTTCTCTGGAAGGATATCCTTTCTGCCATTGGTCCAATCCCAGACCGCGAAGCTGCTTTTTCGCGTCTTCTGTAATCTCACACATCCGGTCAACGTGTTCACTTTGTGCAATGATAAATTCCATCTCTCTTCCTCTCAATCCATACCTGATATTTTTCTTTTTACAATCTGCCCTGTCCGCTCCGTTGTACCCCGCAGACAGTCAGTCTTCTTTCCATCACCTGAAATCTTACTTCAAGACCTGCATATGCCATTCCATAGATTCTCTGCGGATCCTTCTGATACGATGGCCTGGGATCCTGTGCAAGGATCTGCATCAACGGCCCCCTCTGTTCTTCCGGAACGACTGCAAGCCATTGATCAGGGAATTCCACTTCCAGACAATATTCCTGTACACGTTCAGCAAATCCTCCTTTCGCCTCCGGATGACAATCCACATATGGAAGATACGGTTTGATGTCATAGATCGGCGTCCCATCCATAAGGTCCGCACCTCCTACATACAGCACCATCCCCTCCAAATCCTCTTTTTCCATGCCCAAAAGGCTTACACAGGATAATCCAAGCGGGTTCGGGCGAAACGGTGAACGGGTAGCAAATACCCCTACCCTTTCATTTCCTCCAAGTCTTGGCGGACGAACCGTTGGATTCCACTCCTCCCTGACCGCCTGTGAAAACTCCCAGATCAGCCAGAGATACGAATACCCTTCCAGCCCCCTTAAGGCATCCGGATTCCGGTATTCCGGTTCAAATACAATCTTTCCTTTCGTATTCGCGAGCCCACTCTGTCTCGGAATCCCAAACTTGGTCGGAAAATCCGTACGAATATGCGCAATCGGTTTTATAATTCTGCTTTTTTCCATCACTGTTCCCCTGTCAGAAACGGACTCTTTCTCTGTCGGGATGTTCTCCTGACCATCCCGCCTGCGGCATGGTATCCAGACGATACATATCTTCCATCGAGATCTCAAATGAGAAAATATCCTGATTTTCTTTCATTCTTTCCATCACAGAGGATTTTGGCAGAGGAACAATATTCCTTTGCACCGCATATCGGAGACAGATCTGTGCCGGAGAAACTTCATATTTTTCAGAAAGTCTTTTTATCAATGGCTCTTCCAGCACTCTTTTTCGTCCGATCGGGCTCCATGCCTGTACCAGAATATGATGTTCCTGGCAATAACGAACTGCTGCCTCCTGTGTATAACCCGGATGAAACTCCAACTGATCCACCATCGGCTGAATCCTGCAATGGTTTCTGATATTTTCTATATGATGGGGAAGGAAATTACTAAGTCCGATTGCGCGGATTCTTCCCTCCTCATATAATTCTTCCATTGCCCTCCAGGTCTCCACATCCAGAGACTTCCATTCATCATAATCCGGCGTAGGCAGCGGCCAGTGAATCAGGTAGAGATCCAGATAGTCTGTCTGCAGTCTTTCAAGTGTTCCCTCGAATGCTTTTTTCGTCTCCTCATATCCCATCTCCTCTTTCCAGAGCTTTGATGCAAGAAAAAACTCATTTCTTGGAATCCTGCTTTGTTCTATAGCCTGCGCAAGATATTCTTCCGTTCCGTAAAATGATGCTGTATCAAAATACCGGTAACCGGATTCAATCGCCATCCGGATAATATCTGCACTCTTTCCGTCCGCGGCTTTATAGGTTCCATAAGCCACACACGGTATCTGTACTCCGTTATTCAGTGTATAGCAATCTCTGATACTGGTTATCTTCATACTATTTCCTCCTGTACACTCAGATATCTGTTCTATATTACTCTCATGCAATCAACTGATGCTTCAGCATCTGTATCTCCTGTCTGTGTCCCGCATCATCCAGAGGCGTCTCCAGATAAAATGGAAGTTCTGAAAGTGCCGGGTGCTTCATCACCTTGAGCAAAACCTCCAGTCCGATCTTTCCGCCTCCGATTACTGCATGACGATCTTTGTGGGATCCATAATCTTCCAGGCTGTCATTTAAGTGAATGGCCCGAAGATGTTTTAATCCCAGAACACGATCAAACTCCCGGATTACCCCGTCCAGATCATGTACAATGTCATATCCTGCCGCAAAAACATGGCAGGTATCCAGGCAGATACCGATTCTCTCCGGATGTCTGACCCCGTCCCGGATTGCCCTTAGCTCTTCAAATCTTGCTCCGATCTCGGTTCCCTTCCCACTCATAGTCTCCAGAAGTACCGTAATCGATTCACTCCCTGTAATTGCCTGATCCAGGCCTGCAATAATATTGCGGATACCTGCTTCTGTTCCGATGCCGGTATGACTGCCTGGATGAAAAACCATATTTTCAATCTCCAATGCATCCATTCTGGCAATGTCCTCCCGGATCACCATGCACGCAAACTCATAAACCTTCTCCTTCTCACTTGCAAGGTTCATTGTATAAGGCGCATGTGCAAGCAGGGGGCCGAATTCATGCTCTCTTCGGATCTTCTGGAACCTGTTAATCTCCTGCTCCGTATAGTCTTTATAAGTAGATCCTCTGGGATTCCTGCTGAAGATCTGCATGGTATTTGCTTCCATCGCCACCACATTCTCAGCCGTTTTTGCCAGTCCCTTTGCAATTGACATGTGTGTTCCTATCGTATACATCTTCTATCCTTTCTGCTGCAGATCATGGAGCAGTACATCCTGACTGCCGGAACGGAATCCCTCCAGATCAATCGTCACATATACATAGCCCTCTTCTTTCACCTGCTTCACTACTTCTTCACTTCGCTCCAGAAGCATTGGAATATCTTTCTTATCAACTTCTATTCTTACCAGATTGCCATGAACTCTCGTTCTGACATTATAAAATCCCATCGCACGAATATTCTCTTCCATAACATCCACTTTCTTCATTTCTTCATATGTCAGATGTGTATCGTATGGAAAACGAGTCGCAAGACATGGTGTGGAAGGTTTTTCTGCCGTTGATATGCCAAGTTGCTTTGCCAGTTTTCTGACATCGGCTTTGGTAAATCCCGCCTCTATAAGAGGACTTTTTATTCCAATCTCTTTTAGTGCCTGAATTCCCGGGCGGTATTCCTGTGTATCATCCAGATTTGTTCCTTCAATGATAGTGCGGATTCCCAGTTTTTCAGCTTCTTCCAGGACTCTGGTAAACATATATTTTTTACAGCGGTAACAACGATCCTTAGGATTATCTTCAATTCCGGCTTTCTTTAGTTCATCTACATATATAATTTTATGATGAGCGCCGGCTTCTTTTGCAGCCGCTCTGGTAATATCCAGCTCTGCCGCCGGATGAAGAGTGGTGTGAAGTGTCACGGCATATACTTCTGTTCCATATTCTTTACTTTTTCTGCAGAGCAGCCATAACAAAAGGGAACTGTCAACTCCTCCCGAAAAAGCCACCATATTATTTTCTCTTGCATACTGTTCTAACACTTCCCATAACTTTTTACATTTATCTTCATATTTGTCCATGGCTTTCCTCCTGAATCAGATGATACATCTCAGAATATGATTTTCCACTTTTTTCCGCAAGCTCTGATACACTCTGATATTCCGGATAGACACGTGTCTCTCCGTCAGATTCACACACTTTTACATATGCTTTTCCACAGAACGTCTCAATTTCCCTGCTCTCACGTTTCAGTATGGTACGATCCATGCGGACTCTTCTGATTCCGATCGTCGTTGTTTCACGGAAAAGAATCTTCTCCATGGTTTTGATCTGCGCCTCTTTGCACAGAACATTCAGCTGATATGCCGGACGATTCTTCTTCATATATACCGGAGTAAAATGCACATCTCTTGCACCGGCCTTCATCAGACAATCCATCACATACCCAAGGCATTCTCCGCTGCAGTCATCAATATTGGTCTCCAGTTTCCAGATAATATCTTTTTCCGCCAGATTCTCTGATTCCTCGATCAGCATTGCCCGAAGGATGCTCGGAACCTCATATGCTCTCTTTCCGGCTCCCATACCGGTTTTAATAATTCGAAACTGCTCCGGAAGATGATCGGATGTACAGATTGCTGCCGCAATCGCAGCTCCGGTAGGCGTTACCAGTTCTCCCCGACGATTTGTCGTATGCAGAATCAGGCCGTGTTTCTGCACAATATTCATAACCGCCGGAACCGGAACCGGAAGCATTCCATGCTGACAACGGATCTGTCCGCAACCTTCATATAATACCGGAATCACCGTCTCTGTGACACAAAGCTGATCCAGACATACTGCTGCCGCTATGATATCTACAATTGAATCTACTGCTCCCACCTCATGAAAATGAACCTGTTCCAGGGTCGTTCCATGAGCTTTTGCTTCTGCTTCTGCCAGTATCGTAAAGATTCTGACCGCAATCTCTTTTGCATGAGAAGTCATCTCCGTCTGTTCTATGATCTCCATGACCTCCCGAAGCCCCCGATGCTCATGTTCATGATGATGCCCATGTTCCTCGTGATGATGCTCATGCTCCTCGTGATGATGCTCATGCTCCTCGTGATGATGCTCATGCTCATGATGGTGCTCATGCTCATGATGGTGCTCATGGTCTTCCTGCCCGAAAAGATATTCCATGTCATGATCATGATTCTCATGGTCCTCATCCAGAATTACCTGAAAATCACAGACATCAAGTCCGGCCTTTTTCACGCGGCTGATCTCCACACGAAATCCCGATACCGGAACAGAATCCAGTACACGCTTCAGTACTTCTTCATCTGCTCCGAGATCCAGAAGTGCAGCCACCACCATATCTCCACTGATTCCGGAATAGCATTCCAGATACAACTTATTTTTCTTCTTCATGTTTTTTCACTCCCAGTCGATTAATCTGTGAAGCCATATACCCCGCTCCATATCCATTATCAATATTTACAACTGCAATTCCATTGGCACAGGAATTAAGCATCGTCAGAAGCGCAGATATCCCCTTCAGATTTGCTCCATATCCCACAGACGTCGGAACTGCAATGACCGGCTTGTCCACCAGTCCTGCCACAACACTTGCAAGCGCTCCTTCCATACCTGCCACTGCTACGATGCAATTGGCAGATTGTATGAGATCCATCTGCGAAAGCAGACGATGTATTCCACTGACCCCTACATCATACGCTCTCTTTACAGAATTACCAAGATATTCTGCCGTCTGAGCCGCTTCTTCTGCAACGGGAATATCTGCTGTTCCCGCACTGCAGACTACGATACTGCCGATTTTTTCTTTTTCTTTTTTTTCTATTTTTACAATTCTTGAAACCGGATCGTACTCGATCTGGGGGAAATATGCTTTCAAAAACTCATACTGTTCTATGGAAGCACGCGTCCCCATAACTTCTCCCTCAGCTTTCACAATCTTTTCAAAAATATGAAGAAGATGTTCATCCATCTTTCCATTGCAGAACACAACTTCTGCTGCTCCGCTGCGAATCTTCCGGTGTGTATCGATTTTCGCATACCCCAGTTCCTCAAATGGCTCCTTTCGCAGATACCCTTCCGCTTCAGAGACAGATATCTGCCCACTTTTGACTTTTTCCAATAATTCTCTCGTATCCATATGTACTTCTACTCCAGATAAACTTTTTAGACAAATTTTCCTTACAAGTTTAACACTTTTTACAGACGACTGCACTAACTTTTCCTGTTTCTCCGTCTTTATTTTTATAAATATCGTGCTAAAATAAAACTATAACGATTCGAGATAAACGATAGGAGTGTTTGCTATGGAATTTAGATTCAATATTGTAAGTGATGGTTCCTGCGATCTTCCGGAACAAATGACAGAAGAAAATCAGATTCGTGTTGTTCATTTTCTGGTGTCTTTTGACGGAGAAACTTACCAGAAAGAAGGAATTGAATTAAAACTGGATGACTTCTACCAGCAGATGGTCGATCATCCACAAAGATTCCCCATGACTGCAGCACCATCTCCGGAAGACTATTATCAGGTTTTTCTGGATTCCGCCAGAAAAGGACAGGATATCCTGTGTATCTGCATCTCCGGCAAATTAAGCTCTTCCATCCAGTCTGCACAGATTGCAAGACAGATGCTTCTGGAAGATTATCCTGACATTCACGTAGAGATTCTGGATTCTCTTGCCTGCACACTGATGCAGGGTGCATTCGTTCTGGAAGCATGTCGACTGCGAAATGCAGGAAAAACTCTTACTGATGCAGTCACTGCCATGAAAGCACTGATTCCAACCGGTCGAATTCTGTTTACCGTCGGAAGTCTGGAATATCTTCAGCATGGTGGTCGGATCGGTAAAGTGACCAGTATTGCCGGCTCCTTATTAAACGTCAAACCACTGATCACACTGGAAAACGGAGAGATTCATTCCTCCGGAATCAGGCGCGGACGCAAAAATTCTCTCAATGGCACGATACAGTTATTAACAGACTATCTGCAGGAAACACATATGACTCCTGGTGATTATACAATCCTGATTGGATACGGATACGATGTGAAAGAAGCGGATTCTTTTAAGAAACTGACACTTGGAAAACTGCGGGAAATCTATCCAGATGTACCGGACATCCCGGTCTTTCACATCGGAGCAACCATCGGAGTACATGCCGGTCCATATTCCATCGGATTTGGAATCGTCAGGCGAAGCGACCGCATCTGATTCAAGGAAACTCGAAAAAAAGGATAAAAATAAGGGCTTTAACCAGCCCTTATTTTATCCTTTATAATATGGACAATGCCTTTTCAGGCATTGCTGATTCTCTTGTGAAAAATCACATTGTATCTTCTTCGGAAGTTCCATATCGATCCCCAAACTCTCCTGTACAAATGCAGCAGCCTCTTTTGCCGCCGTAAAAGAATCCCTCTTGCAGCATCTTGGGCCGCCAAGCTTTGCGATCGCACCCAGTGCTCTTGAAGTCATCTGATTCGAATATCTCCAGGAAGTTCCGGTAAGTGGATTTGCCTTCGTAATTATACTCATAAAGATTCCTGCACTCACTGCCGCACCACAGCATCCCCACATGCCACAGGCGCCTCCCGGATACTCGGATCCTCTCTTTTTCATCTCTTCCAGCGCATCCTCATATGCAACCTCTCCGCCACAATTACGATATGCTGTCAGAAGTGCAGCTCCTACCATAACATGATGCTCCGGTCCATGCATATAAATATATGGATCCATCATCAGCATCTGCATGATCTCAATCGGATTCTTTGACTGACTTTTTCGGCAGCCGTTCATGATTACTTCAATTCCACGCTTCGCATGACATTCGTCACATACAAAATGCCCATCCTCACAGCTAGCATAACTTTCAAAAGTCCCATGACACATACTACATTCCATCTCTTTTGCATGTTCAAAATAAACCAATGGTTTTCCGCAGACCAGACAGGCGCCTTCTCCTCTTGTCATATGTACCTCCCCTTTCCAATACCATCTTTTTGATTCTTCTGTCCAATATAGTATCACATTTCCATAGTATTGGATACAGGAACCTGTCGTACCGAATAATTATTTTCAAATCACCATATCAACATCTTTCCTCAAAATATTACATACCAGATCCATATCTGTCAGATGAATATAATGACTGCTGTGCTTTGCCTGTATCCATTCCCCGTCTGATACACAATCCAGATAGGCATGCATCAGTTCCTGCCAGAGTACTTCAATCTTTTCTGCCTGTTCTTCTGAAGCCCCTCCAAATTCCCGGATCTCTTTTCTCGCAATGTCGGAATCGTGCGTGATCAGAATGATTCGAATCTTTGGAGCGTTTTTTCGATCCAGAAATCCCATCAGATGAAACATATCATGCGCCGCTTCATATTCTTTCAACGCAGTCTCATACGTCTGTGGTCTGCTTATCATCGTCAATATTTCTTTTCTTTCTTCTTTCAAAAATTCATTATAATAATAAAATGGCGGTGCTTTTCGCATAAGCATTCGAACCATCCATCCCAGATGCTTTCTGGTAAGCCGCAGATTCATCTGAAGCCCTTGCGTCTTATCTGCTCCACTCTTTTTGAATTCTTCTTCTGTCAACTCCATACGGAACCGGTATTCTTCCGGCGAAAGAGGATCCAGAAGCACCAGTTTTTCCACCATCTTCGGATACAGCTTTGCAAATTTCCAGGCATACAATCCACCCAGAGAATGTGCGAGAATCGTAATCGTTTCTGTATGTTCAACCTGCTTCAGAAGCTGATACAATTCCGTCGCAATATTTTCCGGCGTCCGTTCCAGACACGACACACTGCTTGTTCCATATCCAGCTCTTTCATAGAGCAGAATGGTATGTGATTCTGCCAATCGCCCTGCGATCTGTCTCCATTCTGCCATGGAGGCTCCAAGTCCCATCTCGATTACCACATCCACTTTTCCGGTTCCAAAGATCTGATATGCCAGTTCTGCAGACCCGACAGAGCATCTTTCTATCTTCATATATGTTCTCCTCCCATGACAGCGCTTATCTTCAGGTAACTCTTTTCCCTGTCTGATACTACAATTTTACAAAAATCCTCTCTCCGTCGATAGGCAGTTTTTTCATACAATTGTGTCAGTTTTATAGAAAAAAAGGAAGGTACATGATGTACCCTCCAAAAAGAACTTTACGCATGTTATACACTGATATCTTTCTTCCGATAATACAGAATTGCCACCAGTAAGCCGACAATTCCATAAAGAATTCCTATCATTAGCAATTTTTCATCTACCGCTGCATCTGCCACAATATCAGATGCATCTGCATAGGCAAATGGTGTTACATATTTCAAGCCTTCTGCTTTGTCACTGATGTTGCGGATAATGTTCAGGAAATACAGGATCGTTGCAATTCCGATCCCGGTTCCCATCGCACTCCCCTTAAGAAAAGCAGAGATTCCAAAACACACACTCATTACTTCGAGCTGCATCATCAGAAAAGCCAGATGCAGAAGCCAAAATGCTTTTCCTTCCATCTCTTCTCCGATGGCAGCAAAACTTGCAACAGATATCGCCACAACAATTCCGTTCATCAGAACAATCTGCACCATACATGCTCCCCATTTTTCTATGGCAATCTGAAGACGACTGATCGGATGAGTCAGAAGGAACTCTGCGGTATGATCCTTTTCTTCTTTTGAAAGTGCTGTAATCCCCAGAAGTGCTGCATAAAATGCTCCTCCAAGTCCCAGAATATTCCCACATTCCACCGCGTAGAATCCCATCACTTCTCCAAAATTGACCTGATCCATACCAAAGGCAGCCGTAAAACCTCCCATATTGGAGAACATTTCCGATACCCCTGTCATCTGTTTTTTCATCTCCGGATATAATGCCATACATACAATGATCATAGATGCGATTCCGATCGTCCAGATAATCAGTGCAAGTCTTCCCCTTTTCATCTCATGTCTGAATACTGTCATGCCTGCACACCACCCTTCTCATAATAATGAAGAAATACTTCTTCCAGCTCAGGCTCTGATATGATCAGATCCTGAACATCTATCTGATTCAACACTTTTAACAGTTTTGGCATTTCTCCTTCATACAGAAAGCTCACCCGCTGATCTGACGTTTCCATCCTTCGAATTCCCTCAAGTTCACGCATCTTATCTCTGGTTTTTATCTCCACTTTCCGGCACTGCTTTCCGGCCAGCTGTTCTACACTGCTGCATGCGATCAGTCTGCCCTCCCGCAGGATTGCCGCCCTCCCGCAATGCTGCTGCACTTCCGACAGCACGTGTGATGACAGGAGGACACTGCTTCCTTTTTTATGACATTCTTCTACCAGATCAAAAAATTCTTTCTGCATCAACGGATCCAGTCCGCTGGTCGGCTCGTCCAGGATCAACAGCTCCGGATCATGCTGAAAAGCACTTACGATTGCAATTTTTTTCCGGTTTCCTAACGACAGCTCACTGATTTTTCGTTTCTCATCCAGTGCAAAACGCTCACACAGATCTTTTCTTCGCTGTTCACAGTTTTTTCCATATAACTTTGCAGACAGCTTCAACACTTCAGCCACACGCATTCCGCTGTAAAACATTGCCTCTGAAGGAAGATATCCTATCCTGGACAAGATCTCTTTCTGCTGCCTTCCCACTTGTTTTCCAAATATCTCTGCAGATCCGGAAGTCGGTGATACCAGTCCTAAAAGCACACGCATGGTCGTACTCTTACCTGCACCGTTCGGTCCGATAAAACCAAAGATCTCTCCTTCCTTTACCTCCAGATTCAGATCTATGATTCCTCTGCTCTTTCCGTAATATTTCGTCAGATTTTCTGTGCTGATAATCGCATTCATTATTCTCCCTCCCTCAGATACAATACTTAGGCGTTTGCGAAACGCCACAAGCCGCATAAATACGGCATTTTTTAACTACAAAAAACAAATAACCCCTCACCGGATATGGTATAATAGAGTTGACGAGAAACTATAAACCATACATCCAAGAAAG
>NZ_JAFBIZ010000074.1 GCF_021531995.1 Faecalicatena contorta
TAAGAGTTAATAAATGGACTGATCTGCGATCGGCATGTGCCGAAACGCGGATTGTATCAAATGGGCTGATGCGCGGTCTGACTGCGCTAAACTGCGGCATGGGTGGGCCGGAGACCCGGAATAATCAGTCATCGTCAGGTAGAGCTATTTGAGAAGCAAAGACATTTGCTTCAAACTCCATTCTGTTATCCCGCATATCGAAAATATTAAATTCCTTGAAGCCGCCGACTTGGGTGGCTTCTTCTCTATGCAACGAATCGTGTCCGAGTTCGTGTAAGAGAACAATCTTCTCCATCACCGGATGCAGATTATCTTTGATGAACATAAAGCGGTTTCGCATTATGACCTTATACGCTCCACGTTGTCGGTTAAAAGGATAATATAAGATTTCAACGCCGAGTTCTCTTGCAATCCTATGAGGATCACGAGTACCGCAAAGGTCAACTATCTTATTTGCCTTTTTGACAATCTCGGAAGTGCAAACATACATTGGTTCTCACCCCTTTCATACACCTTTATATGATGTTGTATAAATTAAGTTGACACCCTATTCTCAAGGATTTTGATATATAATCAGTAGAGAATAAGGAGTGAATTATTATGTCAGCAAAACGTACACAAAAATCTTATGACAACGAATTTAAAGCACAGGCTGTAAAGCTTGCTCAGGAAATAGGTGGGCATAAAGCAGCGAAAGAATTAGGTGTTCCTGATGGAACTATTTACTGTTGGATAAAAGCCTTCAAAGAAGGGCGACTCAGCGCAAATGAAGCTGTCCATTCACCTAAGGCAGCATTATCCCTTAACGATGAACTTATCGAGCTTAGAAAGCGTGTTAAGGAACAGGATAAAGAAATTCGTCGTTTAAAGGAAGAAAACGAGTTTCTTGAAGAAGCTAGTGCTTTTTTCGCAGCCAGCCGTCGGAAGTCTGCAAAAAACAGAGACTAATGTTTATTGCACTCAAAACGGATGACGGCAGGATTAAGGGCAAAATTTCTTTCTATTGTAAGGCACTCAAAGTTTCCAGGCAGGCATTCAATAATTATCTGAAAACAAAGGCTGCCCAATGGAAATATCAGTCACTAGCAGATGCTATGCTGGATATCTGCAACGAAGATGAATGCAATGATACTTATGGAAGAATCCGTATGTATCAGGCATTACAGCTTAAACAGCCCGATGGAGTTCATATTCCAAGCGAGAGAACTGTTTATCGTGTCATGGAAGAAATTGGTCTTAATCATAAACCAAAACGCAAGCCAAACGGCATTACCAAAGCGGACAAAAAAGCCCGTAAATCAGATGATTTAATAAAACGCGACTTTACAGCAGAAAAACCGCTTGAAAAATGTGTAACTGATATGACAGAAATAAAAGCCGCTGATGGAAAACTCTATGTTTCTGCCATCTTTGACTGTTATGATCTAGCAGTATTGGGGTTAGCCATGGATACAAACATGAAAGCAACCCTATGCGAGCAGACACTTGAAAATGCTGCTAAAGCATATCCGGCACTTCGTGGTGCAATCCTTCACAGCGACAGAGGAACACAGTACACAAGCGAATTATACCGTAAAGCAATCAATAAATATGGCATTCTGCAAAGCATGAACAGTGCAGGAGGCCGATGTCATGACAATGCCAGATGCGAAAGCATGTGGGCAAGATTTAAAGAGGAATTATTCTATGGACGCTACAACACTACTACAATGACAGTAGAACAATTAAAAACACTTATCTGGAGATACTTCATCAGTTATTGGAACAATAGGAGAATCTGTTCTGCTAATGGAGGTTTACCTCCTATGATTAAGAGACAGCAATACTATGCTTCATTGCAGGAGGCAGCATAGGTCGAATATCCTTGAGAAAAAAGTGTAAAGTAATATTGACAACATCAATATTATAAGTCTAACATAAGTAATGTCCCAAAAAACGGACTTATTCAGGACGGTGTTTTTTAGGAGTGAATTTCTTGTTATTCTGCTTTGCAATCCAATAGGCATCCTGAATGGCTTTCATCATTAAGTCCATATCTTCTTCTGCCATATCGCCACCTGCAAACAGTCCGGTCACTTCTTCGGTCAGTTGCTTGGCTTGCTTCGCACCTCTTGCGCCGTACTTTTCGGCAGCTTGAGCAACGAGCATATCAGCATTTCCGAGCAATTCATCGGTTGTAATATTGAGAGCTTTTGCAATCTTCTCCGCAGCATCTAAACGAGGGCGAGCTGTACCTGCTTCGTATTTTTGAATCATACGAGCAGAAATTCCGGTAAGATCAGAAAGCTGCACCTGAGTAAGACTTTTATCTTCTCTAAACTTCTTCAGTCTTTCATTGAATTTCATAATCATACCCCTTCGGCTATATTTTTAACATTTTCTTGAACACGAACTTTAATTCGTGAAAACCTATTGACACGAATTTATGTTCGTGCTATAATTTACCCACAACACGAATTTAAGTTCGTGCTTATATAATACACCACGAATTAGAGTTCGTCAAGGGGTTTTGCAAAAAATTCAAGAATTGAGGTGAAAAAAATTGAGCCGTTCTATACTGCATTGTGATATGAACAACTTTTATGCAAGCGTTGAGTGTATGCTTGATCCTACTTTGAAGAAATATCCCGTAGCAGTATGTGGCTCGGTAGAGGAACGACACGGAATTGTACTTGCAAAAAATTATGCGGCTAAAGCCTTTGGTGTTGCAACGGGCGATGCCGTATGGCAAGCAAAGCAGAAATGCAAAGACTTGGTAATCGTTCCACCTCATTATGAAGAATATATAAAATATTCAAAACTTGCAAGAAGCGTATACAGCCGCTTCACAGACCAAGTAGAACCGTATGGTATGGATGAGTGTTGGCTTGATATAAGCGGCACAGAAAAGCTATACGGCTCTCCTGAAAGGGTTGCAAACAAGATTAAAGAAATAATCAAGTTTGAACTTGGCTTGACTATCTCTGTCGGTGTATCTTTTAATAAGATCTTCGCTAAGTTAGGCTCAGATATGAAAAAGCCTGATGCTATTACAGTAATTGAGAAAGACACCTTTAGAGATAAGATATGGGGACTCCCCGCAGCGGACTTGCTCGGTGTAGGTCGAGCAACGCAGCGTGTATTAGATAGCTACTGCATACGAACCATTGGAGATTTGGCAAATACCAATCCCGACTTCTTGAAAAGGCGGCTCGGAAAAAACGGTATTGCTCTATGGCAGTATGCAAACGGTAATGACCACTCCCTTGTCCATAATGCAGACTTTGTTTCGCCAATAAAGAGTGTAGGACACGGAATTACCACAGTAGCAGATTTGGAAGAAAACGAGCAGGTGTGGCCCGTGTTTCTCGAATTAACCCAAGACATCGGACACAAGCTCCGTGTTCACGGACTAAGTGCAGAAGGTGTCGCAATACATATTAGAGACAACACACTCAATACAAGGCAATGGCAGACGAAGATTGCACTTCCTACACAGTCTCCGATGATTATTGCAAAGACCGCTTTTCAGTTGTTTGAAAAAAGATATGGGTGGAACAACCCTATCCGTTCTGTGACAGTACAAGCCATAAATCTTATTCCACAAGACACGCCCCGTCAAATAGATATGTTTATGGACGCCGCAAAGCAGGACAAATTGGAGCGAATGGAAAAGTGTGTTGAAGAAATCAGACGGCGTTTCGGAAAGGACAGCATAAGGAATGGGGTTCTGTGTCAGAACCTGCGGCTACCACCGAAAAAAGCTGAAATCACTATGCCGACAGGTATGGTCGGTTAAGGAGGGCTTATTGTGATTGACGAAAAAGAGGTTACGGCTTATGTTACGATGCCCGACTGCTTTTTGCAGGGGTGCAGCGAAGATATTGTTATCTTCCGTGCGGACGGCGGAAACCATTTTACCGACTACGGTATATATGAGGGAATGTTCCTGTTCTTTGACCGAAAAAAACGCTTTAAGAAAGGAAGGCTTTCCTGTTACATCAATACTGCCGGAGATGACCGACCCAAGTACAGGGTGTCGGATAAGAACATCGACGGATACAAGCACTTGGGAAGATTAGTTTTGACTTTGAGAAATTACGAGGTATAAAAATGGAATCCGATAGAAGAAAAGTTTATGTTGAAGTAAATGTAACACACAGACCTGATGGGACGGCTCGTCCGAATTTCATCAAGTTTGAGAATGATGAAAAATATGAGATAGACCGTGTAATTCAGAAATGCCGTGCAGCTTCCACCAAAGTCGGAGGAACCGGTATCCGCTACACGGTACAGATTTGCGGCAAGCCCACATTTCTGTTCGACGAAGAAAACGGAAAGTGGTTTGTAGAAGCAAAATCCTGATGGTAGGAGGTTTTGTAACTTGAAACATTTATCGAGATTTGACATCGAAGCGATTGCCGACAAATATGTTCAGGCATATATGGCACTTCCCGATGTCCGTAACACACAAATATACAGAATTGACCCGGAGCTTCTCTTGGAGAAGGTTCTCGGTTTGAATGTCGAATACCAGCACCTATCCTATGACGGTAGCATTCTCGGAATGACCTCATTTACGGAAATGGGTGTTCAGGTATTTGAAGATGATGATAACGAAGCCTTTTTCTTTTTGGACGGGAAAACCGTTCTTGTGGAAAAGGACTTGAACTTTGACAGCAAGCTGAAAGGCAGAAAGAATTTCACCTTAATGCACGAGGGCAGCCATCAGATATTTAAGATGTTGTTCCCCAATGATTACGGCGTGACACAGAAATCTGCCGGAGTACATTATTACAAGGCAAATTCCGAGAGGAATAAGCCTATATCCGATTGGGAGGAATGGCAGGCAAATACGCTTGGAGCAGCTATCCTTCTTCCCGAAAACCTTATAAAGCAGGGAATGTATCTGTTCAGTCTCGGAGAAAAGATTGAGTGTCTGAATAAGATATACTTTCCGGGCGTATATAAAAGGTTTGACGCACTTGCCGATTTTTTGGGGTGTTCCAAAAAGGCTCTTGCCATACGAATGAAACAGCTCGGACTTTTGAAAAAGGAATATCTTGATAATCCTTTTGATTTGGTATCTGTTTACCCGGAGGTGAACGAGCCGTGAAAACATTGGAACAAAAGATAATCGTAAGGTGCAAAAACTGTGGCTGGCGTATTTTTGACAAGGTAACAATGACAACAGGCGTGATTGAACTGAAATGTCCGAACTGCCACAGAGTAGTAGAGGTTGACCTATCCCTACGCAAGGGAACGGTCAAGTACAGATTAACAAGAAGTAATAACAGAGCGAACAATTAAATATCGGGCAGATGTACCGAGCCACGAGTCCTTGAGCGAAAGCTCCTGAGTCATCAAATTGCCGGACGCTGAGAATTAAGGGATAGAAATATCCTAATGTTCTTGGTGTCCGGCTTTTTTGTCGCTCCCGAAAGGAGCAAGACCGTGACATATAAGTGGCTGGCATATATCGCCGAGTATCCGTAATCTCCGAATTTTTGATTTCAACCAAATTCAAAAATTCAAATTTAAGGAGATTACGACAATGACAAAACTTACATTAGAACAACAGGAATTATTATTTGCGAACGACTGCAAACTCATCAATCTGCGGTATGAATACCACGGTTACACCGGCACGGAGAAATGGGCGATTGTAACAGAACTGGCGGAAGAAGAATTGTGGGTTAAATACCCTGATGTTATCCGTCGGTACACTCCGTTCATTCTGCTTTCTATGGCTCAGGGCGAAGTGATTGACGAGTCATACAGAAACAACGATAAGTACGAAAAGCGAGCAAAAAGAACAATCGATGTGTATGGGTATGAAGATGACATCTCTGAACAATTCCACCGGGAACTGATTACTCCGTTTGTTGACCCGTTTGAGCAAGCGGAGGAAGAACGGATTGAGGAAGAAAAGGAACAGCTCCGCCAGTTAGAAATTGCGAAAGTCAGAAAGGTATTGGAAATGCTGAAACCTGTTCAGAGAGAAAGACTGATTAAAGCGATTTTATTAGGTATGAGTTCAAGAAAAATCGCAAAGGAAGAAGGCGTATATTACAGCGTTGTAGATAAGTCGATTGCTGCCGCAAGAAAAAATTTCAAGAAATTTTATGAAAACCTCTGATTTTGGGTGTGCATTTTGACCCCCTTTGTCCAAATGAGTGAAGGGGTTATTTCAAATCCGGATACGAAATGCACTTTCAACACTAAATGAATAGAGAGGTTATACATATATGCAGAGAAAAGAAATTCAGCGTGGAGATTTATTCTACTACGATTTTGGAAAAAGAGAGGGGTCTGTCCAGTCGGGAGAGAGACCTGTAATGGTAATTCAGGCAGACAATTTTAATGCCAATGCTCCGACAATTATTGTTGCGGCTGTTACGGCTGTGATGAAAAAGAAGTATCTTCCTTCACACATCATTTTGGGGGAGGACTTCGGTCTGAAGAAACCGTCGATGGTTCTTCTTGAACAGATACAGACCGTCAATAAGGACGAACTGACAGACTACATTGGTTCGGTAAACGACGAAAGGCTTTGGAAGCAAATTAACGCAGCTCTTAAAAAGACTTTCGGTTTATGGATTTACAACACAGACAGAAACGGAGATGTTCGCTGCTTATGTCCCAAGTGCCTGAGCGACTATATCCACGACCCAAATTATATTGTCAGGCGTCTTGACCCTTTTGCTAAAAGCAAAGACAACTGCGATAAGTGTAATAACAGCGGTTGGGATTATATCGTTTATGACAAACGCACCTCGGTCAAAGGAAAGGGGTGCAGGAATGTCAAATAGCAGTGAAAAGAAGAAGCGTTACGATATTCCTCTTTGGTGTAAACCAAACCTGTCTATTGAGGAGGCGGCAGCTTATTCCGGTATTGGAATGGGAAAACTCTATGAAATGACGGAAAGTCAGGATTGTCCTTTTGTTCTTTGGATTGGTAGCAGAAGAATGATTAAAAGGAAAGTCTTTGACGAATATATCGAAAGGCAATACTCGATTTAAGAAAAAAGTCAAGTCTGCGATGAGCCGATTCGCATAATTGGCTTACCGCAGACTTTTGAGTATGCTGTAATCACCAAAGGAAGGAGGTTGCAGCGTATGTCTGACAAACAGCTTAAATCCAATATGCCGAGTGTCCCAATTTGGAAGAAAATGAATCTTACGGTTGAAGAAGCTTCGGAATATTCGGGCATTGGCACATCAAAGATAAAAGAACTATCGAATAGCGAAGATTGTCCTTTCGTTCTTTGGAACGGAGCAAAGCGATTGATTAAAAGAAAACAATTTGAGGAATACCTGTCATCGCAGTATTCCCTCTGACGGAGGTGGTGTTATGGGAAATAAGCAGACTGAATTGAATAATTCAGGCAATCGGGTGGAAACCGTGCCGGTTTGGGTTAAGCCTTACCTTACGATTGATGAAGCGACCGCTTACACAGGCATAGGCAGAGACAAACTTTATGAGATGACAAGCCAAGAAAAATGTCCGTTCGTGCTGTGGGTAGGAAACAGACGAATGATTAAGAGACGAGTTTTTGATGAGTACATTGAGAAAATGTACTCAATATAGGAAGGAGGGCTTATGGACAACGGTGTTTTAGCTTACAGAGCCTTACTCGAAAAGCGTAAAGAAAAAGCTCCCTTTTGGGAGAAGAATGTTCTAACTGTTGAGGAAGCAGCCGAGTACACCGGTATAGGTAGGACAAAAATCAGGCAAATCATAATGAAGGGTGATTGTCCCTTTGCTGTCACTAACGGTGTTCAGGTCTGTGTAATCCGAGACAAATTTATTGATTATCTTGATAAGCAATTTCGCATTTAAGGGAGGAAAAATTATGCCAAGAACAAAAAGAAAAGACAAATCAAGAGTAGTGCTTCGTACAGGCGAATCACAGAGAGCCGATGGTACATACCATTTCAGTTGGACGGACGCCAACCACAAAAGGCGTTATGTGTATGCCAAGACACTTGATGAACTGCGATACAAAGAGGAACAAATCGCAAAAGACAAGAGCGATGGCATTAAGGCAGAAGCTCGTTACACAACGGTCAATGACATATATGAGCTTTGGAAGGATTTGAAGCGAGGACTGAAAAACAACACCTTTGAAAACTACAAGTATATGTATGAGACCTTTGTCCGTCATCAGATAGGCTCAAAGACTGTATCTTCTCTGAGAAAAACAGATATAAAGAGGTTCTATAATTACCTTGCAGACGAACGCCATCTGAAGCCGGCAACCATTGATAATATTCATACGGTTCTCCATCAGATTTTGGATATGGCGGTCGATGATGACTACATCAGGAATAACCCGTCAAACAATGTGCTTAAAGAGTTGAAACAGTCCCATTGTTTTCAGACCGAGAAGCGTAGAGCCTTAACAAAGCCGGAGCAAGAGTTGTTTCTTGACTATCTGAAAAACTCTCCGACATCAAAGTATTGGTATCCGGTGTTTGCAGTTATGATTGGTACGGGGCTTCGTGTTGGAGAGGTTACAGGGTTAAGATGGTGCGATATTGATTTGGAAGAAGGTATCATTGATGTGAACCACACGCTGGTTTACTATGACCACCGTACCGAGGGCAGTAAGCGTGGCTGTTACTTCAATGTTAATACGACAAAAACTCCGGCAGGAAGAAGAAAAGTGCCTATGCTCGGTTTCGTCAAAGAAGCATTCTTAATGGAAAAGGAAAGGCAGGAACTGCTCGACCTTCACTGCGAAGCGACTGTCGATGGATATACCGATTTTATCTTCATCAACCGTTTTGGTCAGCCGCAACATCAGGCAACCCTGAACAAAGCAATCCGCCGCATTATTCGTGACTGCAACGACGAGCAGTTATTGAAAGATGAAAACGCAGAAGTATTGCTCCCACATTTTAGCTGTCATTCTTTAAGGCACACTTTCACAACAAGAATGTGCGAAGCGGGGGTAAATGTTAAGGTCATTCAGGACACGCTCGGTCATAAGGATATTTCAACTACGCTTAACATCTATACCGATGTAACTAAGGAGCTGAGGAAGTCCGAGTTTGAAGGTCTTGACTCCTACTTCAAAAATGAGTATAATAAGGTATCAGTTTAACAGATTATAATGATACGGACTTCATAGTTGGCGGATTAGAGCATTTACATCATTTACATCAATTTTTACACAAAGCCCCCACGAAACTAATCGAAAATAAAGTAAAGTAGGATTTTGAAAAAATCTGATTTGCGACTTATTTTGAACTATGTTGGGTTATAGCAAGAATTGAAACGATGTCCTAAATCGTCCCGACGATGAAGACACAGGGTGCTGCAAAGAACGAGGCCAATAATGCGGCTCAGGCAGCAGCTCCGACTGCTGCACCAGTAGCAGAGGAAGTAATTGATTTCAGCAAAGTTCAGATCGAGCCACTGTTTGAAGAAGCAGTAGATTTTGAAACATTCAGCAAGTCTGACTTCAGAGCTGTAAAGGTAAAAGAGTGTGTGGCAGTTCCAAAGAGCAAGAAGCTTCTTCAGTTTACACTGGATGACGGAACAGGCGAAGACCGCACGATCTTAAGCGGTATTCACGCATACTACGAGCCGGAAGAACTGGTTGGAAAGACGCTGATCGCGATCACAAACCTGCCGCCAAGAGCAATGATGGGTATTGAATCTTGTGGTATGTTATTATCAGCAATCCATGAGGAAGAAGGAGAAGAAAAACTCCATCTTCTGATGGTTGATAACCACATCCCGGCAGGTGCAAAGCTGTACTAAGATGAATGTCGATGTAATTGGATAAGAAAGACAGATATAAGAAAGACAGATATAAGAAAGACAGATCATAGATGACCTGTGGAGCATCAGGATATCATGGAGTGATATCAGAGATGCCCACAGGCCTTTTTTTTGCGATGGAAGAGATTCGGCATCAGGCGGCTCCAATTAAGAAGCTCTACCATCAAGAAATACGAATAGAAAAAAATGATTGTAACATGTTATTCAAGGATCCGGAATATAAAGATATGCCCTGCGAAGCCAAGATGCATTACTTCAGAGAGAGATTAGAAATATCTGCGGATTTATCGCAGGATAAAAGAATGTAATGGATAATCAAACTGTTGGAAGTTACAAAACGGTTTATATAATCATCGAGGAAACAGTTCATTTGTGATAGAATATAGTGAGAAAGAAGATCCCTACCATGTGTGATTTTAATGAAAATGTAGTTACAGAGGAAGTTGTTGAGGAGGTAGCAGAAGCTGCAGCACCTGCTGTAGAGATTGAGCCTCTTTTCGATGAGTATGTTGATTTTGATACATTTAGCAAGTCTGATTTTCGTGTTGTGAAGGTAAAAGAGTACAGTGCTGTTAAGAAGAGTAAGAAGTTTCTGCATTTTGTTCTTGATGATTGTACCGGTACAGACAGATCAGCTGTACATCAGATAAATGGCGAAGAGAAGCTCAACCTGATTATGGTAAGTGATGAGATTCCTGCAGGCGCAAAGCTCTACTAAAAAGAGGCGATGAGATCGAAAGCAAAACGATGTCCTGTCTGTGGCGGCGCTATGAAACAGCAGTTTATTGGATTAAGACATTGCAAATGCGGTATCAGTTGGAAGAAGGATATCGGATACATTGAGCGGACTTCTGATATGGTATTTGTGTTAGACAAGAACAAAAAGCCGGAGATTCGCACCAAGCGCAATTCAAGGGAAGGGGGTTAGGAGCTGTTTCCGGCAAAATATTAGATGAGGTTATGATGATATGAAGGTATTAGTAATTTCTGATGTTCATCTTAAACCACAGATGTTTAAACAGGCGGCAGCTCTTATGCGTCAGAAAATTGCGGATAGAGCTGTTTGTCTGATGGATATCCCTGATGATTGGGATAAGCAATATGATATTGCGCTCTATGAGGAAACCTACGATGAGGCTATCCGGTTTGCAAAAGCATTTCCGGATACAGCCTGGTGCTATGGAAATCACGATTTGAGTTACCTGTGGCATTGTCTGGAAAGTGGATACAGTTCTATGGCTTCCATGACCGTACAAAGAAAATTGTTGGACTTAAGGGAAGCTGTTCCGGAGGACAATCCGATTAAATACGTCCAGAGAATTGATAATGTTCTTTTTTCTCATGGAGGAGTGTTGAATTTTTTCGTAGAGGAGTACGTCCCACGTGCAAAA
Organism: Faecalicatena contorta; assembly: GCF_021531995.1. Taxonomy (GTDB): domain Bacteria; phylum Bacillota; class Clostridia; order Lachnospirales; family Lachnospiraceae; genus Dorea_A; species Dorea_A contorta_A. The sequence continues at coordinate 11,164 of NZ_JAFBIZ010000074.1, forward strand.
TATAATGATGTTGATGCTGTGTTAGAGGCAATCAATCAGCTTGGAAGAATGGAGATGTGGAATGATGCATCACCGATCTGGCTGAGACCACAGCATTCAAAAATGAGATTATATAAGCCACGTAAGTTGCTGCAGGTAGTGGGACATACGCCTATGGACGAGATTGCGAGAGAGGGAAATCTGATCAGTACAGATGTGTTTTCGACTTACAGAGATGGAAAACCGATTGGAACAGAAGAATTTCTTCTGCTCGATACATTGACCTGGGAATACTGTGGAATTAAGATGTAGTTCATAATATAAAAAGAGGATTGGGATGATTATAGATGCCCTGCGCCGGATCAGTGGTATGTACGACACGCTGAATCATGACAGCTGGATCATCACCACTTCCACCGCCGCAGACAGCACAGAACGCGGCGTTCGCACCGACCTGCTGATGCCGGGCGATACCCACAGCTATCAAACCAAGATACAGATACCTGCCGATTGGAAGGGCGGAAAAACACTCGTTGCTCGGATCGTTTCTGTTACGGGAGAGTCTGCTCTCAGCAGCATACAAACAGAAGAGGAGCTTCTTCTTATCGGCGAGCCTCAGCCCGTAAGCACGGCGCAAAGCGCGCTTACAGAGCGCCTCGGAAGCGAGGCAGTCAAGGAAATTGACACAGATGCTCACGACCTGATGCTCAGCGCACAGCTTCTCCGACGCAGCGGTGAGGACTATGTGCACATAACCGTTCGAAATCGAAGCAGAAATAAATATTCGGACATTACGCCGATTCTGACCGCCTCGTATAATGACGAAACTCTGTACAGCCATACGTTCCGCAACCCTTTGGGCGATGACTTTGGTTATTCCGTGGATATTCCTCTGCAGACGCTGTCGAACGGCAGGGCTCTGCCGGAATTGGATTTGTATGTGGGCAATGCGGATTATGAAGACTTTGAAGAGTTAGATAACAATGTGCATCTGTTGCTTTCTGCTTTCCGTACAGCTTTGCATTGTCGAACAACCCGCAAGCATCACTGCGACCGAGGGTAAGAATGCAATATTCTCCGTGGCGGCGGTTGGAGGCGAAAAGCCATACAGCTACCGTTGGCAGAGTATGACCGGTACTGATCAATGGACGGACATCCCGGGTGCTGATAAGGATACCTATAGCATCGAATCGGTTCAGCTTGAACAGAACGGACTGACCGTGCGCTGCGTGATAACAGATCAGCTCGGATACAGCGTCACCTCCGATTCTGCTGTGCTGTCCGTTCAGGCGAAACAGGCAGCCAATAGCGATACGCTGAACAACGATACGGAGACTCCTCAGACGGGAGATAACAGCCATATGGCATTGTGGATTGCACTTCTCTTTGTGAGCGGAGCAGGCGTAATCGGAACAACTGTTTACGGCAAGAAGAAAAGAGCGAAATAAATTCATATAAGTGTGCTTATCACCTTTACAACAGTCCCTTCTGTCAGGTACAAACTGACAGGAGGGCTTTCTTAGGGGAAAAATCTACTTTTATTATACTTTGCAATATTCACTATGCTCCCGCCAATGAAGACACAGGGTGCTGCAAAGAACGAGGCCAATAATGCGGCTCAGGCAGCAGCTCCGACTGCTGCACCAGTAGCCTGACTTCAGAGCTGTAAAGGGAAAAGAGTGTGTGGCGATTCCAAAGAGCAAGAAGCTTCTTCCGTTCACACTGGATGACGGAACAGGCGAAGACCGCACGATCTTAAGCGGTATTCAAGTATACTACGAGCCGGAAGAACTGGTTGGAAAGACGCTGATCGCGATCACAAACCTGCCGCCAAGAGCAATGATGGGTATTGAATCTTGTGGTATGCTATTATCAGTAATCCATGAGGAAGAAGGAGAAGAAAAGCTCCATCTTCTAATGGTTGATAACCACATCCCGGCAGGTTCGTTGATTTTACAGGAGTGAACGATGAAGTTCCGGGCTTGTAATAGCTTTTGCCTATAACAGGCAGCTGCTTTTTTATATTGGTTTTCTTTATAAATTAAATGTTATACTATTCTTAGAATATAATTTCTGAATGATTATGGCAGACGATAAAAAATATAGAATGGGAGTGGAATGAATGATGAAAGATACTGGTTTTATGGATATCCCGTCTCCGTCAGAGCGACAGTATGAGAAAATAAGAATTTTGAGGAAATATGTTCGTGAACTCGGAAGTGTGGCGGTTGCTTTTTCGAGTGGTGTGGATTCCACCTTTCTACTGAAAATAGCTTTTGAAGAATTGGGGGACAAATGCATCGCCGTGACAGCAATGTCCTGTTCTTTTCCGAAAAGAGAACTGGAAGAAGCAAAGGCATTTTGCAGAAAAGAAGGTATCCGCCATATCGTGGTGGAATCAGAAGAATTGCAGATAGAAGGTTTCTGCCAGAATCCAAAAAATCGTTGTTATCTGTGTAAAAGAGAGCTGTTCGAAAAAATCGGGCAAATTGCAGAAAAAGAAAATTTGGAAGCTATTGTGGAAGGCTCAAATCTGGATGACAATGGAGACTATCGTCCAGGTCTTCAGGCAGTTGCTGAGCTTGGAATCAAAAGCCCGCTTAGAGCATGTGGAATGAATAAGCAGGATATCCGTGTGTTATCAAAAGAACTTGGATTGCCTACATGGGACAAACAGTCTTTTGCATGTCTGTCCTCCAGATTTGTCTATGGAGAAACCATTTCCAAAGAAAAATTATCTATGGTGGATCAGGCAGAGCAGCTTCTTTTAGATAAGGAATTTCACCAGGTAAGGGTACGTATTCACGGCAACATAGCACGTATCGAGATTCTTCCGATTGAATTTGAAAAGATTCTGCAGCCTGATATTCGTAAAGAGATATATAAGAAATTTCAATCCCTCGGGTTTTCTTATGTGACATTGGATCTTCTGGGATATCGGACTGGAAGTATGAATGAAACACTTTGATATCTTTTTGAGTAATTCGGAGGTGAGATCTAGCATCATTTCTTGTTGTGTTTCAATTGCCCTAAGGAAAAAGTGTCTGACATCTTCAAAAGTAATTTGTTGACATATACAAATGATGGCAATATAATAGAGATGAAGTTACAAATGTTATTGGTGCGATACATATGTAATGCATAAAATAGGATAAAGGCTTGATTTGAAAAAAGAATGAGAAAGGATGTAATAATCATGGTAAAGTATTCGATTCCTGAATGTGAACCTATTAAGGAACAACATGGGAATACAGAAGTATTTCTCTGTATCCATGGCTTCTGTGCAAGCCCTGCTACATTTCGACCGTATGTGGATCAGATTTTGTCTGCCGGATATGATGTCTATGCACCACTTTTATCTGGACATGGTACCAAATATCAGGATATGTTGGAGGTTACCAGTAAACAGTGGGTTGAGGATGTTTGTACTGTTTTTGAAAACCTTGTGCAAAAATATGAAAAAGTACATATTTTTGGCGTCTCTATGGGAGGAGGACTGGGGGCCTATCTGGCAGGCCACTATGCAGATTGTGGCAAGATCGGAAAAGTACTGTTGCTGGTACCGGGATTTGGCCTAAGAAACAAGGAATTTCATACGATGGATTATAGTACTGCCGGAACAGAGAAAATACCTTTGATACAGCAAAGCATGCTTACTCCGGAACTTACTGCGAGTGCTTTTGTATACGAGTATATGTATCTGCGCTCGATTGGTGAATTAGTAAAAATATGTAATGTTTGTGGGAAAGAACTTTCAAATATTCAATCTCCGGTCTGGATTATTTACAGTGCAAATGATCCGGTGGTAGATCCGGAAGCGATTGAAAATGCAGCAAAGGAAATTACATCACTTCGCCTGCTGGAAAAGGTAGAACATTCCGGCCATAATATTTTGCTGGATGACGATTGTCCAAAGGTACTGAGTTACGTAGAAGAATGTCTGAATGCCGAAATATAGGATCAGAATTTGTATAATTGTGAAATGAATACTGTGATTTAACACGCGTTTTGGGTGAAACAATACCAGAACGTGTGTTTTTTATTTCATATTGTTATGAAATTAACATTTTATAAACATATATTAAAAATATACCATTTATTTGAAAAAGAAGCAATCTTGGAAAAATAACGAAAATGAGAGATTAAATTTGTGTATTTCAATGGATTGACAAATGTAACGTATATG
>NZ_JAFBIZ010000075.1 GCF_021531995.1 Faecalicatena contorta
GCAGGTTCTTAGGGCAGCGCCCTAAGCCCTCGGAGAGCTTATTAGAATAAATATCTGCAATTATCAAGGTTCATTTGAGCCTTATTTTATTGGCTCTGTTTTTTCATAACTTATTTGACACTACCTTCTTTTCTGTTTACAGACAATTGCCAGGATCTAAAAAGCTGATGTATTCACGAAACCGCATGTTTATCCATATTTTATTATATTTTTATCCGATTATCAATGTTTTATCCATTCAAAACCAGTTACAGGGCACATGCCACAGCATGCACCCTGCTTATACGACTGATCTTACAATCTCAGATCCCTTTTCTGTAAATTATATATTCAACAGATCGCTGTATACCTTCAGCGCCCCGTCTGTCTCATGCGCAAGTACGCGTTTTGCAAGTACTTTTCCAAGCTGTACGCCTTCCTGGTCAAAACTGTTCAGGTTCCATACGAATCCCTGGAACATGACTTTATTCTCAAAGTGTGACAGGAGTGCTCCCAGCGCTTCCGGAGTCAGCTTCTCTCCGATGATGATACTGGACGGGCGTCCGCCTTCAAACTTCTTATTGCGGTTCTCGTCATCTTTTCCGCATGCAAATGCCACGATCTGTGCTGCCACGTTTGCACACAGCTTCTGCTGACTTGTGCTGCCCTGAATTACAACGTCTTTCTCCATCTGGTTGTTCTTAAATCCCACAAACTGAAGTGGAATAATATCGGTTCCCTGATGCAGTAACTGATAGAAAGAATGCTGTCCGTTCGTTCCCGGTTCTCCGAAAATGACCGGACCTGTTGAATAATTCACAGGCTCACCGAAGCGATTCACAGACTTTCCGTTGGATTCCATATCCAGCTGCTGCAGATGTGCCGGGAAACGGCTCAGTGCCTGAGAATACGGAAGCACGGCAGTATCCAGATATCCAAGTACATTACGTTCATATACACCGATCAGTGCATCCAGCATTGCCGGGTTCTTTAACAGATCTTTCTCCTTTGCAAGTTCATCTTCTGCCGCTGCACCTGCAAGGAACTGTGCAAAAACTTCCGGACCGAACGCAAGTGAAAGTACGGCTCCTCCTACTGCAGACGAAGAAGAATAACGTCCGCCGATATAATCATCCATAAAGAATGCAGCAAGATAATCATCGCTCTTTGCCAGAGGAGAAGTCTCACTGGTAACTGCGATCATATGCTTTGACGGATCCAGTCCCGCTTTTTCCAGCGCATCCTTCACAAAAGATTCATTCGTCAGTGTCTCAAGCGTTGTACCGGACTTTGATACCAGTACAAAGATAGAATGTGCAACATCAATCTTGCTTAAAACTCCAGATGCATCATCCGGGTCAACGTTGCTGATGAATTCTGCCTTCATCTTCAATGTATCATTAACTTTTGCCCAGTTTTCAAGCGCTATATATATCGCACGAGGTCCGAGGTCACTTCCGCCGATACCGATCTGAACAACCGTTGTAAACTTTTCGCCGGATGCATTGGTAATCTCACCGGCATGTACTTTATTGGCAAATTCTGCAATCTTTGTCTGCTGCTCCACATAGAAAGCACGTTTATCAACACCGTCTGCCACAACCGGTTCTCCCAGCTGCCCACGGGTCAGCTGATGAAGCACCAGACGTTTCTCTCCGGTATTGATCATCTCACCGTTATACAGAGCTTCGTACTTTTCTGTAAGCTGCGCTTCCTCCGCCAATTTCGCAAGGACGTTCAGGATATTGTCATCCACCTGCTTTGCCCCATAATTATATGCAAGACCTTCTGCCATCGGTACGCTGTATTTTTTTACACGCTCCGCACCATTTTCTCCGGACATTGCCTCGGCAAGATGAACCTGCTCCACAGCCTGCAGCTCCTTATATGAAGCAAGTGTATCCAAATTGTTCCAAGTAACCATATCAGATTCCTCCTCATTACGAAAGTGTTCTTTTACTTCCTGAAATATTTCACAAAAATTATACTATTAAACATTCCCAAATTCAAGTCAATACAGAGTAAAGCCTATAATTGTCTATCCTTCCCGAAAAGATTACCGCAGCAGAAAGCTGTCGAATATGAACAAGTCAAACTGTGTTCTGGCACGTTCGTATTGCTCCTGATTCTTCACCGTCCATGCAACGGCCAAAGCTCCCAGTTTCCGACAGATACGGCGTGAAAGATTCCCCGCATCTCTGTGGCGGTAAGCGACAAAATCCGGCCGCGTAAGAAAATTCGTAAGCAGATATGTCATTATAATCAGCAGCGGATTCTTCTCTCCGCCCTTTGCAAAATCTTCACTCAACTGACCTCTCACAATATCCGGCCGGTTTTTGCGATACCACCGGAGTGCAAACGGGTGAAACGATTCTATACAATACTTCCCCTGATACCGTTCCAGAATCCGGTTCCCAATCTTGCAAATGACCGTATCCGCGCGATCCATCTTATACTCGATAATCAGCGGAACTTTCCCACCAATCACACGGAGTACCTTTTCCAGAGTCGGAATGGTCTGATCCGAATCGGCGAGCTTGAATTTCCGCAGTTCCTGCCACGTATAATCCCAGATATTGCCTTCCACTCCACACATTCTTTTCAGAGATGCGTCATGAAAAACTACCGGGACGTTATCTTTTGTAAGCTGAACATCAAATTCAATTCCATATCCTGCTTCTACTGCTTTTTGAATTGCATTGATCGAGTTTTCCGGGGCATTTGTCCGATTGTCAAACAGCCCTCTATGCGCATAATGCGTCCCTAGGAACCCGGAAATATCCGGTCTGCGAAAGAGCCTCGGACAGATCATATACAGATATCCCACCAAAAGTATCACAATAATCCCCAAAATAATCAACAAACTTTTCATATGTCGCCTCTGATTCACCAAATATCATTCATTGTCGCTTTTTAGTATAGCACTGAAAAACATGGAAAAAAAGAGGCAATCTTTTGCATTATCTGCATGGATTTATTGTGCACTTTCTTCACTTATGATATAATAGTACAAATATTATGTTCAAATAATACAAATGAAACAAAAAAGGAGGACCTATGGCATACATCGGTGTACACCTGGAAAATTCCATCAGCATTGATGAATTATATACTGTCCATTATTTTGAATACATGAGCACCTTTTCATTTGCAGGAGAAGCCCATGATTTCTGGGAATTTCTTTATGTTGACAAAGGGGAAATTCATGTTACCGCTGATTCCACGCGCACAACTCTGAAAAAGGGCGACATTATATTTCATAAGCCCAATGAGTTTCATACGGTAGAAGCAACCGGAACAATTGCTCCGAATCTGATCGTGGTATCTTTCTCCTCTTGCAGCTCTGCAATGAATTTTTTCGAAAACAGGTGTTTTCACATTGATGAGGCAGAGCGTGGACTCCTTGCGGAGATAATCACGGAAGCCCGGCACTGTTTCTCTATCCGCCTGGATGATCCCTATCTTACTCACATGACAAAAAAAGAACCGGAAGTCTTCGGTGCGGAGCAGATGCTCCAGATTCTTCTGGAACATTTTCTGATCCATATTGTCAGACGACTTTCCTCCCCCGAACTCCTGGAAAAACGAATTCCCAGGCAGCTTCCGAAGACGACCAGGAGCCACAATGACAGCGAAGTATTCAACCGGGTAATCTGCTACCTCGAGCAGCACTTAAGCCAACATGTCTCGCTGGAGCAGATCTGCCGCGACAACCTGATCGGCCGTTCCCAGCTTCAGAAACTATTTCATGATAAGGCACAAAGAGGTGTGATTGAATATTTTTCAGAAATGAAGATTGATGCGGCCAAGCAAATGATCCGCACAGAACATATGAATTTTACACAGATATCCCAGTATCTGGGATATTCTTCCATTCACTACTTTTCACGGCAGTTTAAAAAAGTATCCGGTATGACACCTTCAGAATATGCTTCTTCAATCAAGGCAGTGGCAAAAGGGGGTTTTGAATAAATGGCAGAAGAAATGTCTATCCAGTCAAAAGAATATCAGAGTATTATTCTCAAACAGGAAATTAACATTACCAACATCTATTCCATTCATTATTTTGAGTATTCCCGTGACTTTGTATTCGAAGGAGAAGCCCACAACTTCTGGGAAATTCTGTTTGTGGATTCCGGTGTCATCGAGGTTACGGCAGGCAATAAGAAATTCCCGCTTGAGAGCGGCGAGATCGTGTTTCACAAGCCAAACGAATTCCATGCTCTGCGCTCCATCAAAAAAAGTGCGCCCAATCTCATTGTGGTATCTTTTGATTGCTCCGCCCCATGCATGAGTTTTTTTGAAGACAGGGTTCTTCGTGCAAATTCTCTCGAGACGCAATATCTCAGCCAGATCATCACAGAAGCCAAACGAACATTTTACACGCCGCTGAATCACCCTTACGTCTCCAGACTCCGGCGATTCTCCAATACACCTTTTGGAAGTGAACAGATCATTAAGGCTTCCCTGGAACTGCTTCTTCTGAATCTGCTCCGACGCTGCGCGCACGACACCGATGTACAGCGTTTCCCTACAGGTGCAGTCACACGTACAAAGCGAAACAATAAAAAACTGCTGGAGCAGGTCATTCTCTACCTGTCCAATCATGTCTACGATAATCTGACGGTTGCAGACATCTGCCGTGACAATATCATCAGCCGGACACAATTGCAGCAGCTCTTCCACCAGCACAAAGGCTGCGGCGTCATCGAATTCTTTTCCCGTATGAAGATCGAGACAGCCAAACAACTGATCCGGGAAGGGCAGTATACATTTTCACAGATTGCAAATATTCTAAACTATTCCTCTTACCAGTATTTTTCTTTGCAATTTAAAAAATATACACGTATGTCTCCTTCTGAATACAGTTCCTCAACCAAATACTTTAATACCAGTCATTCAGAAGAGTAATCCGTCATAACACACACAAAGGAATTATTGTAATACAGATTGCAATAATTCCTTTTGTATGTGATATATTAACCTTTCACTCCTCCGGAGGTCAGGCCTGCTACCAGATGTTTTTCGATCAGCAGGAACAGTACAACAACCGGAATCGTCGCACACAGGGAAGTAGCGAACAGATACTGCCACTGTATGAAGTTGAAACCATAGAATACGTTAATACCAACCGTAATCGGTTTAAACGCATCCGTGGAAATCAGTGTCAGAGCGATCGTGTATTCATTCCAGGAGTTGATAAACACAAAGATCAGGGTGGTAATGATACCCGGAGCCGCTACCGGAAGCAGAACCTTGATCAGCGCCTTTACCGTACCGCATCCGTCAATCTTCGCCGCCTGTTCCATTTCCGGAGAGATGGATACGAACGTACCGCGCAGCAGCCAGATTGCAAATGCCTGATTAAATGCAGCATTCAAAAGAATCAGACCCAGAATAGAATTATTCAGGCTGATATTTACCATCATCTTATAGATACCAACCAGAAGAACGACCGGTGAAAACATCTGACTCATAATCACTGCACCCATGAAGATTCCTTTTCCTTTGAATTTCATACGTGACAGCGCATATGCTGCCGGAATTCCACACAGAATTGCAAGAATCGTTGCTCCTCCGGCAATCAGCATAGAGTTGATAAAGTACTGAAGTACCGGAGCCGCGTCCCAGATCTCAGCAAAGTTTGACCATCTCCATACTTCCGGAAGAATAAGGTCAATCGCGTACATCTCACTCTTGTCCTTAAGTGCCGTAATGAACATCACGAAGTAAGGATATAATATTACGATACACAGAAATATCACGAATACATATAAGGCAACTTTCTGCCAGCCTTTTCTTTTTGCTGCCATCTTAATCTTCCCCCTCTCCGCGCAGTGACATGATCATATAGATACTTGCAAGGATCGCCAGAATCACGAATCCGATCACAGATACAGCGGCTGCCTGTCCGCTCTTTCCTTCTGTGAATGATAACTTGTACAGATATGTAACCAGCGTATGTGTCTGATCTGCAGGTGCACCTTTGGAAATCGTCCATACGATCGGGAAGGAATTAAACACATAGATAATATTCAGCACTGTAGATACCGTAAGACTCGGGCGAACCAATGGCAGCGTAATCTTAAAGAGCTTGCTCCAGAAGCCTGCACCATCTACCGCCGCAGACTCATACAATGCCGCATCAATTCCCTGAAGTCCGGATAAGACACAGAATGTTACAAATGGAAATGTTACGAAAATACCTACCCAGCATTCCCACGCAAACATACTCTGCGCGGTTCCCGTCCAGTTCACAAAACTGTCAATAATCCCCAGTTTTTTCAGGAGGACATTCAGAGAACCATAATCCGCATTCACGATATATTTCCAGATTACAGACTGAATGACAAGTGCGGTTGCCCACGGAAAGATCACAACTGCACGGACGATCTTTCGTCCAAAAAATTCCTGATTCAGGACCATTGCGAGAATAAAACCAATCACGGTTGACAGACCAACAACTGCGATCGTCCACACGAAAGTATTCCGCAGCGTCGTCCAGAACGCAGGTTGCTTAAATACTTCCACATAATTCTCAATACCATTGAATCCTTTGATCAGACCGCTTCGTCCCACTTCAGAAAACGATATTTTGAATACAGAAATGATTGGAACTACGATCATGGTCACCATCAGGAGTACACTTGGCAGCAGCCAGATATACGGCTGAACTACCGACAACGCTTTGTTCTTTTTACTCACTATAGCGCCTCCTCTTCATTCATATTTCTTAAAAAACGAGGGCCGCTTATGCCCGGCCCTCGCAATTAACTCTGACATACCATATGATAACCGAATTAGAATTACTCAGCAACCTCAGCCTGAAGATTATCTAAAGCGGTCTGAGCATCTGTGGTGCCACTGCATACCTGCTGTTCTACATCAATAACACCATTTCTTACATCCATCCACTCTGTCTTCTGCATTGGATAGAACTTGCAGTTTGGAAGAACTGCACAGAATGTTGCGAAATATTCGCTGTTTCCTGCTGTATCTTCTGTTCCGCCAACAATATATTTCTCTGCATTCTCAGCAAGGTTAGCAGAAGCATCCTGTGTTGCAGGTAAGAATCCTTCATATACCATGTAATCGGAATATGTCTCTACTTCATAGAATGCATCAAAGAATTTTGTGATTGCTTCTGTACGTGCATCACCGGCTTCTTCATCCTTGAATACCATCAACTGGTCACATACACCAAGTGCAACATGCTCACCCGGGATATCTGCTGCTTCATAATTTACTGTAGAATCTGCAGCAACCATGTTCATAGGTCCAATCATCATAGCCAGAGTTCCTGCACTGAACGCATCCTGTAATGGATAACGTGTATCTGTAAACGGTGCGGAGTTGCAATATCCGGAATCAATGAGATTCTGGATGTACTCAACTGCTTCTACGTTCTCAGCTGAATTCAGAGCCCAGTCACCATTGTCATCTACAAATCCGCCGCCAAAGTTCCATGCGTAGTAAGCGAATGCAGCCTGACCTTCGTCTGTAGAAATATCAAGTCCCCAAGGAACAATCTCATCACCATATGTGTCTTTGATTGCCTGACATGCTGTAAGAACATCGTCCCATGTCTCCGGAACAGACTCAATACCAGCTTCATTTAACAGGTCCATATTGCAGAACAGCGCACGGCAGGATGCCAGAATCGGAAGCGCCCATACAGTTCCGTCAATTGCATTGGATTCCCAGAAGCTAGGAACGAAGTTTGCCTGTAATTCGTCAGAAACATACTCTTCTGCCGGCATCAGCAGATCATCTGTTACATAATCAGCAAAGCCACTGATGTTCAGGATATCCGGCTGCTCCTGTGTAGAAATACGTGTGTTGACAACTTCATAAATATCATTCCAGGAAACGATCTCGATATTCAGATCTATTCCCTCATTGGCTGCTTCAAAAGTCTCTTCGAACTCTTTCCACCATTCCTGTGTGTAGTTACCATACTGGGAAATGATAATATCCAATGTTACATTCCCAGACTCATCGCTTCCGCTCTCGCTTTTCTTTCCGCCACATCCAACTAACATGGAAGCTACCATTGCGGTCACAAGAAGCATTGATAAAAACTTTTTCATATTTTTCTCCTCCTTTTTTGCAGGGTTCAGCTCCTTCCCTGCTACTTATATAGTAAATTATACATACATTTGACCGCCTGCGCTTCATATAATTGTCCTGTTATTACATATAATTATCCCATACAGGGTGATAATTTAACCAAAATTTCTTTACTGTATTAACGCGTTTACAGCGCATTGCACAATTATTAACAAACTATGACCGACTGCACATATACCATTTCTGTCCACATATCACACGATCTCCATCAGAATTGCTCTGCACGGAGCTCCGTCACTCCCGCCAAGATTCAGTGGAGCAGCATTCAGAAAATAAACGCCTTCCGACACCATATCCAGGCGAATTCCCTCCAGAAGCACGATCTTCGCCCCCAGAAGCTTCAGGTGTACTTCCATCGGGGCATCTGCCGGCCCAAAGGTCTGCGATTCATTCCCAAGAAGCAGGATTCCGACTTCCGCAAATACATCTGCCGCTTCCGCCGATACCACAGCATCACCTTTGATCAGGATTCTCTTTACAGATTGTCTGTCCGCTTCCCTTGCCTTTTCCAGAATCCCGATCGCATCCTCAGCTGTCAGGGTTCCTTCCTGTTCCGTCACATACGCATACCCGACAAACCGCTTAAGCTCCAGTTCATCTATGGTTTTTCCATCTTCAAAAAAGTGATACGGTGCATCTACGTGTGTTCCATTATGCGCACACATACGGAATGCCGACAGATTACACGGAGATTCTTCCGTTATTCTTGCCAATATCTCCTTTTCCGGTGCCGGATCCCCGGGATATACCTCACATCCGAATACTTCCTGTGATATATCATAGATCTTCATGAATTCCCTCCATATTATACACGCGCCATGCGCTCTACCTGCATAATGGTTCGTTCCGCCATCTCCTTTAATGACATCTCGTGATATCCATGCACACTGGTGTGAGCAATTCCGTCAAACGCTTCATACCATTTCGGATCGATTGCCTCAAATCCATGCAGTGCCCCCATCACTGAGCCGACGGTCGCTCCATTACAGTCAGTATCAAACCCGGCCAGTACCGCAGCCGTGATCGCAGCATCAAACTCTTCATGACACAGCAGACATGCAGTTACCAGCATCGCATTCGGTATGGTAAGACACCAGTCATACATCTCTTCCTCACGGTATCTCTTATGTACTTCATCGGCCACCGCCTCATAAGTCCATCCGTCTTCCTTCCACCGGCATACCTCATCCAGACTTTCCTTCAGACGGCTTCTGGGTGGAATCTGCAGCAATGCCACACGGATCCTTTCCTTCATGGAAAGCTCCGGCACAAAGCACATACTGATCAAAGCTGCAATATACATCTCCCCATATACGCCGTTCTTTACATGTGATACGGATGCGTCCAGGTATGCCATACGCGCAGCCTCGCCAGGGTTTCCGGGATTGATATATCCAAAGAAATCACCCCTGATCTGCGCACCGATCCATTCTCTGTACGGATTGCACAGTACTGCTGACTTCGGCGGTAATACTCCGTTCATCAGATTGCGAATCGCAGCACGCTCTGCCGTACAGGCGTGAAAAGCCGGAAATCCGAGAAGCCAAGCTTCCGCAACATCTTCTCTGGTGAAATTCCTGCCATAACGCTCCAGCAATTTGAGAGCGATCATTGTATAATTGATATCATCGTCGTTTGGAAATGTTCCCTTCAGATTCTGATACCAGCATACCTTCTGTCTGTCATAGGATGTCATGGGATCCATTTCCCTGAGGTCGTATTTCTGACGGATTTCCTCCTTCCCGGCCGATGAGATATAATATTGAAGCGGCATCTGACCGGTATCTTTCAGATAAGCATGAATCTTTCCGCGCATCCAGCCTTCTACCGGCATTCCCAGCACGCAGGCAATCACCCTTCCATAGATCGCTCCGGTGATTCTGTTTTGAAGTTCTTCTGCATCGTATGCATAGCTTTTCTCTGCTTCGCTGCTCAGGCAGTTTCTTATATCTTCAAGGGCTGTCGGTTCCTGATATCTGAAATCCTCCTTTATCGGCGCCTCTTCCATCCTGGCCAGAAGCTCCTTCGCCTGCCGGTTTCGGTCTTCTTCATCCCTGATCGCAAGTATCCTGTCAATCTCCGGCATATAAGATTCTACACATCGTCCTTCATCCACGCATTGGCGATACTCATCCTTCAGAAGATCCGAATAAAAGATCCATAACATTTTTTCTTTTAACATCTATGTTCCTCCTCATACGTCATATCCTCGTACTGTAATTATGATCCTTTTTTTACATATTATCAATTCATTTTGACCTATTACAAAGATCCTTTTTTTCGCTTCATAAATTCATTTGTATATAAAATAACAATTCAGATCAAAATAGCAATATAGTTTTTGTATAATAATAGAAAGAATAACATATTTGTGCAAAAAATATCATTTATTAATTAAATACCCAGAATATTATATGGTATTGTTATAACAACTATACACTTAGTTTTGGGGAAAGTGTACAACGACAAGTTAAGGAGAGATTGCTATGACCAAAAAACAAAATAATGTAACTGTAAACAATCCCTTGATGAAAAAAGCTGTCAGTGTGGAAACTTTATTACGGCAGCTCTGATCGGTAATCTGGGAGCCGTAGTTGGCTCTATCGTAAGTGTACGGTTCATGCTTTACTTCAGCGCAAAAGAATATGGAAAAGAGGAGCGCTGCAATGCTGGAAGGGGGAAAATCCGGTGTTGAAATTGTATGTGCTGGAGCGGATATCTGTCTACACACGTTGCTATGATGGACAGTCTGAAATGTTCAGAACTGACCAGCAAGGCAATTCTCAGCCACACAATCGGCGGTTTATGTGCCGGTATATCTGCACATCTGTTTTATGTATTATTTTCTTTGATTGGATAATCGAAACATTTCAGTTGAGAGGGGAAATCGGGATCCACGATCAATGATCCCGGATACTGTAGCCTGGGAGGCAACACGGCAGTTCCAGTCCGTTTGCCTCCCAAATTCTTTTTTATGATAATACTGTCAGAATGTGATGACCGTACCGGTTCTTCCCTCCAGAGCGTCTATCGCTTTATCAAGGCTTGTTATAATCGCTTTTTTATCAGGATATGTACGTGCGAATTTCATGGCAGCTTCTACTTTCGGGAGCATACTTCCGGGTGCGAACTGTCCGGCCTCCACATATCCGGCCGCTTCCTTCAGACTCATGATGTTGCACATACATTTTAAATATCTTATAATCTACCTAAGAAACAATCTGCCGGAGGTCGAACCAATGTCAAAACTTGTACCGATTCAAAGTATTTTCTGTTCTAATGAAGACGAATCCCGCTTATGCGGCTTTGATACAGAAGTGATATCTTCACCCACCACTCCGCTGATACACCCCATGTCCAGATTATGGCTGATCAACGACGGGGAAGGGACGCTTTTATTAAATGACAAAGAATATCATCTGAAAAAGGGGACTCTCGTATCCGTGCTTCCATGGCAGATTACGGATATCATAGAGGTGAAGTCCCCGCTTCAATTTTTCGTTGTCGCCTATTATTTCGAGAACATTAATGATATCATCAAGACTTTTTACAACCCGGACAGCGTTCATCTCTCCGTCGCCCAGTCCATGTTCAAAGCTCCCATCTCCTCTCTCGACACCTCCGATTACGAGCAGATGAAGCACATATTTCTTCAAATCAAAGCGGAACTTCAGGCTCAGTCACAGATGGATACTTCCGACTCCGGTTTTGCTCTGGAATCCCATGGCCTGAGCAACCTTTTTATTACAAATAAACTGATCGAAATCATCGTTTCCTTTATTCGCGCCAATCGAACGATGCCGACATCCTCTTCTTCCATTGAAGCCAGCGACATATTTCAGTTTTTATACACACATTTAAACGAAAAGATCACGCTTTCTATGCTGTCCCAAAAATTTTACATGAGCGAGTCTGCAGTCAGTTCTTATATAAAGAAAAAAACCGGACTGTCTTTTTTCGATCTGTTAAATGAAATGAGGATCGGAAAAACTATTAATTATCTATTGTATACAGATTTTACGCTGGAAGAACTTGCTGAAATATTAGGATTTGTTGACAGTGCCCACATCAGCAAAGTTTTTTTGGCGCGCGTAGGCATGCGTGCCAACGATTTTCGAAAAACCTACCAGGCCGTCGGTGAAAAATGCCATATTAAGGACCGCAAAGTGTTCTATTCCATCGTCTCATACATATACAGACACTACGCAGAACCTCTCCATCCCAAAACCGTCAGTGAACAATTCGGCATATCGCCAAAAGAACTGAATCGCATTCTGCTTTTCCAGGTGGAAATGAATTTCAACGATTATCTGCACTACATACGCGTCAATCGTGCCTCTGAACTCCTTCTGGAAACAGACAAAACGATTCTTACCATTGCCCTCGAGGTTGGTTACAATACAGAGAAGACCCTGTCCCGTAATTTTCTTCGTTTTCGTTCGATGACACCGGGAACCTTCCGGCGTTCTGTCGAACTGCAGAAAAATGGGATCTGAGAATTTACTTCATGACTCCCAGGCCTTTGGCAACGAGTGTAATAAAGTCCTGCACATTAGTTACCATAGTGGTTGCACTCAGGCTTCCCCGGTCTAACAGTTTATTCACTACAAACTCATCCGCATCTACGGTATACAGATATACCGGGCGTATCGTTCCATCATCCATGACCCGGAAAGATGGTGTCATATTACCTGTTGCAATCGTGTGAAGCATCGTTGCAAGACAAATTACCGTCGTGGACTTACGCACCAGACTTCTCATCGTATCAGCCGCTTTATATACATCTCCGATGACTTCCGGAAGCGGACCGTCATCTCTGATAGATCCTGCCAGTACAATCGGCACATTGTTTCTTACACAGCTGCAGATGATACCGTCATCCAGATGATAGTCTTTGATAAACTGCGGAATAGACCCACTTCTTCTGACTTTGTTACATACATCCAGATGATTATAATGCCCATTTGGCTGGGACTTCTGTGTATAAATATCCTGACCGAGTGCAGTATGAAGAAGCGCACCCTCCAGATCATGTGTTGCAAGCGCATTGCCGGCCATCAGCCCGTCTGCGTATCCGGCATCTATCAATGCGCTCATAGCAGCCCTTGCATCTGCATCAAACGCAAATGCCGGACCCATAACCCAGATAACATTTCCATGCTTTCTTTCATGCTTCAGAAGTTCAAAAAGTCTGTCATAATCACGAGCGTAAGATGTCTCACGACTTCTGCCCTGACGGAATACGAACTGATCTTCCAGAATGGAGTCCTCATCTTCAAATCCATGACAGTGCATATAGATTCCATCTTCACATTTCTCAGTTCTGCCTAAGATTACTTTGTCACCTTTTTTAATATTTCTGGCTTCCACAACTGCCAGATGTCCGTCATCACAAAGAATGACACACGAATCCATACGGCTTTCTTCTGCCAGTCTCCACTCTCCGTCGATCTTAAAATATTCCGGATACATGGATGTGCTGTGATAATTATCCGGTGCTACGCCATCCGTTTCAGCTTCTTGATACTGTACATCCGGAGCGTTAACAAACTGTTCTTTTGTAAAATCCGGATGATGATATTTGGGCATTTCAAATGACATCATTTTCTCCTCCTTTTTTCTTCATTTAATATAATACCTTCCCTGCCACATCCCGGCTAAGGATTTCCAATCGTTTCTCTTACAAGCGGCATACTCATGCAGCGCGGACCTCCTCTTCCTCTTGAAAGTTCTGAGCTTGCCATTTCAAGCACGATTACCCCGTTATCCCTTAAGATCTGATTTGTCACATAATTCCGGTCGTATACAACTACCTTTCCCGGTTCAATACATAAGGTATTGGATCCGTCATTCCACTGCTCGCGCTCCGATGCGATCCGGTCTTTACCGCCGCACTGAATCAGTGTTACCGAATCCAGATGCAAGTGTGATGCAAGAATATCTGCCAGAGAAGTATTCATCTCTGTCACCTGCAGTTCTTCTTTTCTGTCACCTTTCGTAATCTCAAAGATTCTCAACGTTCCCAATATTCCCGGATGAATGGTAAATTTATCATAATCAACCTGCGTACACACCGTATCCAGATGCATAAATGCACGAACCGCAGGAATATCAAGCGCTAAAATCGTCTCGATCTCCGAGGTTTCATCTGCGAATATATTCTGTGCCAGCAATTCAATTGCCTCCGCCGTTGTCCGCTGTGAAATACCGACTGCCAGAACCTGATTGCTTAAGTTCAGAATATCTCCTCCCTCAATCGCATAAGGAAATTCTCTTTTATAATAGAAAGGTGTCTGTCCTGCAAAATCCGGATGATTCTCCAGCACATATTTGCCAAAAAGTGTTTCTCTTCTTCTTGTACGGGAATACATACGATTTAAGCTGACCCCATGTCCAATACATGCGAATGGATCTCTTGTAAAATACAGATTCGGAATCGGATCAAGTATAAACTGACTGTCCGTTTTAATCAGATCCACAAGCGGGCGTTTTGTCCGGATTTTCAGTTCTCCGGCTCTGACTCCCGACATCAGCTTCATCACCAGCTCTTTCGCATCCTGAATTTCATTCAGATAGGCAAAAAGGTAATCCCTCATCCGCTCATCTACGACATTTCCTTCTTCGATAAACTGCCTGATAAACTGATCCTTCAGCTCCTGGTTTCCCTTTAACACCTCCGCGATCAAATCCTCCAGATAGACAACCTCTACGCCCTGTCCTCTCATGATTCCCGCAAAAAGATCATGTTCATTCTGCGCTGTTTTCAGGTAAGGAATATCATCAAAAAGAAGCCGTTCCAGATCGTCCGGCACAAGATGCTCAAGTTCCTTATCCGGTCTGTGAAGCATGACTTGTCTTAACTTTCCTATTTCGCTTTTTACCTGGATAGCCATATCTTTCCTCCTTCGCATATAGCTTTATTATATTAATTTTAGTATCCC
>NZ_JAFBIZ010000076.1 GCF_021531995.1 Faecalicatena contorta
GGCTTCGACTTGTTTGGCAGCCTTACCCTCACGAAAGACCTTATATGTGATTTCTGTCCGTCAGACCGGAGATTTGCTCATGGTTAGTCTGTTCCCACATCCAGCTTCCTTCAGATTCCACCTCACGGTGGACACCCTTGCTTTCGACTATATCCTTCCCACTGCCGGGCGGATTCGGGTAGGGTCAAGCGATGGCGCGGTAGTTTCCGTTTCCATCGCCTGCCACCTCAAACCGTGCATGAGGTTCTCCCTCACACGGCTTTCCGATAATCTTCTTCCCACAGCATTCAAAAGACTGCTACATATCTTTTCTTATTTAGATAATAAAAGTACTCTATTCCACTGGTTGCATACCACTTTCGAAATCCATACAACACATGCTCTCTGTATTTCTTCTGTTTTCGCCTGTAATACACCCGTCTCCATAGCTTCATCCACACGTATTCATCAAGCTGTTTAAATCGTTTTGTTGAGTTTCCATGCTGAAAGTAGTTTCTCCATCCTCTTATGAGTGGATTTAATTTCTCCACCTTTTGCTCCAGACCCTCATAGGTTGATTTTCTGCAAGTAATTACTCTGATTGCATCCTTTACCTTTTTCATCGCCTTTTTACTAGGCATCATATAAGGCAACTTCCGTCCACTTTTGGTTTTACCAAACTTCTGGTAACGGAATCCAAGAAAGTCAAAGCTCTCCTTATTCATATCTACAATCTTTGTTTTCTGCGGATTCAACGTCAGTTTCAACTTAGTCATTATTCTTTTCAGATGCTCAAACGCTAATTCTGCATCTTTTCTTGTTCTGCACACAATCACTGCATCATCTGCATATCTGACTATGACGCCCAGTTCCTTACGATTTTCCCAGTAGGAGTCCAATACATGAAGATAGATATTTGCTAACAACGGACTAATGACTCCTCCTTGCGGTGAGCCTTTTTCCGTTGGATAATATTTCCCATTTTCAATGACTCCTGCTTGTAACCACTGTCTGCATAACTTAATGACCCTTCTATCACTGATGCGACGATTTAATAATCCCAGTAGTATTTCATGATTGATGTTGTCGAAGTATCCCTGTATGTCTGCATCTACTACATACCAGTTTTTATACAATTCTTTTTTCACTTTTTCTGTAGCCTGTTTTGCATCTCTTTTAGGGCGAAATCCATAAGAACTATCTAGAAAGTTTGCTTCAAAGACAGGTTCTATCACTATCTTACAGGCTTGTTGCACAATCCTGTCTCTAATAGTCGGTATTCCCAATGGTCTTTGCTTCCCATCCGGTTTTGGAATGTATACTCTCTTTACCGGCTTGGGTCTGTATTTCTTATTCTTCAAATCCTCTTGAATATCCAACAAGTATTCTTCTACTCCGTATTCCTCAATCATTTCAAAGGTAATGCCGTCTATCCCAGCGCTCCCCTTGTTTTCTCGCACTTCTTTCCATGCCCGCCACAAAATATCCAGGCGAAAGATACGGTCATACAACGCATGAAATCTGCGTTGCTTATCCTTTTTGGCTGCCAGGTATAGATTACGTTGAAGTTGTCGTGATTTTTCTATTGAGTGTTGTTGTCCAATATTTGGCATGCACTATCCCTTACCTTCCCGTTAATCTTGATTAAAGCAGAGCCCCTTTTCTCCCATTGTTTTTCTTACCAATAGTTCATAGATACTATGGGCTCCTCCGACTTCTCATACCACTTCCCAAGAAATTTCGCATGCGTGCTTATATCCTCAGTTACATACTTGTGGTTATATGATGGTATGAGATCTCTTCTGTTCCGTTATCAACTTTCATAACATTCCGCTCCCTCTACACCGAAGGGTTCTTCAATGCTGTACTCCAGTATCTCCACATCTTCCATGGTCTTCGTCAGAAAGTCAGTGACTCGACTCCCTCTTGTCCCTTACAGGGCTAACGTAACGATGCTACAGGATTCACTTTATGTTACGGACTGCTATTTTGCACCTGTTTCTCACAGGCATACCTCGCTTCAACACAATCGGTCACCCAAAGGCATTGGAGGTTCGCTACAAGGCTCACTGGCGATTACCTTGACCAGACTTTCACTGGCAAGCCGATAACAGCTTGCAGAACACACGACTTGCACCCGTTAGAAACGTGCGCCGCCAGGCGCACCAATACGGGAAGAGGGATACTCGTCCGCCTTGCGGATAAGTATCCCTCTTCCCTGTAAAAGCATTTTTCATTTTGACATAATCATACTGGGCAGTTAACATGTTACACTTGGACTTTCACCAAGCAAAATATTGCAAGATATGTTGATAATATAACTACTTCTCCCAGCACTTCTTAAGATTTTTGAATCTCTCGATTACTCAACATAGACACCGTTGGTAAAAGAACTGCTCACATCGCTATTTGCCGCATGTGTACAGCGAACCCGGTAATAATATCCTCCTTCTACCTGTAAGGTTCTGTTGGCGGATACTCTGTCCGTGTTCGTACTTTCCTTTATCCATCCATCATAGATTGACCAGGCATCATCACCTTCCCGTGCCCGTTCCACAGTAACTCCGATCCGCACACTATCTACTACTTGAGCTGCAATCGTCGTTCCACCTGCATAGATTTCTCCCGGACCAAGGACAACACACTTGGAATAGCCTGTCAGCAAATCCACACCTCTGGTAATCTTTGTGTCATAACCGATCGACTCCTCGTCATGCGTCAGATACGAACCGTCCAGTATCGGATCTGTGGACGCCGCTTTTGCTTCCTGCATTGATCCACATACCAACCCCAGCGTCAATACCAACGCACAACATACAGACATAATTTTCCTTTTCATATTTCACCTCCCATCTGATTCTTATAGGCTTTTTTCCACCCTCATATATATAAACACATAACTTTTCAAAAACTGACGCGTTTATTTAAAAAAACAAATAATTAATTATAATATCGAAATCTTCAGCACTCATTGTTCCTATCAAAAAATATTCCAAGCCATTATATTGAAAACTTGCAGAACACCTCGTTTTCTTGCTATTCAAAACCTCATACACCTTAATCTCTACTTCGCAATACCCTGTTTCTTTTACATATGAATCAATTAATTTATCTTCTACATCTATACCCCATGAACTGTTTTTATACGATGCATTTATAAAATATGCTACTATACTATCCTTATATTGATAAATTACTTCTGCAACCTGAATCTTCTCGTCCAATTCCATTCGATTAAATTGTATACCTTCTGGACCATTTACAATTTTAACCGGCATTATTCCAAACGCTTTATTTATCTCTTCATATGCGGTCTCTTCATCATGTTCTACTATAACCAGATTATCTTCACTGGAATCTGTTTGTTCCACCTCACGCTCTCCGACCGCCTGCTTCATAAAACGCACGATTCTCTCCGGCCCACCGATACTGGTCAGCCCGACTGCCATTACAAGTACCAGCACTGCTGCCAGACCCACGTAAAGTCTCCAGCCTTTTTTCCGTCGCACCACTGTTTTTGCCGGAACATCTGCATTCTTTTCTTCCTGCATAATCTTCCGTCCGAGTTCAAGCGCTTTCCGATCCTCGTCCGATAATTGAGCAACTGCCTGTTCCTGCTGTATCTCAAGAATCTGCTCATCAATTTTGGCACGTAAAGATTCTTTCATACCTTCCGGCATGCAGAGGCCTGTATCATGTCGAATACTCTCCTCTTCTTTTTCTGCCGATTTTCTGAATTCTTCCTGCAAGAATTCAGTCAATTCATCTTTATGCTCTTCCATTTTTCCATCCTCTACTTTGGCACATCACTTTCATTCAACCATCTTGCACCACTTGCCACTTGACCATTTTCCCAGTAAACGTATAATATATAGTATAACATATGTCTTTTTCGACATAGATATGTATATCAAGATTGGGAGGTCATTATGAAACGCATTATCTTAACTGGCGGCGGCACCGCTGGGCATGTTACCCCTAATATTGCATTGCTGCCTCGTCTTAAAGAATTACAATATGATATCCATTACATAGGCTCTTATAATGGAATCGAAAAGGATCTGATTGAGCAGTTTGGTATTCCATACCATGGAATTTCTTCCGGTAAACTGCGTCGTTACTTCAGCGTTCAGAACTTTACGGATCCTTTTCGTGTCATCAAAGGTCTGGGAGAAGCCAGAAAACTGGTAAAAGTTCTCCAACCGGATGTTATTTTTTCCAAAGGCGGTTTTGTGTCCGTTCCGGTAGTTCTTGCCGGAAAGGGCTGTCATGTGCCGACGATCATCCATGAATCTGACATGACACCCGGACTTGCCAACAAGATCTCTCTTCCTTCTGCAATCAAAGTATGCTGCAACTTTCCGGAGACCATGGAACACCTTCCGGAGGGGAAAGCTGTTCTGACAGGATCACCGATTCGTCAGGAGCTTTTATCCGGCGATAAATACAAGGCCCGCGACTTCCTGCATTTTACATCCGATAAACCTGTGATTATGGTTGTCGGCGGAAGCCTTGGTTCGGTAGCTGTCAATGATGCAGTACGCGGTATTCTTCCGGAACTTCTGAAATCTTTCCAGGTGGTTCACCTCTGCGGAAAGGGCAAGATTGATTCATCCTTGCAGGGACTGGAAGGATATGCCCAGTTTGAATATATCAAAGATGAACTGAAAGACCTCTTTGCTCTGACAGATCTTGTAATCTCGCGAGCCGGTGCAAATGCCATCTGTGAATTGCTGGCACTTCATAAACCGAATCTGCTGATTCCACTTTCTGCCAATGCAAGCCGCGGTGATCAGATCTTAAATGCCCGCTCCTTCGAACGTCAGGGATACAGCGTTGTACTGGAAGAAGAAGAATTGTCTCAGGAAGTTCTTCTTAACGCGATTCAGAATCTTTACGAAAACCGCAAGACCTATATCAACGCAATGAAGAATTCTCCTCAGCAGAATTCCATTGATACTATTATAGATCTGATCGAATCCGTCGTTCGCTCATAATGCATTTTTCATAACTTTATGTGACAAAACAGGTGTCCTTCAGACACCTGTTTTATGTTTCATGCAAGTGGTCCTGCCGTCCTTTATAATTCTTCCGTATCCATCTTTTCGCCCGATACAGCATGCTGTAAAGCACTTCCTGACTAACACCCATAATTTCTGCGACTTCTTTCTGTGGTTTTTCCAGAAGATATGTAAACGTAATTGCATCATACCAGCGTTCATTCTTGCGATATAACGCTTCCAGAATATCTCCTGTATATCCTCTTACTTCACATTCTTCCAGCTTATTCATAAAGACGTCTTCTGCACTGTTTTCCAGTGCATCCGTGTATCCTTCTGTTTCCAGTTGATCCATGCTCTCCATCAGCATCTCCCGATGCGTATCTCTTTTGTAATTCAAGCTCATATATTTTGCAGTCAGAATCAACCATGGGCGAATTGCATTGAGATTTACATGCTCCATGTTTACAAACAATTTAATAAATACGCTCTGTACAATCTCTTCTGCTACATGATGGTTCCCGGAGTATTTTAACGCCACCTTATACACAATCTCGGCATTTCCCTCATAGACCATGTCAAAAGTAGTTTTATCTTTAGACTCCATTCCCACTTTTTAATCCTTCATTCCTATTGTTTTATTTTTGATAAGATATCCTCTTTATCTTCTTCGGTCAGTTCTCCCATCTTCCAGCCCAGTATGACACCGTCATCTTTATGTCTCGGAATCAGATGCATATGAAAATGGAATACCGTCTGACCTGCCGCTTCTCCATTGTTCTGTACGATATTATATCCATCACATCCCAGAATGTCCGTAAGCTTCGTGATCATCTTTTTAGCCAGCACAAAAACCTTTGATGCCAGTTCATCATCCAGCTCATACAGATTCGCATAATGCTCTTTTGGAATGATCAGTGCATGTCCTTTTGCCGCCGGACTTGCATCCAGAATCACTCTGAAATCTTCATCCTCATACAGTGTAGCAGTTGGGATATCCCCGTTTGCAAGTTTACAGAATATACAGTTATCATCCTTCATTTTTCTCATCCTTCTTTCTTAAAAAATAGTAATTGATTATTTCAACCGCCAATGCTAAACTGATACATCAGAAAGGGGCGGTATCGATTATGTTTCATTCGACAGACTATGACAAATTACAACAGATAATGCAGGAAAGTCCGGAAAAATCAGAGTTGCTCTCAAGGCTTCTTGAGTCTCACCACATGGATATCAGTACCATCAGTCATGAAATTCGCAACCCTCTGACTCTCGTTTACAGTACCTTACAACTCATTGAATCACAACATCCGGAAGTTCTTTCTTTTGACCACTGGTCTGAGCTTCATCAGGATATAGAATATATGACACAGCTTCTGGAAGAACTGTCTTCCTATAACAATGGGGAGCGTCTGAATACCCGTCTGACAGATATGAATACTTACCTGAAGGTTTTATCTTTGTCTTTCGCTTCATCCATCATAGATACGGATATAGGGTTCTCCTCTGAAATCAGACCTGATCTGCCTTCCATGCTCATTGATCCGGTCAAACTGAAGCAGGCACTTCTGAATCTGTTAAGAAACGCACGCGATGCAGTTCTTAACAGCGACGCTTCCTCTCGTCCATCCATTCGTCTCACTGCATGCACGAAGAAAATGTTTCTTAAGATCACGATTTCGGATACCGGCTGTGGAATCCCCGCCGATGAGATATCTTCCATCTTTGAACCGTTTATCACACACAAACCAGATGGCACCGGCCTCGGACTTCCAATCACCAGACGTGTGATCCAGGCTCATGGTGGTTCTATCAAAGTCTCATCAGTACCCGGAGAAGGAACTGAATTTACGATTTTTCTTCCTGTACAGGAAAACACTCAATAAAAAGCCCGCAATCAGTCCTCCTATATGCGCCATATTATCCACTCCGCCGCTGCTGTATCCATAATACAAACTCAGGATAATCATAAAGACAAGTCCTTTTCCCGATATATCTCCAATACGTCCTCTGTTACGGATTGCTATATACAATAAAGCCCCTATCACTCCAAAGATCGCGCCCGAAGCTCCGGCGGAAATAGCATAATCACCCACACGAATATCCCAGTATGCAGACAGAAGATTTCCGCCCAAACCACTGAATAGATATAGGATCACAAATTTCAGCTGTCCGATCTCATATTCAAGATTCCATCCAATTGCCGCAAGTATGACCATGTTATTCAAAAGATGATCAAATCCAAAATGAAGGAACATACTGGTAAATATTCGGTAATACTCTCCCTTTTCAATCATATACGGAACATACATCGCTCCATGTTCCAGAAGAAACATTCCGTCCTCTGTCATTCCTCTGAACGACAGAAACAAAAACACGATCACATTCACTGTTATTAATGCAACCGTACAGGGCGCTTTGATTTTATTTTTTTTCATGAATAATGCCTTTTACCCTTCAAAGATATGTTTACACTGGCTTTAGTATAGCATACCTGTCGGGATTTCTCTATGGGGTTTCTGATATTTCAGGGAGTCTCCTGACATTTCGAGTCTTCTCTCTACAGTTCCTCTTCTTCGATGTGCAGTCCATCCCAGTCACCCCATTTCTGTTTCTTATGCCGTCCAAGGAAACGTTTTACCGGTGTCCACATATTTTCTGTCTCTCTCAGAATGTTGCTCCCAAATTCCTGTTCTGTAATCCAGTCATGTTCCTCCGAATCATACTCCACATTCTTACTGACTGCTCTTACATCTTTTTCTGATCTTTTCTCTTTTTCCTCATTTACTTCTGTTTCCTGCATGCATTCAGCCATCAGCTTTTCCAGGCTGTAGTTCTCTTCCATAGTTTCTTTATGCAGCAAAAACATCAGCCGGACACATTCCTGTTCCTGATAATCTCCCTGTTTTACAAAATATTCCGTTAACAGATGAAATTCTTCCCATACATCCTGTCTGGCGGGCGGGTAATAACAAAAATAAAATCTCCCTTCTTCATAAAAAATATACTCAGGCTTCAATAAAATACAGTGAATGTTCAGAAGATATTCTTCTGTTACTTTTAAAACTGCTTTAAACTGCATCAAAAACATCCTGATATCTTCACTGCTAATTTTACTTCTTTCATACATAGCTTTCATAGATATCTTTCCACTGACATCATAGTCGTAACAGCTTTTTCCATTTATTCCTCTTCCCTCCACTCTCAGAATCCCTTCAAGAGTATTCGCTTTCATCATTTTCATCTGATAATCTTCCTTATATAACACAGGTTCTTCAATCGTGATTTTTCGTTCCATTTTTATTCTTCCACCTTCTGATATCTCGAATATAGGTCTCTGGTTCCGTCAACGATGCATATTTTACAGTCGACATCCGTATCCGATTCCACGAGGCTCTGACTTCTACTTTGATTTCTTTCTCTCCGATCCCGATCTTCGCACGTACTCCGGGAAAAAGAATACACTTACCCTGCAGACGTTGCTCAAACAGTTCCTGCAGTTCCTCGGCGGTAACCCCTTCCTGTTCTCTCGCTTTTGTACTTCCCACCACAACCGTCTCATAAGCCGCACCGGATATGATGTTTTTATCATGATAGTAAAAAACCGCCAGAATACATGACAGAATCAAGAATAAGATCATCGGCATCAAAAAAGACATTTCCACCGTGATACTTCCATTACACAATTTATTTTTCACAGTCTATCCTCCTTTGCATAACAGACAGATTACATATCCCGCAGTCAAAAACGGACAAAATGGCAATGTCTG
Organism: Faecalicatena contorta; assembly: GCF_021531995.1. GTDB lineage: Bacteria > Bacillota > Clostridia > Lachnospirales > Lachnospiraceae > Dorea_A > Dorea_A contorta_A. The sequence continues at coordinate 8,750 of NZ_JAFBIZ010000076.1, forward strand.
TTTTCTGGAAAATCTCTTTCCTGTCAGGCAGATCATTCCTGCCATGGCAAGAAGAAAAAATGCTCCCGCAAGTATCTCCAGTAGTTTCCATATTCCCAGATAAATTCCCAGCATCATTATTGCAATACCATCACCGTATCCAATCTTTTCTCCGGTGAGCCATCCGACCACGAGAAAGCATAAGCCTATTCCCGCTCCCGCTGCCGTCTCCCATATACCCTCCATTCCCCACATCAACTGATAGGTGAACGCCATACATCCTCCCACCATCAGAATCACCAGCGGAATCTTTCGCTTTCTGACATCCTCCACGGACAGATAGATCAGAATTCCCATACAGATTGCATTACTGATCCCTTCCATTCTTTTCCTTTCTATAAATCAGATCTTCCTGATTATACTTCCATATCTTGATTAATAACCACATTTTGAACAGGCTCCTTTTCCAACTGCCTCTGATAACGGAATTGCATAGACCGTACGCTTCAATCCACTGCATGACAGCGATGTATGATAACGATCTCCATAATCCGTTATATATACCAGTCCTCCGTCTGAATCTCCACATTGATCACAGAGATGATATTTTCCTCCACTTTCATTACGAAGCTTCTTCGCTTTCTCCTTTGTTGTCATATGAATGGATAAATCCAGATGGGAGCAATGATAATCCCGGTGATATACGATACCCGTTTCCGTCACATATACGATCTCATCATCGGATTCTCCAAATTCATCTCTTTCATATCCGGTCCATGCTTTGATTCTCATGCTTTCTTTACAGGTAATCGGCGCGATCCCGAACATCGGGATCGGAATTCTGACTTTATAAACAGCCTCCAACTCGGCAATTCCTGTTTTAATCGACATTCTGGAGCCGTCACACTGAATCCCCGTACTTCCATCTACAACAATACTTCTCTCCAGCCTGTTCGGACCAACCGCATAGACTACATCATTTTCGATTCTGGAAGGCAACAACACCGGCGCTGTATAAGCTTCTTCTGCCAGTTTTTTCCCCGCATACTGCAGCCCACAACGAACTGCAGTATGAATTGCCATCATTTCCATCAGATATAGCAAGCTTACAACCGCAAGAAAAAAAACAGGTACTGCTATAGCAGCTTCCACCGTTATACTGCCTTTTACGGAAGAGACAAAGGAAGATGTCCTCCCGGACTTTGTATCATAGATAGGTTGTGAGGGGAGTATCTTTCTATTCATAATGCGAATCCTTCTCCTTTCGTCAGATTTTCATGTAGTCTGGGATTAATTTCGATATCCGGAAGGACATCTTCCTTTGCCTCTTTATAAGCTATTGATATCCATAATACGTTTTGTAATCGTAACTGATATTTCTTCGTAATGTACACTCTGTGTGAATCTCCATCCTGCTGATACAATAATCTGCATGAAAATATGGCTGTCCATATTGTATCCGCAGATTTTGCTCGATGATTCCCAATGTGCGAATCGCCGCCGTTTCTTTCTTTTCAAGAAATAATAGTACCCGCAGATATTCCTGATAATTCATTCCTTCTCCATAATCCATTCCTTCACTCGTATCTTCTTCCGTCCCCAATGCAAGAAACGCCTGCCAGGACAGCTGCCAGCTTTCTTCAGATTTGATAAATGGCACCCTTTTCCCAGCCAACAAAGAACGCATATCCATAATCGTCTCTCCATATGCCCATGCCAGAAGAATTGCCTGTGCTGCCGCCTCCGTAATTGCCGGTACGGCCAGCAGCACACACAGGGCTGCTGCCGTCGCCTCTGCTTCCGCTTTCTTCACAGAATCCGTCTGTATATACGCATAGTTCGGAACGAATCTTAAAATCATAAGTTTCTTAATTACCGTTTCCAGATTGTCTTTGTCGCTTTCCTGTCCTGCAATAATATATTCCAGCTCATAGTCCAATGGTCCTTCATGATCTTGTCCTGTAAACGATGAGAAATGCTCCAGAAGATACTCTCCGAACAGCAGCTTCCCAAGCTGCCCATTCTCTCCCCCTGCATCTGTAAATGTACCATGGCCGTTTTGCTTCTCCCGGTCAGGAAGCAGCTCTTCCTGTTCAATCCGTTTTTGCGACACTTCCTGTCCTTCCGTAAGAACCAGTTCCAGCAGCGGAGATTTTTTCAGCTGGATTGTATGCTCCAGTGGATTATTTTCCTGCGGAAGCTCCGCCTCCTGCTCTTCCAGAAGTTCTTCTATCCGATTTTGATTATCTGTTTCCTCCTTTGAATATTCCTGCGACTGCTTTTCCTGTTCTTTCCACAACGAGGACATACCCAGCATTTTTTCAACCTTCTGTATTCCATATCGATGTTTTATATATTGCACTGCCTGATCATAAAAAGTCTGACATCCCTGATCCGTCAGCAGCTGTATTCTTTCAATCTGATGTTCCATATGATCTGCTCCATAATAAGCCAGCCTGTTTACAATATTTTGTTCCGAATACTGTCCGGTTTCATAGCTTCCTTCCAGCGCAAAGATATCGTATTCTTCCAGAAGTTCTTTCTGATATTCTGCAAATACACATTCCAGAGCGCGGTTTGTATCTGCCCGGCGATAATTTTTTGCCATCTGTAAAGATGCACTCTCTATCATTGCCATAACAAACGACAATAAAAGAAGCAATATCAGACTCAGATACGCAGTCACTTCTCCGCTTATCAAATGCCCGCACTTTCGCTGGTTATTTTCTCGAAGATCGTTTCTACCAGGCTCGTAAGCTGAGACTTGAATATAACGACCAGGCCAATCAGTACAACCATAATTTTAGCCACATGTCCTATTATCCTTATAAACACTGGCTTTATCATCAGCGTCACTGAGTAGTTTCTGTCTCTTTCCACAACCATTTCCAAAAAAACTGTGTATGTCGTGTATTTGGTTAAACTTCTCAAATCCTAAATTGTAAACGTCAATGAAAAAGTTTACCACCCGCTAACGAAAAAGTTTACCACTCCGCTAGCGAATTAGTTTACCAGTTGCTACTGAAATTGTTTACCACTTTAGTTCTAATATATGGGAATGCCCGTGGTACAGACATTCCCAGGTTGACTTAACCGTAGAGTTCGTTTGATACATCCTCATAAGCTTCAGTCATTAAATCATAGTCTTTCTGTAATTCACTGACTGTATGCTCCAAATGCCAAATGTCTTCAATGAGACGGTTATACTCATAGATGATTTCTTCTCTGTTAAGAGAACACTCTGTATCAAGAAAGCGGTACTTAGACATTTTTCTTAGCCCCCTTTCTTCCTTTGTCGATAACAGCTGCATGCTCATCACGATAAGGATTGTCAGAGTTCATATTTAATACATGAGACATAAAGGTGAGTCTGCCAACTAAGGCTGCCACCATAGTCTTGTTTTCAAACATGCTTGTCCAATCAGAGAACTTAAGGTTTGTAGAAACGATAACACTCTGACGTTCTGCTCTGTCTGAAATGATCTTAAACAGAAGCTCCGACTGATGCAGGTTAAATGTAAGATAACTAAGCTCATCAATAATTAAAAGGTCAGCCTTTTCAAGCTGTTTCTCCAGACGCATCAGGCTTTTATTATCTTGTGCTTCTATAAGAGAGTTGGCTAGGTTAGCTGCAGTAAAGAAACGAACCTTCATACCGAGCTTGCAGGCATTAATTCCAAGAGCTATTGATAAATGTGTTTTACCGGTGCCGGGATTGCCTATCATAACGATGTTCTTGCGTTGCTTTATAAAATCACAGGTAGCAAGTTCATTCATATATGCTTCATCGATGTGCTCAAATCTGCTAAGATCTAGCTCATCGTATGTTTTTAGATAAGGAAATTTAGCAGCTTTAACAGCTCTATTCCTGGTGGCAGCCTGTCTGGCGTCATACTCATTTTTCATGACTTCAAGAAGGAAGTCTCCATAACCGGCTTTCTTATCAAGCTGCCTTACGATTTCCTCATAATTCCTAAATGTAGGTACCTTGAGGAGCTTTGCATAGAAATCAATGGATTCATTAATAAGCGTATTCATCAGCTCACCCCACATTTCTCATCGAATTTAGTGAGATCAGATGAATTGACATCGATGTCGCCACTTATCATTACTACATTGGTTTCTGGCTTTATATGTAGCTGACTACGTATGATATCAACGGTAGGAACTACACCTATTGGCAGAGAGTACTTGGCTTCAAGCACCTTCTCTTCACCGTAGTCTACACACAGACGCAGGAGTTTTACCATTTCTGCATTACCACCTGGAAGCTGTTTTCCCCAGTCGATTAATTCCTCTGCGACAGTTTCCCTTACAGGTTTAGCTTGGAATACACATCTTGGTTTACGCTCAAGTAAATCAATGTAATGTTCCAGACGATAAGCTGTTTTACCGCTACCATAGAGGCGGTCAAAGGTTGCAATCAGCTTGCCACGATAGAGTATAAGCACCTTGTCCGCGTAGCCTTTAACAGTAACAGTCTTTCGAAGGTATTTAATAGGCACAGAATAGTTATTCTTCTCAAATCTGACGGTAGAATAATCACCAACATCTGGTGTAGCTGTTCTGCTGGTATCATAGCGATAAGCAGGAATTGCGTGCAGGTAAGTCTTTTCAATACAATAAGCTTCTCGAACTGTATTTTCATGACTGGCAATCTTATGCTTATCTCTGTATGCAAGGCATTTTGTAAGCAGGTGCTCGTTAAGTTCTTCGATGCTCTTTGCTCGTGGAACTGGCACCATGAAATTCCTTCGGGAATAACCTACAAGATTTTCAACCAGGCCTTTTTCATTACCGCTGGCAATGTTACAAAAGTCAGTTTTAAAAGCGTAGTGGGCTGCAAAGGCTCTATATCCATCAGTGGCTACTGCATGTTTGCCAAAGCCTTCTTTAACAGCGACTTTTGCATTATCAAAGATTAGCCTGTTAGGAATGCCTCCAAAGTAATCAAACATTCTTTGCTGAGCTTCCAAAAATGCTTCAAGGTTTTGAGTTCGGAATAGCTGGACGAATATATCACAGCTATAGCATAAGCGTCCACAGAAGCTGTAGAGCTTGGTTCTTACACCATCTAGATATACAGTGCATTCGCCCCAATCTATCTGAATGGCATCGCCTGGATCATACTCAAGAGGCATATCAGCCTGAGCTGGAACATCCAGTTCTTTTTGAAGGTCATTAACAGCCTTACGTATGGTGGATTCACCACCAGTGAAACCCTGTTCTTCAACAAGCCTGTCATAGATACGTTTTGCAGTATGCTGTTGCTTTTTAAGACCTTCAGCTTCATCCTCCTTGAAACAACCGAGGATAAATTGTTCAACATCATCTGTAACGATGGTGTTGTCCCTGTGGTATTCCTTGCGTATACCAGGGATTGTGTCACCACTACAATACTTTTTGACAGTCTGTCTTGAGATTCCCAAAGTACGGGCAATCCAGCGAATAGACTTGCCATCATTGTAGTAAGACCTGATTTTGTAGTACATGTCCATTTCTACTATCACACCTTTCATCTCCTTTACGATTTATTAGGACTTAAAAATCATAAAGGTTTATTCCAAGGTGGTAAACTAATTCGATAGCGAAATGGCTAAAAGTGGTCAACTTTTATAATAGCGTTTACATCCTAAATGATTATCTATATAAAGCAAAACAGCCGATATATGTTTTTCACATAATCCGCTGCATGCTATTTTTCCTATTAAATTTTTATTTCTTCAATTCTTTTGTTAATTCTTCTACTTGTTTCTCTAATCTACTATTTTCTTTTTCTAATTCTACAATTCTTTTCTTTAATCGCATAACTGCACTTTTCAAATTATTATTTGTTTCTTCCAATGCTTTATCAAATATAACTTTTTTCGGATTATAGCATTCTCCTTGTTGAAGCAGTGCTTCATCTAAAGCCTTCCTAACTTCCGGATTTCTGTAAAAAAAACTTTTTGCAAATCCAGTACTCTTTGCTAAGGCAGTTACAGAAATACGCTCTTTTTTTTGAAACATTTTTTCAATCGCATCTATAGCAATTCCTGCTTTTTCTTTACTCTTTTCCTTATTTATTGCGACGATTTTATCATATTTCATTCTTATCTTCCCCTTTTATAAACGCTTCAATAAAGAAATTTCTTTTTTTCCAATTTGCTTTCGAAGTTTATCCATCTGCTGATAAAGCTG
>NZ_JAFBIZ010000077.1 GCF_021531995.1 Faecalicatena contorta
AAGACTGGATTATGCCTGCTCACTTCTGCAATATAGTGGAAGATCCATCACCGAGATACTGGTCAGCGCCGGATTCGACAGTCCGCGTACCTTTAACCGTGTATTTCACGAACGTTTTCATATGTCCCCCCGGGAATATCGAAAAATGTGCAAGGAAGAAGACTGATCTCCCTTTCCAGGCTGCATCATAAGAATCAATCCGATGCCGTCTGAGATTGCATAGAAGTCTCGAGATGCTGAAGAAACAGCGTGCGAACTTCCGGATATTCTCCCAGCCCTTTCATACAGCAATTCACCTCGTAACCTGCTTTTTTGCAGAGATTCATCCAGGAATCTTCCTCCGGTCCGGCCATATCTTCCATCACATGATTACCTGCAACGATCAAAAATGGCGCAAGACGCACTCTGGCCACCGAAGTCTGTCGAATCTCCCGTAGAGCCTCTTCGATCCCCGGCTCCGCTTCCACGGTACACATCCAGATATTCTGTCGCCCGCATTGCCTGAACATCTGATTCATCTGTTCATATGCCGCACTGGCAACATGTGCGCTTCCATGCCCCATCAAAATCAAAGCCTCATCCGGGAGCAGATCTGAATGTTCCGCCTGAATGATCCGTACCATTGCCTCCATGTCTTTCCCGGAAGCAATCAGCGGCTGAGCGAATACCATCCTCTGAAATCCGTCTTCATACGCACCCGCTTCTTCTTTCATCCGTTCATTTTCTATACCGTCAATTACATGTGTCGGCTGAATGTATACCTCCCGGATACCATCCCGTTCCATCTCTTCCAGCGCTTCTCCGACTGTCCGGATCCGTTCTCCGGTCGTTTCCAACAGTTTTCGGATGATCCGTCTACTGGTCCACGCTTCATAGACCGCGCACTCCGGATGCGCCTCCTGTATTGTATTGCGGATAGCATCGATCGTTAACTGGCGTGTTCCGGCGTACACAGTTCCAAAGCTGACCACCAGAATTCCTTTCTTCTCAGTCATACCTGCATCTTCTCTCTTTCTTTCTGATGTTCCTAATCATACCGCATGCCCTGTTTTCTGTCAATTCGGTCTCTTATGCTACTTACATGGCATTTGTACATGTGGTATGATAAAAGAAAACAGGAAAGGACACTTCAAATGAAACAACAACACAAGCTTTATTTTCCCCTGTTCGTAGATATCTCGCAAAAGAAAGTTGTCATTATCGGTGGCGGAAAGATCGCGCAGAGAAGAATCGAGACTCTCCTCGTCTTCGCAGAACACATATACGTCATTGCCCCGGAAGTCACAGATCCGATCAAAGAGTTGAATACACAGGGTAAGATTCATTGGATCCATGAGGCGTATCGCCCGGAATTACTGGAAGGAGCAGAGCTTGTTCTTGCCGCAACCAACGACCCGGAATGTAACGAATCCGTTGTCAGGTATTGCAATGAGAAAAGAATCCCGGTGAACACCGCACATAAAAAAGAAGCCTGTGACTTCTTTTTCCCCGGCATTGCCAGACACGGCAATATCGTAGCCGGAATAACCGCTAATGGTCTGAATCACAAAGAAGCCAAAAAAGCAAGAGAATGCATCAGCCGCGCACTGGAAGAATCAGGCATCAAAAAAAGCCTGTGAAGCAATCAGCTTCCAGGCTTTTCGAAGGCGCCAACCAGATTTGAACTGGTGATAGAGGTGTTGCAGACCTTTGCCTTACCACTTGGCTATGGCGCCATAATGACTCCGACGGGAATCGAACCCGTGTTACCGCCGTGAAAGGGCGATGTCTTAACCGCTTGACCACGGAGCCATGTATTCACATCTCAAATGCGACCGAAGATTATGTTACCATAGTTTTCTTTATAATGCAAGTGTTTTTTTATTTTCTTTAAGCATTTTTTTATTTTCTTTAAGCATTGACAAACTCTTTTCCATCCGCTATGTTGAATTCATGTTGGGGCTGTCGAAAATACAGTTTTCCTCTGTCTAAAGCAGACGTATATTCTCCAGCAGAACCCCAACACGTAAAATGATACAAGGAGACTATTACTTATGAAATCACTCGTATTAGCGGAGAAGCCATCCGTTGCCCGCGACATCGCCCGGGTTCTGAATTGCCATAAAAATATCGCCGGAGCTATCGAGGGCAGCAATTACATCGTCACCTGGGCGCTCGGTCATCTGATCACGCTGGCTGATCCGGAAGGATATGACAAAAAATACAAAGACTGGACACTTTCTTCCCTTCCCATGATCCCCCAAAAATGGGAACTCGTTGTCATCAGGCAGACCTCCAGACAATATCAGAATGTAAAGACCCAGTTATTCCGCAAAGACGTATCAGAGATCATCATCGCTACGGATGCCGGTCGGGAGGGAGAACTGGTTGCGCGATGGATTCTGGAAAAATCCGGCTGTCACAAGCCCATCAAGCGGCTCTGGATCTCTTCCGTCACTGACAAAGCCATTCGCGAAGGATTCTCTCATCTAAAGGACGGACGACAATACAACGCCCTTTATAAAGCCGCCAGAAGCCGCGCAGAAGCAGACTGGCTGGTAGGAATCAACGCAACCCGGGCCCTGACCTGCAAATATAACGCTCAGCTTTCCTGTGGACGTGTACAGACACCAACCCTGGCAATCATTGCAAGCCGGGAAGAAGAGATCCGTTCGTTCAAACCCGAGGACTACTACAGCTTAAAATGCGTAACACAGACCCCAAAGGGCACTGTCACCTGGCACTGGCAGCATGCAAAAAGCGGCTCTCTGCGGACCTTTCAGAAGGATCTGATCACCGAAATCGAACGCAAAATCAAAGACCAGGTTCTCACCATTACAGAAGTCAGCCGCCAGACAAAGCGGACACCAGCTCCCGGGCTCTACGATCTGACGGAACTGCAGCGCGATGCCAACAAACGTTATGGTTTTTCTGCAAAACAGACACTGAACATTATGCAGCGTCTGTATGAGCATCACAAGATTCTGACATATCCGCGAACTGATTCCAGATATATCGGAACAGACATTGTGCCTACGATCAAAGAACGTCTGAAAGCCTGTTGTATCGGTCCTTACAAACAATATATTCCAGCGCTTTTGAAAAAGCCCATTCATACCAGCAAAGCTTTTGTAGATGACAGCAGGGTCAGTGACCATCATGCAATTATTCCGACAGAGGAATATGTGCAACTGGAACATTTAAGTAATGATGAACGAAAAATCTACGATCTGGTAGTTCGCCGATTCATCAGCGTTTTATATCCGCCATTTGAATACGAGCAGACCACCCTGAAAGCAACAGCTGCCGGAGAACTGTTTACTGCCAAAGGACAATTCATACTCTCTCCCGGCTGGCAATCTGTCTACACAGACAGTACTGCTGCTACAGGCGGTTACTTAACCGATGAAGATACGGAAGAAGCTTCTTATCTGAAAGCTTCCTCACAGCCTCTCCCAGCCCTGAAGAAAGATGACAGACTTTCCATCAGCCATATCACCCTCACCAGTGGGAAAACCAAACCACCGGCGAGATTTACAGAGGCTACTCTCTTATCTGCCATGGAAAACCCGGTTCGATATATGAAATCCCAGGACGAAAAAGCCCGCAGAACACTGGGCGAAACCGGTGGTCTCGGAACCGTGGCAACAAGGGCAGACATTATAGAAAAGCTCTTCCATTCCTTCTTAATCGAAAAGAAAGGAACTGAGATTCTGATTACCTCCAAAGGCAGACAGCTCTTAAAGCTTGTACCGGAAGATCTGAAAAAGCCTGAGCTTACTGCACAATGGGAAATGAAGCTTTCTGACATCGCCAAAGGAAAACAAAAAGAAGATGCCTTTCTCCAGGAAATTCAGAACTATACCTGTAGTCTGATCCAGGAGATTCAAAATGACGACGGAACATTCCGTCACGAGAATCTTACCAACACCCGATGTCCAAACTGCGGGAAACGGATGCTCGCTGTTAACGGCAAGAATTCCCGTCTTCTGGTGTGTCAGGATCGCGAATGCGGCTATCGGGAAACGATCGCCCGCATGAGTAATGCCAGATGCCCGAACTGCCATAAAAAGATGGAACTCATCAAAAAAGGAGACGAAGAGACCTTTGTATGTTCCTGCGGCCACAAAGAAAAACTTTCCGCATTTAAATCCCGCAGAGAAAAAGAAGGCGCCGGCGTCTCCAAAAAAGACGTCCAGCGCTATCTGAAAAAGCAAAAAGAAGAGCCGGTCAACAATGCATTTGCTCAGGCTTTATCCGGTATTCACCTGGATCAATAAACTACAATGATCTTACTTCTGCCTTCGACTTTTGATATCCGTCAATCGTGATCAGCAGAATACTCGTAATAACGAGGTATCCTCCGGCTGCAATTCCAAGCGTAACAGGATCTTTAAACCAGACAGTTCCAAACACAACACTGACGATAAGTTCTAACATTGACACAAATGCAGCTGTGGATGCTCCCAATTTTCTGATTCCGAACATCATCAGAAAATATCCGCATACGGTAAATAAACCGGAACCGCCGATCATCATAATCCATCCCGGCAGACCATTGGATGGTGCTGCCAGAGTTCCGGTTGCCGGTGCCACAATCGAAAATACAATCGCCACCACCTGAAGTTTTGTAAAACCTTCTTTGAAGATCGTACCCATAATAATACACACAATCGTAGGATACAGAAAATTTAACATGATCGTTGTTCCCACCGGCAGATAAAGATAACTGCTGTTTAATAGTACCGCTGTAAACAACATTCCAAAAACACCCATTAATATCCCCTGTAAAACCTGCGCTTTTGTTGCCTTCAGACTTTTCTTCTTAATAATTGCCATAAAAAGGCACACCAGTGTAATCGTCCAGTTCGTAAAAAACATCAAACTTATATAATACTGTTTTTTGACTATTATTCGTCATAGTTCCACTCCATTGTTTTGTAATATATAAAAGTATAACAAGAATTCTGCTCCCTTTGCAAGCAAAGCATTTCTTGTTTTTTCTCAAATTATTATATATAATATCAGCAGGTACAAAGCTGATAAAGGGGAAAATAGAATGAGTGACAACGAAGTTTTAGAAATATATAAGAATCTTCTTCCATTCCTGGGAAAGGTTCTTGGTTCGGGCTGCGAATTATGTATCCATGATGTACGCACTCCCAAAGAATCTATCATCGCAATTGAAAATAACGCAACCGGAAGAAAGATCGGTTCTCCTATGACCGATCTTGCATACACAACCATGGAAAAAGGACTATACACCAACAGTGACAGTGTTTTAAACTATGAAGGAAGCTCGAAAGGCAAACCGTTCCTTTCTTCCACTTATTTTATAAAAAATGAAAACCGCCTGATCGGTCTGCTGTGTGTCAATAAAGATGTCAGTGCGTCAAATGCCGCTGTAGCCGCATTTCAAAATCTGTTAAATACTTTTAATCTGACGCTTCCGGAAACCTCTGAATATACAGAGACTCTTGAGGGTCCGGTATCGGATCTGCTGCCGAACCTTGTTGCAGATGCTATCACACAGGCCAATATTCCTCTGGAACGGATGACACGAACAGAGAAAATTGAATTAGTCCGGTTACCTGAACAAAATATCCGGCAAATAACGCTCTCACTCATGATACACGGCTACAATCAGATCTACCATCCGGTCATAGCTTTCTACTCCATCCTTCTGTCCATTTGCTTTCAGATATGTGTCATTCACTTTATTTGACACCTCTGCCACTTTTCCATCGTAAGCCGCCCAGAATTCGCTGTTTGCTTTCAAATCTGTGTCTGCGGACGGAGCAATTCCTGCACGTATCTCCTCCCACGCATCGTAGTCCGCCTGATGCAATACGTTCATACAATATACCCAGCCGACCAGATATCCGCTGTACTGAAATTCCACATACTCTGAATCTGTACACGCAAGAAACGCGATAAAGTTCGCCTCCTGCTCCTGCATAAATCCCCGCAAGTGTGACAGTTCATGGCAAGCAGTAAACGGGATATCATAATCAACCACATCTGAATTATAATTGGCCTCCACCGTAAACGGAGAATACACTCCCGTCAGATTCTGTACAGACAGAATCCAGGAGTTTAAAAGCCCCTTGGGCTTCGGATAGAATCCGGACAATTCCGTACAGGTCTCTCCAATCCCTTTCATGGCCTCGACCGCCAGCGCGTCAACGGAAGTGTTTCCACCGTCAGATACACTGCCTTCTGTTTCGGATATTTTTTCAAGAGTCATAATTCCCGCATCATCTCTTGGGACCTCATCACTTCGCGCGTTAATCTCCTCTGTCAGCCAGCTGCACACTTCTGTCAACTCTTCCACAGAATATTCATTCGTCCGGATGCCTGCGCTCTCTGCAAAAGATTCTCTTTGATAATTAATCCCGCAATTAATCACATACAGGAAGAACAGTACACCTGCGATTAACAGCAGTTTCATACACCATTCCTCCACCTGACGCCTTCCCTTTTTCTTTCGGATCACTCCCACCGTCAGTCTGCACACAGATATCAGAATCCACAGGAGCAGAAGATACAGCAGTACCTCAGATACGGAAAACGGAAACATTCCCATGAACCGACCGGTCGTATTCACCCAGATTCGATAGATATGGATACTGTACCAGTGTGCAAATGCCCCGGAAGCTCTGGCAGCAAGCATCAGCAGAAAACCTGCTGCCAGCAATCCTCCTCCGACCATTCCCATCATTTGATTTTTCTTTTTTCTATTCTCCTTTTTCATCTGTTCCCATACTTTCTAAAATCCAGCCTCACTTCTATATTCGCGTGATGATTCCTGTAATCAGTTCTTGAAATTGTCTGGAGACCCGATCTGCCGTCTCCTGCACTTCTGTATGATCAAGCTCTCCGGAGGTCATGCCTGCAGCAAGATTGGTAATACAGGAGATTCCGCACACCTCCATTCCCATGTGGCGCGCAGCCACAGCCTCACAGGCGGTACTCATTCCCACAGCATCTCCGCCCCAGCTTCTGCACATCCGTATCTCTGCCGGTGTCTCATAAGCCGGTCCGGTAAACTGTACATAGACCCCTTCCTGAAGCGTGATTCCCAGGTCATCCGCAGTTTTTCGGATCACTTCTCGCATACGGGCGCTGTATACTTCACTCATATCCGGAAATCTTACTCCCAACGCTTCGATATTCGGCCCGATCAGCGGACTGGGAACAGCGGTTGTAATATGATCCTTAATCAACATAAAATCCCCCGGATGGTACGCATAATTTACTCCACCGGCTGCATTGGTAAGGATCAGCTTTTTTGCTCCAAGCAGCCCCATCAGACGTGTTGGAAGCACCACGTCCGACATCGGGTATCCTTCATAATAGTGTACCCTTCCCTGCATAATGACTACCGGAATCCGATCTACATAACCAAGCACGAATCTTCCTCTGTGCCCCTGCACCGTAGAAGTTGGAAACCCTTCAATCTCCGCATAATCTATGGCCTTTTCCACCTGTATCACATCTGCGTAATCTCCCAGTCCCGATCCAAGAATCAATGCAATCTCCGGCTGAAAGTCCGTTTTTTGTCTGACACTTTCAAGACATGTCATTAGTTTAGTATATATTTCACTCATCTTTTCTCCTCTTTCATCCAATCAGTGTATCCAATACCGAATTTCCAATCGTTCCTTCCGGCATCTCCACTTCAAAGTTCTCTGCAACAGTTGCTCCGATCACAGCAAATGTGTCTTCCGGCTTCAGTGCTCCTCCCTGCCGCATCCGTTTTGAATATGCAAGAAACGGAACGTATTCTCTGGTATGGTCTGTACCGGTATAGGTCGGATCATTTCCATGATCTGCGGTCAGGATCAAAAGATCATCTTTCCGCAGTTTTTCCAGAAGGACTCCGAGATTATTGTCAAATTTCTCAATTTCTCTTCCATAGCCCTCGGCATCTCTTCGATGCCCCCATAATGCGTCAAAATCAACCAGATTGACAAAGCAGAGGCCGTGGAACTCTTTCTCACAGATTTCGATGGTCTGTTCCATTCCATGCACAGAGCTGTCAGAATGATACGTCTGCGTAATTCCCTCTCCACAAAAGATATCGTGAATCTTTCCTACACCGATTACATCCAGTCCGGCATCCGAAAGTGCATGAAGAACGGTTCTTCCTGCAGGCTTAAGCGCATAATCATGCCGGTTACTCGTCCGCCGGAATTCTCCTTTTTTCTTCCCCACATATGGCCTTGCTATCACACGTCCGACTCTCCACTCATCCTTCATGGTAATCTCTCTTGCAATCTCACAGCAACGATACAGATTCTGAAGATCAAATGTCTCTTCATTTCCACAGATCTGCATCACAGAATCTGCCGAAGTATAGACGATCATTGCTCCCGTCTGAATCTCCTCTTCTCCAAGCTCTTCGATGATCTGTGTCCCACTGGCACTCTTATTGCCGATGACCCGTTTCCCGCATCGCTTTTCCAGTTCTTCGATCAATTCCTGCGGAAACCCGGTTTCTGTAAATGTCCGAAAGGGTTTCTCTGTCCGGATCCCCATCATTTCCCAGTGTCCTGTCATGGTATCTTTTCCCTTGCTTGCTTCCCCCAGACGCATATAGCGGCCCGCAGGACTTTTTACTCCCTCCATGCTTCCGGCCGGATGAAGATTCAGAAGTCCCAGCTTTTGCAGATTCGGGATCTGAAGCGTCCCCACACGTTCCAGAATATGCCCCAACGTATCCACTCCCGCGTCTCCAAAATCCAGAGAATCCGGCATTGCCCCGATTCCCAGCGAATCCAGTACAATTACAAAGATCCTGTTATATTCCTTCATATCACTCTCACCTCATTACACATCTTTTGATACATCCACTCTTTTGTATCTATATCAGCAAAAGCACTCTCTATTGCATTTTTCATCAGTTTCGCAATCTCTCCATCACGAATTCCATAAGCCATCTGGATGAACTGCAGTTCCTTCACCATAGAAGTATTGCTGACAGTCCGGTTGTCTGTATTGATCGTCACACAGATACCGGAATCCAGAAATTCCCTGAGCGGATATTCCAGCTCACTTTTCACTGCCTTGGTCTGCAGATTGCTGATCGGGCACATCTCTACACTGACTTTCGCATCCCGGATCTTCTTCTGGAGCTCAGGATATCCCTTCATGGCAATACCGTGCCCGATTCTTTCTGCCCCTGCCCGTACTGCTCTTACGATATTCTCTGCATTTCCACATTCTCCTGCATGGATGGTAAATGGCATGCCAAGGAGCTTTGTCTTCCGGAACAGCTCCATGAATTCTGTCATCGGATACTGTGCTTCCGCTCCGGCAAGATCCACGGCGCAGACTCCCTCACCGAGATACTCCCGCGCCATCTTGATCATCTGATAGTTCTGCACCTCACTGTGATGCCGCATCGCACAGGTAATGACATTATATGCTACACCAAAGTCCTCTTTCCCTTTTCCGAGTCCTCGAAGAAGTGCCTCTATCACTTTGCGGGTATCCATCTCCTCCGACACAGACAAAAGCGGTGCAAAACGAATCTCCGCGTAACATACGTTTTCCTCTGCCATCGTCTTCAGCAGATCATATCCTGCGCCTTCCAGTCCTTCTTCATCTTTCAGACATGCACATGGCAAATCAAACTTTTCCAGATATTCCGCAAGACTTCCGCACTTTCTCGTCACGCTGAGTTCTTCTTCCGACACGGTTCTTCCCAGTCTCTTTTCAATAAAGTCCCGGCTGAGAGAGCCGTCCAGATGACAATGAAGCTCTATCTTAGGGAGCCTTTTCAGTTCTTCTGTCGTCATACGCTCACTTCCTCTTTTCAGGCACTGCTGATTCCAGATTGCCCGGTCCAAATCCCATCGGCAACAGCTCTTTTAATGTATATATCGCGTAGTGTTTTGGATCCGTCGCAAGGATGATCTGAAAGGTATCCGGGTTACAGAATTCCATCATGACCTGCCGGCACACACCACAGGGTGGTGTATATTCTGTCAGAATCCCATCCTTCCCTCCGACGATACAGATTGCCCGAAATGTTCTTTCACCTTCGCTGACCGCCTTGAAGAATGCCGTCCTCTCCGCGCAGTTTGTCGGAGTATACGCAGCATTTTCTATATTACAGCCTGTATACATCTTCCCTCCTTCTGTGAGGAGCACGGCGCCCACTCGGAACCCGGAATACGGTACATAAGCATAGGGGAGCTGTGCAATCGCCCGCTCTATCATCTTTTCTGCCAGCTGTCTCTCCATCACAACTCACCTCTTTTATCTGATCAGCTTAATGATCCGGCTTGTTCCAAGCCGGTCCGCTCCCAGTTCCAGGAACTTTGCGGCATCCTCCAGTGTGGAAATTCCTCCTGCCGCCTTAATCTTCACCATCGGTCCGACATGACGGGCAAATAATTCAATGTCCGCAAAGGTTGCTCCCGCTCCGCCAAATCCGGTAGAAGTCTTAATGTAATCCGCTCCCGCTCTGGTTACGATCTCGCACATCTTAATCTTTTCTTCTTCCGTCAAAAAACAGGTCTCGATAATCACTTTCAGAGTCTTATCTCCGCAGGCATTCTTTAAGATACGTATCTCTTCTTCGACCCTGTCATATTGCCCATCCTTCAGCCATCCGATGTTAATAACCATATCGATCTCAGAAGCCCCGTTTTCAATCGCATCTTTTGTCTCGCACTCTTTTGCTTTTGTCGTCATATATCCATTCGGAAATCCAATCACGGTACAGACAGCGACCTTTCCCTGTACATATTCACTGGCCTGTCTGACATAAGATGGCGGAATACACACGGAAGCCGTCTGATACCTGACTGCATCATCACAGATCTGCCGGATCTCTTCCCAGGTTGCAGTCTGTGCAAGAAGTGTATGATCTACATGTTTTAATATTTCCTGAATATTCATATTTTTCCCCTTTTCCTTTTTTATTTCCCTTCTGAATCACTTTGAATCAGCAGACGAACCGCTTCTACCGCTGTCTGAACTGCCATATCCGTATCATGTACGACCGGATTTTCCAGGCCAAGCTTCTCTCTTTCCTGATTGGCGACCACAAGAAAGCAGGAGCCCGCTCTTACCCGAAGATAATCAGCGACGATAAACAGTGCCGCAGATTCCATCTCCGACGCCAGGCATCCCATACGCTTCCATGCTTCCCACTTGCTCATCAGCTCGTAGCCTGCCGGCTTGGTCTCCGGTTCATGCTGTCCGTAAAAAGAATCTTTACACTGCACAATACCCGTATGGCAGGGGTATCCCCTTCTTTTAGCCGCAGCACACAACGCATTCGTTACATCCAGATTGGCAACCGCCGGATACTCAATCGGTGCATACTCTTTACTCGTTCCTTCCATCCTGACTGCTCCCGTCGCAATCACGATATCCCCGCTCTTTACTTCTGTCTGCATACCGCCGCAGGTTCCGATCCGCACAAATGTATCTGCACCACAGCGATAGAGTTCTTCCATTGCAATGGAAGCCGACGGTCCCCCGATTCCGGTCGATGTCACACTGACCTTCACTCCGTCCAGAGTCCCGGTATAAGTAACGAATTCCCGGTTGTCCGCTATGAGAACCGGATCATCAAGATATTTTGCAATTTTGACACATCTTTTCGGATCTCCCGGCATGATCACATATCTTCCTACCTCACCATTCGCGACCTGTATATGATATTGTCTGCCTGCATCTTCTGAATAGTTTTTCATATCCATCTCTCCTTTGCTTTTTGCAGATTTTTCCGTCTTGTTATAAACATTATACCCCAAAACGAAGATAAGAAAAGAAAAACCTTTGATCTGAGTTTTTCTCAAACCAAAGGCTCCCATTATTCTGTTTCTGATTCTTCCGTTTTTTCTTCCTCCAGCACCAGAATATCTTCAATCCTGCAATCAATAAAGTCACACATCCTTGCAATCGTATTCAGATCAATTCGGACAACTTTGTTTTTGCAATAATTATTCAGCTGCGTCCGCTGTAATCTGCATGCATAACACAGCTGCGTTTTACTGATTCCCTTTTCTTTTAATACATTTTCCAGATTAATTCGTATTTTACTCATTTCACATACCATCCTATTACTTAAAAGTATACTAAGATTGCAGTTGAAAAAGTAGATATGATAATTTACACTGGAAGTAAATACATGTACGTTGATACAGTGTAAGTTTTTATCTATGGTGGTGATCGTCATGAAAAAAAGCAAATACCCAATCTTCTTTCTACTGCTGGCGGCTGTACTTTTTTTCTGCATTACCTCCTCCAGACCATATCATATAAAACATTCTACCGTTCACACCTATGAAACTTCTACCGAAACAGACCTGTATATTGTGACGAATCGCCCCATTTGGTCCGATCAGTCAAAACTGGCTGAAAATATCGTCTCTGAATACTTCAGGCTGAATCGCCCTGCAGGTAAAGTTACTTATCAACTGTATCTGTATCAGACAGAATGGCACTACCAGAACCATACGCCTTATGCAATACTGACCTGCGATCAGAACGGACGGATAATCCCCTGATTATTATCTCCTGATCTTCAGATATGATACTTTCCGTTTCCCTTCATTCCATTTATATAATTAGGTGCCTTGATATCCGTTTGTTTTCGCGATACAATTAAGGTACCTAATAGACATGGAGGTCCAATTATGTGGAAGTATATTCGGCAATATTTGCCATACGCCATTCTGGCCGGTCTGTTTATGATCGGCGAAGTGCTGATGGATCTGATCCAACCGGGTTTTATGAGTCAGATTGTGGATAAGGGTGTTCTCGGTCTGAATAACGGTGGTGTAAGTGATTTGCATTTAATCTGGAAACTTGGACTTCAGATGATCTGTCTTGTATTATTCGGCGGTCTTTGTGGTTCATTTAACAATGCTTTTGTCCATCTGTCAGGGCAGAATATCGGAAATGAAATGCGAAAAGACTGTTTTCGTAAAATAGTCTCTTTTTCATTTTCCCAGCTCGATCGTTTCATTACCGGTTCTCTCGTAACAAGAGTCACAAATGATATTACGCAGATACAGAACTTTGTAACTCTGTTTGTCCGAGGCATGATCCGTACTTTGTTACTGACTTTTGGAAGCATGTACTGTATGTTCCGTCTGAATGTCATGTTCGGGCGGATCGTGCTGTGTGCATTTCCATTTCTTGTGGGCACACTCGCCATATGCCTGCTGAAGGCCAATCCTCTGTTTTCCCGATTACAGGCCCAACTTGACTCTATCAACGCCATTATGCTTGAGGATGTATCCGGTATCCGCATCATCAAAGCCTGTGTGCGGGAAGTTTATGAAAAGATACGGTTCGGGAAAGCCAATGATGACCTGATTAAAACACAACTGAAAATACTTGTGATCTTTGCTTTCATGAATCCCATTATCAATGCAATGATGTATATCGTCGTTACGATCATTCTGCTGCTTGGCTCATTCGAAGTAAACGCCGGAAATACAACGCCCGGCACTATCATGGCGGCAATCACTTACACGACACAGTTACTCAATGGAATTCTGATGCTCGTCATGCTGTTCCAGAATATTTCCAGAGGACTGGCTTCATGGAAACGTGTCAGAGAAGTGCTGCACAGCGAGCCGGAGCTTGTTGACGGTCAATTTGACGGTCGGACAAAACAGAAAGGGGAGATAACATTTCAAAATGTTTCTTTCGCTTACCCCGGAAGCAGTCATAATGTGCTGTCGCACATCAATCTGACCATACACAAAGGAGAAACCGTAGCAATCATGGGAGCAACAGGGTGCGGATTCTCTTACAAAAGCAGGAATCCGGACCGATATTTTCAGCGGAGTCATGGGACCGGTCATGAACTGCATCGGTAATATCGGCTTTGTTATCATTGCAGCCTTCGGTGGGTATTTTTCCACAAAAGGACTGATATCAGTCGGTGTTATCTCTGCCTTTATTGTATACGCAAAGCAATTCAGCCGTCCGCTCAATGAGATTGCACAGGTCTACGGACAGCTGCAAACAGCAATTGCCGGAGCAGAACGTGTATTCACCGTATTGGATGAAGCGGATGAGGATCCTTCCGGAACAGAACTTATCGAAGAGAAAAAAACGACAGTAACATTTAAAAATGTATCTTTTTCTTATAATTCGGATATCCCCGTGATCAAAGATTTCTCATTAACGGTACCTGCCGGCAAAAAGGTAGCACTGGTCGGCGCAACAGGAAGCGGAAAAACCACCATCGTCAATCTGCTCATGCGGTTTTATGATATTGACAGTGGTGCGATTACCATCAATAATCAAAATATCCAGGATATTGCGCGAAACAACTTACGAAAAAATGTTGCCATTGTTTTACAGGACACAGTTTTATTTTCTGATACAGTTCGAAACAACCTGAAATATGGCAATGAAGCGGCTACAGACGACCAACTGGAAGGGGCGGTGGAAATGAGCCGATGCAAGGACATGATCCGTCATCTACGGCAGGGATATGATACCGTGCTGACCGGTGCCGGTTCTAATATCAGCCAGGGACAACGTCAGTTGCTTGCAATTGCCCGCGCATTTGTAGCCGATCCCAGGATCCTGATTCTTGACGAGGCTACATCCAATGTAGATACACGTACTGAAAAAACCATCCAAAATGCTATGCATCGTATTATGCAGGGGCGCACCAGCATCGTGATTGCACATCGCCTGTCCACAATTCGGGATTCTGATCTTATCGTCGTTATGGATCACGGAGAAATTGTAGAGAGCGGCACACATGAATCACTGCTGATCAAAAAAGGAAAATATTATGAACTGTATATGACCCAATATGCGGAATTTTCAACATAACTTATGACAGAATATCCATAATAATAA
>NZ_JAFBIZ010000078.1 GCF_021531995.1 Faecalicatena contorta
ATATTAAGAAAATCTTCATTCTTTTCTGCGGAAGTCTTTAGAGTTATCTGATATATTGGTAATATCAGAGGGTAATGACTCTTATTTTTGGTTTTTGACAGCAGGAGGTACCTATGAAAAAAGTAATTGAAGTCAGAAATCTGTATAAATTATATCGAGTAGGAGATGAAGTAGTCCGGGCCCTGGATGGTGTGGATTTTGACATTTATGAAGGAGAATTCTGTGCTATTGTGGGAACCTCCGGATCTGGAAAGTCAACACTTCTCAATATGCTTGCAGGTCTGGAAAAACCGACGAAGGGAGAGATCCTGATCACAGGACAGCATATTGAAAAATTGAACGAAGAGCAGCTGGTAAAGTTTCGGAGAGAGAATGTTGGATTCATCTTCCAGTCATTTCACCTGATGGGAACGATGAATGCGCAAGAAAATGTGGCACTTCCCTTAAGCTTTCAGGGAATCCCCAGGAACATTCGGATGAAGAAGGCGGAAGAGATGCTGGAACTGGTGAATCTGAAGCAGCACAAGAAGCATCTCCCGAACCAGATGTCCGGCGGACAGCAGCAGCGTGTCGGAGTTGCAAGAGCACTGGTGGTTGATCCGGGAATTATCTTTGCGGATGAACCGACCGGGAATCTTGATTCACACACGTCGGAAGATGTAATGCGATTGATGCAGAGAGTAGTAAAGGAACAAAAAAAGACTTTGGTAATGGTAACACATGATAATCATCTGGCGTCCTATGCAGACAGGGTATTTCATATCATGGACGGAAAGATTCTGAAGATAGAAGATCGCCGGGAGAATGAGTAAAGGGAGGGTATATAGAAGATGAACGGAAAAGAACGGATAAGAAAATGGAAAAAACGAATGGCAGGGATGCTTGTAGCAGTATTGACTGCGGTATCTGTGCTGCCGGCCGGAGCTTTTGCGGCAGTACAGGATATCACAATTACGTCAAAAGAGAAAAAGGTTCCAACCTATCAGGCGGGAAAGTCACAGAAATGGACGCTTACGGTAACGAACCGGACATCAGGGGATCTGGAAAATGTTGTGCTTGGCCCGCAGCTGGGGGATAAGAACGATGACTGGCCGTTTAAGACGGAGGTGCAGGATTATCAGCAGGAACTTGGCGCATTGAAGGACGGAGAATCTGTAGATGTGACATTCGAGTTTACGCAGAGAGAAGATATCAAAACAGAGAGATATACGATTCAGTTTGTAGCATCAGCGATATCCAAAAAGGATGGGAAGGAAACGCTGATAGAAACATCACAGAAACTTTATGTATATACGACTGCAAAGCCGGAAGAAAAGAAAGAGACTACAAAAACGGAAGAAAAAGGTACTCAGAACGTGATGTCCGGAGAAGATGCACTGGTGGAAGCGGGCGGATACAGCAATGGCGGCGTCTCTTACAGTGGAGGCGGAGGAGCATCCGGAGACGGTTCGGTTCCAAGAGTCATTGTAACGGGATTTACGACAGATCCTGCAGAAGTAAAGGCAGGCACGAACTTCAAGCTTACGATCCATCTGAAAAACACATCAAAAACCACCAGAGTACGCAATATGTTATTTGACCTGATGGCACCGACGGAAGGTGCTGATGAGCAGACGGCATCGCCGGCCTTTTTGCCGGCATCCGGTTCCAGTACGATCTATCTGGAGGGAATTCCTGCGAATGGAACGGCAGATATCTCCATCCAGCTGAATGCAAAAGCAGATCTCCTTCAGAAGCCGTACAGCATTGAACTGAGTATGAAGTATGAAGATGCATATGCAGCTCAGATTGAATCTTCCTCCAGTATATCGATTCCGGTCAAGCAGGATGCGCGCTTTGAATTCAGTGATTTTGAGATCAGTCCGGAGTGCATCGAGGTCGGAGAAGAAGCCAATGTGATGTGCAGCCTGTATAATCTCGGACGTATTAAACTTTACAATGTAAAAGCTGTTTTTGAAGGATCATGTATTGAAAAGGAAGAAGTATTTGTCGGAAATGTGGAGTCCGGTTCTACTGCACAGATTGATGCTATGCTGGAAGGGAAAAATGCAACGGAGGGACCGGCCAGGGTTACCATGACACTGAGTTATGAGGATGAGTCAGGAAATGTATCCACGTCCGAACAGGAACTCCAGCTTGAAGTAACAGAACAGATGGAAGAAGAGATGATGACCTCTGACATGGGAGAAGAAAGCCAGGGCGGCTTCCCGGTGGTTCCGGTGATCGTCGCTCTGTTGATTGCAATTGCGATTGCGGCAGTGGTGATATGGAGAAAAAGGAAACAAAAGAAACAGGCGCAGGGGGAAGAGGAGGAATTGCTGAATGAGTTGGAACGATCTTCTGAGGATGAGCGTTAGCAATCTGCGAAGGAGAAAGCTTCGGACCTTTCTGACGGTTCTTGGTGTGTTGATCGGAACGGCTTCCATTGTAGTCATGATCTCTCTGGGACTTGGAATGCAGCAGGCACTCTATCGGGAGGTGGAACAGTCAGGCGGTCTGAACACCATTCGTGTGACCGGTGCAAGCGTTGGAGAATCGATGATGTACTATGGGGAAGGTGAGGAGGAATCATCCAAATATGTGGACGATAAACTGATCGGGAAACTGTCAGAGATGGAACATGTTACCCTGGCATCTCCGGTCTATGAGATGTCTGTTCTGTTGCTGAAGGGGCAATATGAAGGATGGACGCAGTTGGTAGGTATGACACCGGAAGCTTTGGAGGCGATGAATATCCCGCTGGCAGAGGGGGCTCTTCCGAAGGCGAACAGCGGACATCTGGAACTGCTTTACGGTAACGGGATTATCACAAATTTTTATGAGAAAAATTCATATGAAGGCTATTATGATACCGGAGAACTTCCGGACATTGACCTGGCGAGGGATTCTCTGTTCCTGATCACGGATCAGGACGCTTATTATAACAGTCAGAATCAGAGCATGGGAGGTGACATATCTTCCTCAGATGGAAGCGAGATGACCAAACCTGCAACAAAACATGTGGTAACGGCCAGTGGTGTTGTTGAAGGCGGCCCGGAAGATTACAATTCATATTATTATTATGTATACTGTGATCTGGATACATTGAAACAGGTTCTGAAAAAGGAATATTCAGGAAGAACCATTCCGGGACAGCCGACGACCAAATCCGGAAAGCCGTATAAGGAATTTTATTATTCATCGGCAAAGGTGAAGGTAGATGATATCAATCATGTGGATGAGGTGGCTGCCTCTATCAGAGAAATGGGATATAACGTAGAAACAAATGCTGAATATCTGGACAGTATGAAGAGTCAGTTTGCGATCGTTCAGGCAGTACTTGGAGGAATCGGAGCGGTGTCGCTTCTTGTGGCAGCCATCGGAATCGCCAATACGATGATGATGTCCATCTATGAAAGGACAAAAGAGATTGGTGTCATGAAGGTATTGGGATGCAGTCTCAAAAATATACGCCAGATGTTTCTTCTGGAAGCAGCCTTCATCGGATTCCTTGGTGGAATTGCCGGAAATATTTTAAGCTTTCTGATGTCTGCAGTAGTTAATTTTGTAACCGGACATGGAGCCGCAATGGGATTTGACGGCGATATTTCCTATATTCCATGGTGGCTGGTGATTCTCGCACTTGGATTTGCGGTGCTGGTCGGTGTTGCGGCGGGATATTTCCCGGCAAAACGAGCGATGAAACTCAGCCCTCTTGCAGCAATTCGTAATGAATAAAAAAGATCCGGATCATTCTTCAATGATCTGGATCTCAAGATAGTCAATATCTATGGAATCCACAAAATTGTCCTGATAAAAACGGGTTTTGTCATGACGGCGGAATTCATCGATATTAGAATCAAGCCATATGGGCTTGCTTAAGTCAAATTCATAACAGATCTCATCCAGTGAGTGAAATATTTTATGGGTCCGGGTATCGTCCGTATCATTACATATGACGGTATCGCGGACCATTCTGTTGTCTTTCCATTCTTTTCCCCATAAACGGAACATATGCATATCTCCTTTTGAACAGTACAGAAAAGTGATTGGCCTGTATCATATAATAGTTCAAAGTATAGCGGATTTCAGGCGGGAAGTAAAGAATGAATCCGGGAATTATAAGAGTTGCTTGTTTTTCCATGTGTTCTGTGTTAAACTCTCCACATGTGACAAGACATATGTAAATAACAGATAGAACTTCTGCGCTCTGGTTACAGCAGTGCATTGGTCTGAATATGGAATGAGGAGAATGGATATGGAAAAGATTAAAAAAGTGTTGGATCGCATATTTATTGAAGGATTGAGTGCAATGGCCCATGGGCTTTTTGCAACACTGATCATTGGAACGATTATTCAGCAGATCGGAACGCTGCTCGGTGGAAATGTAGGAGATCTGATCTATGTGACAGGTAAGATCGCTGCATCTCTTACAGGAGCAGGTATCGGTGTGGCCGTGGCATATAAGTTTAAAGAAGCACCGCTTGTGGTCGTGTCTGCAGCAACGGCCGGAATGATCGGCGCGTTTGCAAGTAATGTACTTGCAGGTACACTTCTGGTCGACGGCGCAATGGTATATGCGGGCCCGGGAGAGCCGCTGGGTGCATTCATTGCGGCGTATGTTGGAATCTTTTTCGGACATATGGTATCTGGAAAAACCAAGGTGGATATACTGGTAACACCGATTGTTACGATAGGAACGGGAGCAGCAGTAGGGCTGCTGATCGGACCTCCGATCTCGGGATTCATGACCTGGCTTGGTTCTCTGATCAATTGGGGAACAGAACAGCAGCCATTCCTGATGGGAATTGTGGTATCTGTATTGATGGGTATGATCCTGACACTTCCAATCAGCTCCGCTGCACTTGGAATTATCCTGAATCTCTCCGGGCTGGCAGCAGGTGCGGCTACAGTAGGATGCTGCTGTAATATGGTTGGATTTGCGGTAGCAAGCTATCGTGAAAATAAGATCGGAGGACTTCTGGCACAGGGAATCGGAACTTCCATGCTTCAGGTGCCGAATATTGTGAAGAAGCCGGTGATCTGGCTCCCGGTGATTTTGTCCAGTGCGGTTCTGGGACCGGTCGGAACGCTGGCGCTGCATATGACGAACAATGCGACCGGATCCGGAATGGGAACGGCCGGTCTGGTTGGACAGATCATGACCTGGCAGACGATGATACAGACAGAAGCTACTGTGGTTGTGTTGGGTAAGATCCTTCTGATTCAGGTGATTCTTCCGGCAATTGTGACCCTTGTAATCTCAGAATTTATGAGAAAGAAAGGGTGGATCAAGTTTGGTGATATGAAACTGGAATTCTAAGAGAAAATCTGCTATCATAGAATGTATCAGACAGCATTTCAGCATAAAGAAAGCAGGGGATACTATATGCAGGGTACAGGAAGAATACATATGTATTACGGGGACGGAAAGGGAAAGACAACTGCTGCGATGGGACAGGCAATCCGTGCCGCGGGATATGGGTTACAGGTACTGGTGTTTCAGTTTTTGAAGGATAATTCTTCCAACGAGCGCAAGATACTTGAACAGATACCGGGGATTACCTGCCTTCCGGGGCGTGAGCCGGTTAAGTTTGTAAGCAGGATGAACGGGGATGAAAAGGCTGAGCTTCGCCATTACAATAATAAAGCGCTGGATGAGATTATCAAGTTCTGTTCACCGTTTGACATGCTTGTACTGGATGAGGCGTTATGTGCGATTCAGCTGAATGTATTGAGCGAAGAGAAGATGATGAGTTTTCTGCAGCACAAGCCACGCGGGCTGGAAGTGGTCCTGACCGGTCATGTTGTATCGCAGGAACTTCTGGATCTGGCAGATTACGCAACGATGATGATGAAGGTAAAGCACCCATATGACAAGGGAAAGCTTGCCAGAGAGGGGATTGAATTCTGACTGCGGATGCAGGAAGGATGACTTTTATTAAATAAGTGTGAAAATCATGACAATAGCATGACCATATGATATACTATATACAGTACTTGTTTAACTCTTCGGCAAGAGAGGAGAGAAAAACATCATATGGAAAATGCAATAAAAAATTATGAAGATGTGGATAGCTGGAAGACGATCATGTTTCTTTATAATTCAGCGATCAAGGAAGTGGGGACAAAGCTTGAGATACTGAATGATGAATTCCAGCATGTACATCAGTATAATCCGATTGAGCATATTAAAACGCGTGTGAAAACACCGGAAAGCATCGTAAAGAAGCTTCGCAAATATGGATATGAGATCTCGATCGAGAACATGGTAAAATATGTAAATGACATCGCAGGTGTAAGACTGATCTGTTCATTTACATCTGATATTTATCGATTGGCGGAGATGATCGGAAACCAGAGTGATCTGAAGGTATTATCGATCAAGGATTATATTAAGAATCCGAAGGAAAGCGGATATAAGAGCTACCATATGCTCGTATCCGTTCCGATCTTCCTCTCGGACAGTGTGGTGGATACAAAAGTAGAGATTCAGATACGGACAATTGCAATGGATTTCTGGGCGAGTCTGGAACATAAAATATATTATAAATTTGAGGGAAATGCACCGGAATATATCAGCCGGGACTTGAAGGAATGTGCGGATATGGTTTCAACGCTGGATGAAAAGATGCTGTCGTTGAATGAAGCAATCCGTGAATGTCTGGAACAACAAGAAGAGTTAAATGAAAGTGCAGAGAATAAAAAAGAAAATCAGCAGGACGGTCAGGTTCTGCAGAGCCTGGATTAATTTCCGGGTTTCTTTTTTGTATAATTTTATTTAGAGGAGAAGAAAGATGTTGAGTAAATTGAGCGGAAAAAGAAAAGCAGGACTGGTACAGGCCACATATGCTGTTGGAGGAAGCCTGTTGTTTGCAATAGGGGTGAATTTGATCATTACCCCTCTTGGACTTTACAATGGGGGATTTATGGGTGTATCCCAGCTGCTTCGAACATTTATTGTAAGCTTTCTCCATGTTCCCATTCCCTCCGGCGTGGATCTGGCAGGTATCATCTATTTTCTGATCAATGTTCCGCTGCTTTATATGGGACTTCGAATTATGGGAAAGACATTTGCAGTCAAAACACTGATTACGGTCGGGGTTCAGAGTCTGTTTCTTACGCTTGTTCCGGTACCGCCGGTTCCGGTGATCGAGGATTATCTTACAGCGTGTATTGTGGGAGGTATCGTTGCAGGAACGGGGACGGGGCTGATTCTGAGAGGCAGAAGTTCCAGCGGCGGCCAGGATATTATCGGGCTTTGCTGTTCAAAGAGGTATCCGAATGTCAGTGTCGGAAAAATCAACATTCTTATGAATGTCTGTGTATATGCCATCTGCCTGTTTATGTTTAATGTGGAGATCGTGATTTACTCGTTGATTTATACGACGGCGCTTGCAATGGCGATTGACCGTGTACATATCCAGAATATCAATACCAGTGCCATGATATTTACCAAGAAGGAAGGTATCTCGAAAGCAATCATGGAACAGACGGGACGGGGCGTTACCAATTGGGATGGAGAAGGGGCATATACCAATAAGGCAGCACACATTCTGTTTGTAATGATTTCCAAGTATGAGGTAAACCAGATCCGCGAGATCGTGCACAGTATAGATCCGAATGCATTTATGATATTTACGGAAGGGTGTTCGGTAGACGGTAATTTTGAAAAGAGATTATAAGAAATATATCAGAAAGACTAATAGATAGTGTCTATAAAAATATACCTGTCATTAAAATTCTCTATTTGATGAAGACTAATGAAATTACTATAATGTAAGAAAGAATGTACAGATTATGTAGTCGAAACGCAAAAAAGAAAAGGAGCATGACAGGATGTTTATTGATATGCATATGCATGAGATGACATATTCAAAAGACAGTTTTCTGCAGCTGGACGAGATCGTACAGATTGCGAAGCAAAAAGGGCTTGGTGCGGTGTGTATTACGGATCATGACAGTATGGGGCTGAAAGAATATGCGGCAGAATACTCGCAGAAGACAGGGTTTCCTGTATTTGTGGGGATTGAGTTCTTTTCCCTCCAGGGGGATATCGTGGCATTTGGGATCGACGAGTATCCCGGAGAAAGAATCCCGGCACAGGAATTTATTGATCTGGTAAAAAAACAGAATGGGGTCTGCTTCGCAGCACATCCATTTCGCAATAATAAACGGGGACTTGAAGAAAACCTGCGTACAGTAACCGGACTGGACGGGATTGAGGTTCTGAACGGCAGTACTTCTGTGGAAGCCTGTCAGAAGGCTGCAAGATACGCAATGGAACTTGGATATTATACAATTGGTTCCAGTGATTGTCATGTCCCGGAAAAAGTCGGCGTATGTGCGACGTGGTTCCCGGAGGAAGTGCGTACGATGGAAGAATTCCTGTCTGCTTTTCGCAGAGGAGAGATGCGGCCGGCATATTATGCAGACGGCGCGTATCATGTTCTGGAGATACAAGAGTATGGAAGAGGCATGCCTCGTGTAGGATACGGGACGTAATTCTTTCAGGCTTTTACATAATAATTTAAAAAACCATTTACCTTTTATACAAACAGTGATAGAATATATCTATATGTGTTGGGGTAATGGCATCAAGGAAAGGTGGAATCATCATGATTACAGTCAACGCAATGGGAGACAATTGTCCAATCCCAGTCATTAAGACGAAAAAGGCAATGCAGGCACTTACCGGTCCGGACACAATTGAGGTTCTCGTTGATAACGAGATCGCAGTGCAGAACGTAACTAAGCTTGGAGCTGGTTCAGGAGCAAAAGTGTCATCTGAAAAGCTCGGGGATGCAGAGTATAAAGTTACGATTCAGATGGACGGAGCACCGGCAGAAAGCAGCCAGGATGAGGTTGTATGTGCGCCTGATGCCAGGGACAATACGGTTGTTGTAGTTTCTTCTGACCGCATGGGTGTGGGAAATGATGAACTCGGCAAGGTGTTAATAAAAGGATTCATATTTGCAGTTACACAGTTGGATACTCTGCCAAAGACAATGTTATTCTATAATGGAGGAGCAACTCTGACAACAGAGGGATCAGATTCTCTGGAGGATCTGAAGTCTTTGGAGGCACAGGGCGTTGAGATCATGACCTGTGGAACTTGTCTGGATTACTATGGACTGAAAGAGAAGCTGGCAGTAGGTTCTGTGACAAACATGTACAGTATTGTTGAGACCATGGCCAAAGCTGGCAGAATTATCAGACCTTAATCGTTGATCAAGTTTGTGTGAAGAGGGATTGTTGTAGAATGTGAACTACTATTTTACAACAATCCCTTTTTAAGAATGTGTAAAAACAATAATCCTTTAGAATGAATGTAAGCTACAGGAGGAAGAATGAAACATGAAATCAGATGTGAAATTGACAAGTTTAAGTAAGACGGCTGGCTGAGCGGCTAAGATAGGTCCGGAGACCCTTGCTCAGGTTCTGAGTAAGCTGCCGACATTTCAGGATGACAATTTAATCGTAGGAATTGAAACTTCTGATGACGCCGCAATCTACAAAGTGACTGATGAGATCGCAATGATTCAGACCGTTGACTTCTTTACTCCGATTGTAGATGAACCATATATGTTCGGACAGATCGCAGCGGCCAATTCTCTCAGTGACGTATGGGCAATGGGAGGCGAACCGGCTGTTGCGCTTAACATAGTCGGATTCCCCAACTGTCTGGATCCGGCGATATTGGGCGACATCCTTGCGGGTGGAGCGGCGAAAGTGAAAGAAGCAGGAGCGGTACTGGTAGGAGGACATTCTGTACAGGACGATGAACCAAAATATGGCCTGTGCGTGTCTGGATTTGTACACCCTGATAAGATATTTAAAAATTATGGCTGTAAGCCAGGCGATATATTAGTTCTTACGAAGCAGATCGGAAGCGGAATTGTCAATACGGCAATTAAAGCAGATATGGCATCCCCTGCTGCGATCCGTGAAGCGCAGATGGTAATGGCATCTCTGAATCAGAAAGGCAAGCGGGTAGTCGAAAAATACCAAGTGTCAGCGTGCACAGATATCACCGGATTCGGACTTCTGGGACACTGTGTGGAGATGGCTTCAGCAAGCGAAGTGACGTTTGAGATCAACGTAAAAGATATAGCATATCTTACGGATGCGATTGATTATGCAAAGATGGGACTTGTTCCGGCGGGTGCATATAAGAATCGCGGATACTCCATCGGAAAAGTAGAAGTCGGGGCTGTGGAAGAGCATTATCTGGATCTGCTCTATGATCCACAGACGTCAGGGGGACTTTTGATCAGCGTTTCCCCAAAAGAATATGATGCTATGATGAAAGATTTCAAAGAGGCGAATATGGAGACTGCAATATCAGTTATCGGAAAAGTAAGTCCAAAAAGTGACAAACTGATTCGTCTGTTTTAAAAACATAGCTGTAAGGTGAGGAAAAGGGAAAAGAAAATGAATAAAAATGTATTATACCGCAGTATCCCGAAAGTGGATATACTGTTGGGAGAGAAACAGATTCAGGAGATGATTGAACGATACAGCCGCGATACGGTTATGGAAGCAATCCATGAAGAGATGGAAAAACTTCGTGCATATATCGGCAGATGCGAAGAAGAGGAAAAGGCGAAGGCCCGGATTGAGGCACTGACAGAGAATATCTGTATTGCCGTAGAAGCAATGCATACACCGAATATGCGCACAGTGATCAATGGAACCGGAACGATTCTTCATACCAATCTGGGAAGAGCACCGATCAGCCCGGAACATATGAGACATATCGCAGAGATCGCAACGGGATATTCGAACCTGGAATACAACCTGGAAGCAGGAAAAAGAGGTGAGAGATATTCTCATTTTGAGAAGCTTCTCTGTAAGATTACCGGAGCAGAAGCAGCGATGGCGGTTAATAATAATGCCGCGTCGGTAATGCTGATTCTGAGTTCTCTGGCGAAGGGCGGAGAAGTTGTGGTTTCCCGTGGAGAACTGGTTGAGATCGGTGGAAAGTTCCGGATTCCTGATGTAATGGAGCAAAGTGGAGCGTCCCTGGTTGAGGTCGGAACCACAAATAAAACGCATTACGATGATTATGAGAATGCGATCACAGAAGAGACCAAAGCACTTCTGAAGGTGCACACCAGTAATTACAGAATCGTCGGTTTTACAGAACACGTTGAGATTGACGAACTGATTCCGCTGGCGAAGGAGCATGACATTCCGGTGATCGAAGATCTGGGAAGCGGTGTGCTGATCGATCTTGCAAAATACGGATTGACACATGAGCCGACCGTACAGGAATCCATCGCAAAAGGAGCAGACGTTGTGTGCTTCAGCGGTGACAAGCTCCTCGGAGGACCGCAGGCAGGAATTATCATCGGCAAGAAAAAGTATATTGATATGATGAAGAAGAATCAGCTGACCAGAGCACTGCGAATTGATAAATTTACTGCAGCGACACTGGAGGTGGTGCTGATGGAATATCTGTCCGAAGAGAAGGCAATCGAAAATATTCCGGTACTTCGAATGATTACGGCTTCTCTGGAAGAGGTATCCAGAAAGGCAAAGAATCTTGCGAGAATACTGAGAAGAGGCGAACTTGAGGCAAAGATACAGATAGTACCGTGTGAATCACAGATCGGAGGCGGATCGCTTCCTCTGGAACGGATTCCGAGTCAGGCAGTGGCGATACAGCCGACCAGGATCAGCGTTCCGGAACTGGAAGAATGCATGCGTCATCTTCCGGTACCGGTGATTCCCAGAACGGTGAATGATATGATTCTTCTGGATGTGAGAACGATAGAAGAGCGGCAGTTTAAAGTCATTGCCAGTCAGTTGAAAAGTTTGCTATCAGAGAACTAGAGGGTAAGACGGAATGAAAAATATTATTATAGGAACAGCAGGACATATAGATCATGGAAAAACGACGCTTATAAAGGCTCTGACAGGGCGAAATACAGATCGCTGGGAAGAAGAGCAGAGACGAGGAATAACGATTGACCTGGGATTTACGTATTTTGATCTCCCGGGAGGGGACCGTGCCGGAATTATTGATGTACCTGGTCATGAAAGGTTTATCAATAATATGGTTGCCGGCGTTGTGGGAATGGATCTTGTTCTTCTGGTAATCGCTGCAGACGAAGGAATCATGCCGCAGACCAGAGAGCATATGGATATCCTGAATCTTCTGGGAATTGAGAAAAGTATTATTGTATTGAATAAATGTGATCTGGTTGATGAAGAATGGCTGGAACTTGTTGAAGAAGAAGTAAAGGAAGAACTGGAAGGCACATTTCTTGAACATGCACCGGTCGTAAAAGTATCGGCAGCTACAGGAGAAGGTCTGGAGGGACTTGTTCAGATGATCGAGCATCTGACACGTGATGAAGTGATTCAAAAGGATGTGAATACAATTCCGAGACTTCCGATTGACCGTGCATTTACACTGTCTGGATTTGGTACGATCATCACAGGTACACTCGTGTCGGGAACTATATCGAAGGAAGATACACTGGAGATGTATCCGATTGGGAAAGAATGTAAGATTCGTAGTATCCAGGTCCATGGTGAAGATAAAAAAGAATGTTATGCAGGACAGCGCGTGGCTATTAATCTTTCAAATGTGAAGAAACGGGAGATTAAAAGAGGCTGTGTTCTTGCACCGCCAAACAGCATGAAGAATACTGATCTTCTGGATGTTCGGCTGAATGTACTGGATTCTTCCATGCGTGTGCTTACCAATCACACCAGATTGCATTTCTTTACAGGAACAAGCGAAGTGCTGTGCCGGGCGGTTCTTTTAGATAAGGAGGAGATCGGACCGGGAGAAAGTGGATATGTTCAGCTTCGTCTTGAAGAGGAAGTCGCCGTAAGACGCGGGGACAAGTTTGTTGTGCGTTTCTATTCTCCGATGGAGACGATTGGAGGAGGAGTAGTGCTTGAACCGAATCCAAGAATTAAAAAACGTTTTCAGCAGGATGTGATTGAGGAGCTGAGCAGGAAAGAGTCCGGCTCTTCTGCAGATGTAATTGAGATGCATGTAAAAAGCCATGCAGATACTTTGATTACAGTGTCAGAACTGGCAAAACTTACAGCTCTTTCTGCTGAAGAAGTAAAAAATGATGTTGAAGAGCTGAAAGAACAGGGGAATGTGTGTACATTCCCGATGCGGAAGGATACGTATGTCTGGCATGCGGATTCTGCACGTGAAGCAGAGCGAATACTTTATAAAGCTATGGAGGAATATGAAGACAGGTATCCGTACCGATATGGTATGAAAAAAGCAGAAGTACAGATGACATATTTTCACAAAATCAAGCCGAACGTTTTTGATCAGATTCTGGAGATGCTTGAAAGTAGCGGAAGCCTGAAGCGAGTGGATGAATTTTTGTGTACACCGGAATATGAGGTCAGAAAAGATGAAACGTATCGTGAGATATCGAAGAAGCTTCTTGCTGCATTTGAAAAGGCAGGATATGACTTTGTCCGGTACTCGGAGATTGATTGTGGAAAAGAATCAAAAGAGCTGAAAGATGATATCCTGAACATTCTGCTGGAGGAAAAGCGTGTTGTAAAAGTGACAGAGGACATGTATACTCTGTGTTCTTATATGGAACAGGCAAAAGAAAAGATACAGGAACAATTAAAGGATAATCCGGTCATTACGATTGCGCAGGTGAGAGATATGTTTGCGACCAGCCGAAAGAGCGCGAAGCCGATTCTGGAGTATATGGACAGTATCAAGGTGACCAAAAAGACCGGAGCAGAGAGTGAAAGGGTTGCGTATTAATGAATTTAAAGCAGTTAGAGGCCTTTGTCCAGGTGGCGGAAGGGGGCAGTTTTTCAAAAGCTGCCAAAGAATTGTTTTTAACCCAGCCAACGATCAGTGCACACATTGCAGCACTGGAAAAGGAAATGAACGTGAGGCTGTTTGTGAGAAATACAAAAGAAGTCAGTTTGTCAGATGACGGAAGAGAGTTATATCAGTATGCAAGACAGATCATTGATCTTCAGAAAAAGATTGAAGAAAGGTTTGAGGCGGGAAAGGATGGCGGAAAGCATCTGATCACAATTGCAGCATCTACGATTCCGGCACAGTATCTGCTGCCGAAGGTGCTGATTCAGTTTAATGAAAAATATCCGCAGGAACAGTTTAAGATTCTGGAGACTGACAGCAGCAAGGTGGTAACGCAGATTGTTGATCATGTGGCGGATGTTGGATTTACAGGAACGGTTCTGGAGAAAAAACACTGTAGATATATACCGTTTTACAAAGATGAACTTGTCATTATTACACCAAATACTGAAAAATACAGAAAACTTCAGGAAGAATCTGTTGGCAATATACAATGGATCATGGAAGAGCATATTATTATGCGGGAAGAAGGATCCGGAACGAGAAAAGAAGCGCAGAAGCAGCTGAAGCATGCCGGTATAGCTACCGATGATCTGAATGTAATTGCAAGCATTGAAAATCAGGAAACAATCAAAAAGTCTGTAAAGCAGGGAATGGGAATCTCGGTATTGTCCAAACTTGCGACGGCAGATGAAGTGGAGGCAGGATTCATGTTAGCCTTTCCGATTCCGAAAGCGGATAAGGGAAGAGATATCAATCTGATATATAATAAGAATTATCAGCTGTCCAGAAGTGCAGAACGTTTTATTAAAGTTGTAAAAGAAGTTTACCAGATTGACTGATGGCAGACAGGCACTACCTATAAATAAAAACTATGGGTAGTGCTTGTTTATTCGTCTTTTCGATTAGACTATGATAGGCGAAAATAATATACTAATCTTATATGGG
>NZ_JAFBIZ010000079.1 GCF_021531995.1 Faecalicatena contorta
CTAACTTAACTGCCTGTACTTTGTATTCATGGTCATATTTACGTGCCATTTTGAGTACCTCCTTATTCTCTTGATTTTATCATGAAATCCTTGAGAATAAGATGTCAACTTTTTTTATACCACACCAGAATGCTGAGAAATCCTCCGAGGAAATCTTCTCAAAAGGTATCTGCAACTTATCGCAGAATTCATGGATCAGCATTTCCACATCGCTGCCCTGCTGGACGGCCTGTTCAAATTGTTCCTTGACGTCCTCCAGCGTGGGCTGCGGGTCGGCGGTGGTCTTATCTTTGAGATGTGCCTCCCGTATGTCCCGGACAATGCTGTCCAGATCGTCATGCAGGACATGGCTGAAAAAGTCGCTCTCCTGTATCTGCCCTAATTCCAGTGTGCGCATATAAAGGTCATTCTCTCCCGGCGCATGGCTGTTGATGACGGTCTGCCGGGTGGCTTCAAGGATTAGGTTCATCTGCTCCACCCGCATATCGGCAATCCGGTCGATGAAGATTTCCATGTCAGTCATCAGCCGCTGAAAGTTCGGATGTGTAGCCAGTTCGCAGAGAAGCCGGTTGTTGATCCTGCCGCTGCTCAAAAGTTCTACCATATCGTCACTCAGATGCAGGGATTGAAGCTCTGTGTTTGGGTGATTTTTATTTTCGGACAGCCCCATCAGATAGTCGGTGGACACGCCATAAAATTCTGCCAGCGTTGCAATCGCAAACGGGCTGATGTCCTTATAATCATCGCTCTCATATTTTCCCAGCGCCGATCTGGACAGGCCGGTCTGCTCTGCCAGCTGTTCCAGCGTCAGGTGCTTGTCCACCACCCGCAGGTCTTTGAGCCGCTCCGGGATTGACAGCTTTGTGTACATCCAATGCCCCCTCTCTCGTTATCGTTTTTTCAGTGAATACACCCATTATAGCACGATTCCATAAGCGTGGAAATATGCGGATTTCGAGCGTTTTTCCAACGTCTTGGATATACGGGAGCAGCCCCCTTTTTTCGATAGAATGGTTCTTGCAGACAGGCACTGAACCTTGAAAATCGAATGACCGGCTGCAAGGGGTATGACCTCCGGGGAAGTGACGCCAGGACAGAAATCGAGCGCACCAAAGAGGCCGATACGCCGGGAGAAATTCCGGGCAGGAGCGGCTTGCAGGCAGACCGGCGGACAGAAACAAGTTTATCATGCGGGGCGCATGGTGCTCCGCAGCAAAGAAATGGAGGAATATCATTATGAAACTGAGCATGAAAGAAAAAAAGATTCTCTACGCTTTCGCCTGTCCCAGCCACCACAACACGGTGACACGGCTGAAATGGCTGACGGCCCTGACGGTTGACCCGGAGGCCAAACGCCGGATGCTGGGGCTGGCCCGGAAGATGGAGACGGAGGTGGACGAAAGCTGGTACGAGGCTTTTTACCACCATCTGCGCATGGAGATGGACGAGTACCGCCGTCTCAAGCGCAGCCTGCGTGTGCTGAAATCTTACACCGATTATGAGGAGGATTTGTATGACGAAGCTGTCTAAATATGAGAAAGAAACCATCATCAACTGGAACGAGGCGGAGAACCTTGCCAGCATCTACACCTTCAACGCCAGCTTGAAGCGCAGGTTGGCAGAGTTCAGCCGGAAGTATCCGATGCTGTGCCGGTTGGAGCGCAGCACGCCGGAGGGCAGCGTGACCCATGTGCTGGACAAGTCCCGGCTGTCAATCCGGCTCATTCCGCCATACAGTGAGGAACGGAAAGCCGCCGCAAGGGAGTATGCAAAAGAGCATGGATTTCAGGTGGTAGGTGCGGAAGAAAAAATCGCCTGAAATCGGGGCGTTTACGGAAAAAATAGCGGGTCTGCACCCGCTGTTTTGACCGGCAATCCCCGCAGGCGTATTCCGTATCCACTTCCCGCCGATGGGCGCAAATGTGCGGATACGGAGGCGGTGAAACTGGCAAAAACCGCTCCTGCGGTGGAAGCCAGCTTCGCCGGAGCGGGAGTACAGAGGGCGGCAAGCCCTTTGTGCCTGGGTGTAGGGGCGGCAGCGCACTGCTGGGGTCAAGGGGCAACGCCCATTGGGCGGGT
Source organism: Faecalicatena contorta (assembly GCF_021531995.1). Classification (GTDB taxonomy): domain Bacteria; phylum Bacillota; class Clostridia; order Lachnospirales; family Lachnospiraceae; genus Dorea_A; species Dorea_A contorta_A. The sequence goes on from NZ_JAFBIZ010000079.1 coordinate 2,080, forward strand.
ACAGGGCGGCAGCGCCTGTGCGGAGTGTAGAGGCGGCGAGCCTTTACTCCGGTGTCCAGAGGTGGAAAACCTTGGCCCAGGGAAAGTTGATGCCTGCGTCAACTTGTACTGGGTATTACCTGACGCAGACTTTCGCAGGATTTGCGGCTTCGCCGCCCTTCCCCGGCCCCGGAACATTTTCGCAGGAAGGAGGAAAATTGTTTGAAACTGACACGACACAACGGGCGCTCCGGCAAGCATGGCACCTACAATCCCCGCCACAATGACCGCCGGTTCGATGTGGAGAACAGCGAACACATTGACGCCGAGCGGGCCAGACAGAACATCTACTGGGACTGCTATCGGGGCTTCACGACACATGAGTTCCGGGAAAACCCGGAACAGCCGGATTTCAGCTTTGAGGAAATCGAGCGGATGTACTACTACGAGCATTATTCTGACCATGTGGAGGCGCAGAACGCCCGGAATGAGAAAACCCGACACACCGAGCGTAACCGCACCGTGGAGGACTTGCTGAAAAACAACAAGACCTGCCCGGAGGAAAGCATCTACCAGATCGGCACAATGGGAGAATCCGTCCCGCCGGAAACGCTCTTTTCCATCGTCAATGAATTTTATGAGGAATTTGAGCGCCGCTTCGGTTCCCATATCCACATCTTAGACTGGGCGCTTCATCTGGACGAGGGGACGCCCCACATCCATGAACGCCATGTATTCGACTGCCAGAACCGCTACGGGGAACTGTGTCCCCAGCAGGAGAAGGCGCTGGAGGAATTGGGCATCCCTCTCCCGAACCCGGACAAGCCAAAAGGCAGGCATAACAACCGGAAACAAACTTTCGATGCGGTCTGCCGGACGATCCTGTTTGACATCGCAAAGCGGCATGGGCTGGATCTGGATCAGGAGCCGTCCTACGGCGGGAGGGAGTATCTGGAAAAACAGGATTATATCCTGGTGAAGCAGAAGGAGCAACTGGCGGCGCAGGAGCAGAAGCTGGAAGAACTGACGCTCAAAATCGAGGACGTGGAGACTCTGTTAGATGATGTTTCCGATGCGGCCTATGACAAGGCGGTGGAGGTCGTGACCGATACCGTCCGGCAGGAGACGCACAAGGAAGATATTCGTCTGGTGGAGGAATCCAAAAAGTGGGTGCTGTCGCCGGAGCGCAAGGCCTCGAAAAAGGAACGTGAGTACACCGCTGCCCGGCTGGACGGGGTCATTACCAAAATCAAAAACGCCATGCAGCACGCTCTGGCGAAAATCCAACGGACGTTGATGCAGCCGGAGGTCAAGCAGGCCGGAAAGGAGCAGATCAAGAAAAAAGCCAAAGAATCCATTATGGATAAGCTGGCAAAGGCAAAGCAAAGCGCTGACCGGGATAACCGGGAGCGTTGGGAACGGGAGGGGCGGATTGCCCCGACAAAGAAACAGGATATGGAGTTGTGAGGCGTCTGATTTCAGGATTCAGGTGCCTTTTTCTCTGTCTGGAGGTGAGAAAATTGAATGTGTTTGAAGCGGTAAAGCAGGCTGTCCCCACAAGGCAGGCTGCGGAATCTTACGGGGTACGGGTCGGCAGGAACGGGATGGCCTGCTGTCCCTTCCACGATGACAAACATCCCAGCATGAAGGTTGACCGCCGGTTCCATTGTTTCGGCTGTCAGGCGGACGGGGATGTAATTGACTTTACCGCCCGCCTGTTCGGGCTGAACAGTAAAGAGGCGGCCTTGAAGCTGGCGGAGGATTTCTCGGTCAGCTTTGACGCCAAAGGCCATGACCCGCCCCGCAGGAGGCCGGTCAAACGGAAAATCAGCGAAGAACTGCGCTACCGGCAGGCGGAGCAGAAATGTTTCCGGGTATTGTGCGATTACCTGCATCTGCTGGAACGCTGGGAGAAGGAATACGCCCCGCAGACGCCGGAGGAAGCATGGAACCCGCTGTTTGTGGAGGCCCTGCAAAAGAAACCATACACCGAGTATCTGCTGGATATTCTTTTGTCCGGCAGTATGGAGGAACGGGCCTGCGTGGTCGCTGAATACGGAAAAGAGGTGAGGAAGATTGAGCAGCGAATATCAGAGTTTACCGCCAGCCACCCGGCAGGCCGCCATGAACGCAGCCGAAGCCTTAGCGCCGGAGCAGAGCGTTGACGAGGTGCGGGAAAGCCTCTCCGTCACCGAAAAGGGCCAACCCGCCAACACCATCGGCAACTGCCGGACGGTGTTCTGCCATGACCCGCTGCTGCGGGACGCCATCCGGCTGAACCTCCTGACTGACCGGGTGGACATCGTGCGGGATTTGGGCTGGAGCAGGAACACCAGCGCCCTGACGGATACGGATGTGAAGTATCTGCTTCTCTATTTTGAACAGACCTACGGCCTGACCAGCGAGAAAAAGATGACGGCGGCGCTCTCTATCGTGGCGAATGAGAACTGCTACCATCCCATACAGGACGTGCTGAACGGCCTTGTCTGGGACGGGACGCCCCGCATCCGTTCCTGTCTCCATCACTTCTTAGGTGCGGACGAAAGCGACTATGTGGAGGAAATGCTGAAACACTTCCTGTTGGGTGCCATCCGGCGGGTATTCCGCCCCGGCTCCAAATATGAGGAAATGCTCTGTCTGGTGGGCGGCCAGGGGGCAGGAAAATCCAGCTTCTTCCGCTTGCTGGCGATCCGGGACGAGTGGTTCAGTGATGACCTGAAAAAACTGGACGATGACAGGGTGTATTTGAAGCTGCAGGGCCACTGGATCATTGAGATGTCGGAGATGCTGGCTACCAGCAGCGCCAAAAGCATTGAGGAAATCCGCTCATTCATCAGCCGCCAGAAGGAAACCTACCGGACGCCCTACGAGGCCCAGCCTAAAGACCGGCTGCGTCAGTGTGTGTTCGGCGGTTCATCCAACACGCTGGACTTCCTGCCCCTTGACCGGGCCGGGAACCGGCGTTTCCTTCCCATCATGATTTACCCGGAGAATGCGGAGGTTCACATTTTGGAGGACGAGGACGCTTCCAGAGACTACCTGTTGCAGGTCTGGGCAGAGGCCATGACGGTTTACCGCAGCGGGAAGTATTCCATGAAATTCAGCAAGTCCATCCAGCGGCAGCTTGTGGAGGTGCAGAAGGATTTCATGCCGGAGGACACGGAGGCCGGACAGATACAGGGCTTTCTGGAACACTACACCGGCAGCATGGTCTGCTCCAAACAGCTGTTCAAGGAGGCACTGGGCCACACCTATGACGAACCGAAGCGGTGGCAGCTTCACAATATCAACGAGATCATGAATACGGTGGTGACGGGCTGGAAGCCGTTCTCCAATCCCCAGATGTTCGCCGGATACGGCAGGCAGAAGGGCTGGGAACGGGACGCTTCCGGCAACGAACTGCCCGGCAACGAAGATGGATTTGTGGAACTGAGCGAGGAAGAATGCCGTCAGTTGGAACTTCCGAAGGAGTGGATCGCCTGAAAAGGGTGGTCTGTTGCCAGGATGGTTGCCACCTGGTTGCCGGGTTCGTTGCCAGGGATTTCTCTGTCTGGATACGGGAAAAGCCTGTAAATAAGGCATTTTCTAATACCTATCTATATTTCTGGCAACGAAAGCAACGAGATTTTTCAAGAAAATTCACAAAGTAAGATTTGCGGGTCAGACGGTAGTTTACAGGTTTTCAGAGGTTCGTTGCCGGACTTCGTTGCCGGTGCTGCCGCCTGGCCTGCTACTCTATGGAGGTAGCCTATGGAAAAAAGCAAGCAGCAGAAAAATAAAGTCCGTTTTGTGGTGGTGCGGGAGTTCGCCGGGGAGAAGTCCATGCGGGAAGCCTTTGAGCAGCTGATCGAGCGCCAGACCTGCGAACACTTTGAGGAATGGCGTCAGCAGCGGGAAATGGCCGAAAACGCTGCGTAAAAACGGTTGATTCAGGGGCAGGGACATGGTACTATAATGGTATCGTGTCCCTGTTCATAGAAGGAGAACGCTATGAGCAGGAAAAAACAAGTCTTTGAGAAAATCACCGCTCTCTACTGCCGTATCTCTCTGGATGACGGCGGCGATAACGAGAGCATGAGCATCAGCAACCAGAAAATCATGCTTCGGGACTTTGCTGAAAAGCATGGGATGTTCCAGTATGAGTATTATGTGGATGACGGCTATACGGGTCGCAATTTCAACCGCCCTGCCTTCCAGCGCATGATCGCTGACCTTGAGGCGGGGAAGATCGGCTGCGTCATCACCAAAGACCTATCCAGGCTTGGTAGGAATTATATTGAAGCTGGCAGCTATATCGAAATCTTTTTCCCTAAACACAATGTGCGTTACATCGCCATCACGGACGGCGTGGACAGCCTGACCCGTCAGGAGATGGACATTACGCCCTTCAAGAATATCCTGAACGATATGTACAGTCGGGATATTTCCAAAAAGGTGCTGGCGGGCATCACCACCCGTTCCCGGCAGGGAAAGTTCTGCGGAGGGACGCCGCCCTTCGGTCTGATGCGTGACCCGGAGGACAAAGGGCATCTCATCATTGACCCGGAGACAGCACCTATTATTCGCAAAATCTATGATTATGCCCTTGACGGGCTGGGCTGCATGAGGATTTCCAAACGTCTGATGGAAGAAAAAATCCCCATCACCCATGTCAAGGCCAACACGGAGTTTGACGCCAACTATTATTCCTGGGGCGGGGCGAGAATCAGCCATATCCTGCGGAATCCTTTCTACAAGGGCGCACATCTGGTCTTTCGGACACATCAGAAGGGCATCCGCTCCAACACCTATGACATTATCCCCCGTGACCAGTGGGAAGTGATTGAGGGCTGCCATGAGGCCATTGTGACGCTGGAGGAATGGGAACAGGTACAGGAACTCATTGACCGCAGGCCGACCATTCAGGGGAATTCCTGCCCCTTCTACAACCTGTTCCACGGCCTGGTCTACTGCGCCACCTGCGGGAAGTCCATGCAGGTGCGGTATGAGAAGGTAGGCCGAACCGGCAAGAACCGCTTCACCGGCGAGATGCGGGAACCGATTGACAAGGCATACTATATCTGCCAGACCTACAATCGGATGGGATGCAAGGTCTGCTCCAGTCACAAGATTGAGGCCAGAGATTTGTACAATCTGGTGCTGAAGGACATTCAGGAACTGGCGGCGCAGGCGATGAAGGACGCCGATGCGTTCTATCAGCGGCTCAGCAGCCGGATGGAGCGCCGGTATCTGGTGGACGCTTCTCAGACAGAGAAGGAACGCCAGCGGCTGGAGGCCCGGAATCAGGAGATTGACGGAATGTTCCTGAGCCTGTACACCGACAAGGCCAAAGGCATCCTGACCGAGCAGCGATTTGTGAAGCTGACAGCGGCGCTGGAACAGGAGCAGGAATCCAACCAGAAACGTCTGCATGACCTGGCGATGATGCAGAGCCGGGCTGACGCCCAGGAGAGCGAAGTCCGCACTTTTATCAACGAAATCCGGCGCTATTCCGCCATCGAGGAACTGGACGAGGCGGTGCTGAACCGGCTCATCAGCCGGATTCTGATCGGCGAGGTCAAGAAGGTGGACGGCCAGAAGGTGCAGGAAGTCAGGATCGTTTATAACTTTGTCGGGGAAATCCCAGAGATTGCAGCGTAAATAGTTTGCCCCATCTCTCAACCATTGAGGGATGGGGCTTTTGATTTTTGGAGGTACAGCAACTACAAGAAAAATCCGGAATTGTTTCTCTTACAATGTCATTAGTATATCATCACATTTTCTTTTTTCTTTTCTTTACTAACACTAACCCGCTAATACAACCAAGGGAAAGTACGCATAAAACAACATATAATGTTATGTTGGTGTTATCTCCAGTTTCAAGTTGGCTAGTGCTTGTAATTGAATTTACTGAAGAATTTTGCGATTGTTGAGAATCTTCATTTCCATTTGGATTACTTAAATTTTCATCTTGGTTACTATTATCAGTGGACGCATTTTCTGAGCGTGATTCAATGATAAAAGAAATCACTTCGTTCTCTGGATTAGTTCCCGTAATGACAGCAATACCTTCTCCATTAGCAGTTACATTTCCGTTCTCATCAATAGAAACTACGTCACTACTGGTGCTCCAATTGTAATCATTATTTCCTGCATCATCTGGCAAAATTGTTTGAGTTTCACCAGGTGTCATTTGTATTTTTTGGGCCTCTTCAACTACAATATCTTTTGTGAAAGATACTGTAGTACCATCATCGCATTCTAATTCACATACCACTTTATAACTTCCACTGTTTAGATCGCTTTTTACTGGAATTTCAATCGTAATGCTCTCCATTTTACCAAGCGTTCCAGGAAGTTCGAGTTTTTGGACAAACGATTCACTTAGCAGGTCCGAAGTTACTTTTAGTGTAGGTGTTGACGTGTCACTATATAGATTGTTGACAGAAACATACAGTTTCTGATCTTCCAGATTCTCATAAATGCGGGAAGGATTAACATTCGTAATACTACAATTTCCGGGGTTTCCCAAAAGTCCATTTTCGAGGGCTGTGTCATAATCTAATTCGTTCAGTTCATCTTCCATGTCTGGATTATAAGAGATTAAGACTGTGTCTTCTGTAATATCTTCTCCATATCCGCCAATCAATCCACCTTTAAAGATAATTCTATTCCAGTCATTTACGGATTCAGAAAGATTAGTTTCTGCACTAGCATTCAAGTTAACAGATACATTATTCTCTATCGTACCATTTGCGTTAAAATCGATGCTCTGTCCGGCCACTCCCGTAGCTGTTCCAGATTCAGTCGTGGTTCCAAAATCAAAGAACAAAAATTTATGCTCTTTCTCATAATACCATTTCGTTCCGATATTACTGCCGGCAGTTATACTATTCGGATCAATTCCATTATTTTCATTCAGTGAATTTTCGTTTAAAGATGGCAAAACATACTCAGAATAATTCACTTCGTTTGTACCCACTAAACCTGTAACCTGAAATGAATAGTTCATAATACTTAAATAATTTGGTTTATTGTGAACATTATCGCTTCCACCATGACGTAAACCCAAGGTGTGTCCCAATTCGTGCATAAATGTGCCTGCAGTAGCTGTATTTGTTCCAGAAATCCAACCATCTACATCAGCAATTATGAAAAACTGACCAGGGATTCCCTCAGCAATTCCTGAAGATCTACCATCATTGTATTTGTTTACAAATAAACAATAACGGAAAACAGACCATCTTGCACGATCAAAATTATTTAACGCCATTTGATTCCAATTTTCATAGTTACTACCCAAATCAAAATTTGATGAATATTCAATACTATTTCCGCCGGATAAATCCCCCCACGTTTTACCTGTAACATAATCAATAGAGTCGGCCCCTGCATCAATATGCAAATTAATGCCATGATCTTTGAACTGTTGATAAACAGATCGCATCGCTTCTGCGCTAGGCTTTAGATTTTTTTCTTCCTGTTTTGTGTAAGTAATTCCAAGGAAACTACCTTCCACATATGGCTGATACATCCAGTCAACTTCCACAAATAAATCTTTTACATTAGGATCTGCCCCCATTTCCTCTAAATGAAGGTCTATGATCCCATTATGATCAATGTCTACTCCGTTAGTTTCCCACTCATCAGGCAGACCATCGCCATCTGTGTCAAGGGTTTCATCATACACCCAGTCAGCGATATCAATCATTAGTTTATAATAGTCTGCGGAATTAATATCAATATATTTTCCGCCCGTAAGTTGATATAAAGATCTATAATGATCCTCATATGCAAGATCACCGACAATAGTAGTATGTATGCCATTTGCCCTAAAATATTCTGTACACTCAGCCATGCTTCTTATTTGGGCGTCATCATCAGAATCTTTGAAGTCGGCATCTGTTAGTAAAAAAACAAATTTCTGTGCATCATCTCTCCAACTTATCTGACCATCCAATATTTTTGCAAATGCATCGGTCGGAGTTTCAGGGTTGTCACCTCCCCCAGTTGTATTAATCATATTTAATTGCTCAGCAATCTGATCGCTGTTGTTTGACCATTGATTTCCATCCATCAAATGTATAACAGTAGAATCACTTCCATCAGAAGTAATATCTTTATAATCAATAACCGCAAGGTTAATGTTAACATCTTTTTCTGCCAAGTATTGCACAAAAGATGACAGATTTGAACGTACAGAATTGATATAGGAACGCATAGAACCTGTCGAATCAATAACAAAAATAAAATCTGCTGGTTTACTCACGTCCACAGCGGCAGAATCTGATGTTGTACTCAAAAGTGCCTGAGGCACATCAACATCAGATGGGGTTGAAGATTCTCCCGCATGTTCTTGATTAGATGCCTCATCAGCTACATCATTGTATGACTCCTGCGAATTGTCATTCTGTAATCCCTCGGAAATCTGATTGTTTTCATCCGTTTCTTCCTGATTTAAAACATTGCTAGACATAGCATTTTCTGATGTTTGGGCATTGCTTTCCTTTGGATCTTGCCCTGTCTGAGATGTTACTGCATAATTCTCAGTTTGTTCAGTTGTTTCATTCGACAAGTCAGGCTGCATTTCTGGAATAGCCCCAGATGTGACTTCTTCTACTGGTACTGGCGATTCATTATATTCATTTTCTGCTGCCAAAGAATTAGCAGGCAATAAGCCTATGCATAAGAAAAATGTTAAAATGATAGCCGCCACTTTTTTTGATCCCTTTTTCATGTTTTCCTCCTTCATAAAATTTATATAAAATCATGCTGCAAAACTCACAGATGATTTTATTTCATACATAATTTTGTCAGAATAAACCCTTCAATCGCAGAATTTTGAATATGAGTAACCTGTCCTCTCATGTTGTCTACCGAACTGCTAACGTTTCTTACAATTAATATTTTATAGGCTTTTCGAAAATTGTCAAGTAAGATGATATTGTCCAGATTAAGCAGGAAAAGTGAATCTAGATTTTAACAGGCACAGCGAAAGAAAAATTTCTTTCGCTGTGCCTCAGACTGTAGACAAAGTCCCCGGTTTTCACCGGGGCTTTTCTATTGCAGTTATCGACATTTCAATGATTCTTCCGGTTTTTATCAAGAAAAATTCCCTACTTATCAACTCTAAAGTTAAGCGGTGCGTTCCCTGCACATGGTATAATTATCTTATAAGGAGGTTCCGCTTATGATGACAAGAGATGCCGATAAAAAAAGAGAACAGATGATGATGTTCAGCATGGATGACATGGTGCCAAAGGACCACATGCTCCGAAAGATTGACCGGGCAATTGACTGGAACTTTATTTACGATCTTGTAGAAGATAAGTATTGTGCGGATAACGGAAGGCCGAGCATGGATCCGGTGATGCTGATTAAAATTCCTTTTATCCAGTATCTCTATGGGATTAAAAGTATGCGACAGACAATAAAAGAAATCGAAGTGAATGTAGCATATCGCTGGTTTCTCGGTCTGGATATGCTGGATACGGTTCCTCATTTTTCTACTTTTGGAAAAAACTATACCCGCCGTTTTAAGGATACGGATCTGTTTGAGCAGATCTTTTCCTATATCCTCGAACAATGTATGAAGTTTCATCTGGTAGATGCATCTACGGTGTTTGTGGATTCTACCCATGTAAAAGCCTGTGCTAACAGCAAAAAGATGAGAAAGAGGATTGCATCTCAAGAAGCTCTATGGTATGAGGAGGAGTTAAAAAAAGAAATCAATGAAGACCGTAAAAATCATGGAAAGAAACCTTTAAAAGAAAAAAAGGATGATTCAACTACGCCGCCTGCAGCGGGCGGCGGCACTTCTAGTGAAAGCGGTTCTTCAGACGAAATCCCGGAAGGAGCCAAAACGCAAAAATGCAGTACTTCAGATCCGGAAAGCGGCTGGTTCCGAAAAGGCGAACATAAACATGTTTTTGCATACAGCATAGAGACTGCATGTGACAAGCACGGGTGGATCTTAGGCTATACTGTACATCCGGGGAATGAACATGACAGCAGGACTTGGAAGCCTTTGTATGACAAAGTAAAAGATCTGGATATGGAGAGGATGGTATTGGATGCCGGATATAAGACTCCGGCAATTGCCAGAGAATTGTTAAAAGACGGGATACAGCCTCTGTTTCCGTATAAAAGGCCCATGACAAAAGATGGATTCTTCAAGAAATATGAGTATGTCTACGATGAGTACTATGACTGCTATATCTGTCCGGCGGATCAGATCCTTACTTATCGGACAACGAACCGGGAGGGTTACAAAGAATACAAGAGCGATAAAAGCATCTGTAAAAACTGTCCTTATCTTTCCAAATGTACAGAAAGCAAAGAGCATGAAAAACGATCTCCCGCCACATTTGGGAAGAGTATCTGGAAACCAGTGAGGATATCCGCTATACTCTCGGGAACAAAGAGATTTATATGTTGAGAAAAGAAACCATTGAGAGATTGTTCGGAAGTGCAAAAGAACAGCATGGATTTCGATACACACAATATATCGGTAACGCCCGAATGAGAATGAAAGCCGGGCTGACCTTTGCGTGCATGAATCTGAAAAAGCTGGCAAAGATTTTGGATATAAGGGAAAGGCAGGACAATAAACCAGGATTCTTTTTTATCCTTTACAAAAAAATATGGGAATTTGTATTTTGGCAAAAAGAATGGTGCTGGAGCTAGGCTCCAGCACCAACTTTGGTGCGCCTGGCGGCGCACGTTTCTAACGGGTGCAAGTCCCGAATCCGCCCGGCAGTGGGAAGGATATAGTCGAAAGCAAGGGTGTCCACCGTGAGGTGGAATCTGAAGGAAGCTGGATGTGGGAACAGACTAACCATGGGCAAATCTCCGGTCTGACGGACAGAAATCACATATAAGGTCTTTCGTGAGGGTAAGGCTGCCAAACAAGTCGAAGCCCAATAACTGCACGGAATCACGGGGGATAAATGTGGCAGATGGATGGAGAGAAAGAAACGTGTGGTACCCGGGGAGACCTGTGTGAAATGCTTTGAAAGAAGCAACTGCATCTGTGAAGATGCGCTGAACACACAGGAGTCAGCAGAGGTCATAGTAAGCCGGAGTGCGAACAGTGCAAAGGACGAAGGACTGAATCAAGAGGAGTCTTTAGTACGACCCGGAAAGGAGGAACGAGCACATGAGTGCAGAAAACACAGAAAGCTGCTTGCAGAGAGATAGCGCGGAACGTAAAGGGTATGTAAGAGCGCACCGCTCGTTCAACCGGATATGGAAGGAAAGAGACAGTGCAGAGCCGGATATCTTAGGTAAGATACTGGAAAAGGACAACCTGAACCAGGCTTACAAAAGAGTGAAGGCAAACAGGGGAGCGCCGGGAGTCGACGGCATGACTGTCGAAGAGGCACTTCCGTGGCTGAGAGAACACAATCACGAACTCGTGCAGAAGATAAGAAGCGGACACTACACGCCATCCCCTGTACGAAGAGTAGAGATCCCGAAGCCGGACGGCGGAGGACGCAAGCTTGGAATTCCCACCGTCATCGACCGCATCATCCAACAGGCCATGGCACAGCAGCTAATGCCCGTCTATGAGCCATTGTTCTCAGACGGAAGCTACGGCTACCGACCGGGACGCAGTGCAAAAGATGCCATTCTTAAGGTCAAGGAGTATGCCGAACAGGGATATACAAGGGCGGTAGTCATCGACATGTCAAAATACTTTGACACGCTGAATCATGTATTACTGGTCAACATCCTGCGCAGGAACGTGAAGGATGAAAGAGTGATCCAGATGGTGAAGCGGTATTTGAAGAGCGGCGTCATGGAGAACGGTGTTGTCATTGAGACGGAGGAAGGATCACCGCAGGGAGGAAACCTGTCTCCTCTGCTGGCCAACATCTATCTCAATGAGTCTGATCAAGAATTCAGCAGAAGAGGCGTACCGTGCATCCGTTATGCGGATGATATCGTACTACTTGCCAAGAGCGAGAGGGCCTCTGAAAGACTGTTGGAGACCAGTACGAAATATCTTGAAGGAACACTGAAGTTAAAGGTGAACCGGGAGAAAAGTCGTACGGTCAGCGTGTTTGCAATCCGAAATTTTAAGTACCTTGGCTTCTGCCTCGGGAAAAATGGCAAAGGCATCTACATCCGTGTACATGCCAAGTCATGGAAGAAGGCCAAGGATAAACTTCGGACGCTCACTTCCCGGAGCCGGTGCGGAAGTATTGTGAAAGCCATGGAACGCATAAAGGTCTATATGCGGGGATGGTTGAACTACTTCAGCATTGCAAATATGAAGAACAACGTCGAGTCATGGAATGGATGGTTGTATCGCCGGATTCGTATGTGCATCTGGAAACAGTGGAAACTGCCAAAGACACGCAAACGAAAGCTGCTGGGACTCGGACTGCCGGAATGGGCAGCATGCGAAGCAGCCTACAGTCGTAAGGCTTATTGGCGAATGGCGGGAAATGGTGTGGTTCAGAGAGCACTAACAAAAGAAAGACTGATACACTGGGGCTTTTACGATTTAGCCACAGCATACCAGTCTCTGCACGTCAACTATTGAAACCGCCGTGTACCGAACGGTACGCCAGACTGTCTAACAAATCTACGTCCTCATAGAAATTTGGCAGTCTTACTGTACGATGAATCCTTTTTCTTTATACTCATTCATAAATGATGATTTTTAGTGCGTTATTTTTTAATAATCTTGATGGT
>NZ_JAFBIZ010000007.1 GCF_021531995.1 Faecalicatena contorta
TAGCATCCTTGACAGGAATCTCGCACATGATGTTTTATCAACAAGCGGCTGATGAAAGAAAATGCCCCGGAAAAAATCCAGGGCAAATATTTCAATTATTTTGGGACATTTTCAAAAATGGTTGACATCCTTTTTTGATTTTTAATTTTCTTCTTTTAAAAAATGTAGATTTGGTGTATAGTAAGAAAGTACATTTGTTTTTATCATGGAGAAATAGTATGAAAAGTAAGATTGTTTTGATCGATGGTCACAGCATTTTGAACCGTGCATTTTATGGTTTGCCGGATCTCACAAATGCGGATGGTCTTCACACAAATGCTATATATGGATTTCTGACGATTATGTTCAAGCTTCTGGAAGAGGAGACCCCGGATTATCTTACGGTGGCCTTTGATGTACATGCGCCGACATTTCGGCACGAGATGTATGCGGAGTATAAGGGCACCCGAAAACCAATGGCCGATGAATTAAGACAGCAGGTTCCGGTGATCAAGGAAGTTCTGAGGGCAATGGGAATTAAGATCATTGAAGTAGCAGGACTTGAAGCAGATGATCTGATCGGAACGCTTTCAAAGAGATGTGAGAATCAGGGAATGGAAGTATCTGTGATATCCGGAGACAGGGATCTTCTGCAGCTTGCTACAGAGCATGTCAGGATCCGGATTCCGAAGACAAAGCAGGGACGGACAGAAGTGGAAGACTATTATGCATCGGACGTAAAGGCGCGATACCAGGTGACGCCGACAGAATTTATCGATCTGAAGGCACTGATGGGTGATACATCTGATAATATTCCGGGTGTCCCAAGCATTGGTGAAAAAACAGCAACAAAGATTATTACGGAATATCATTCAATAGAAGATGCATATGCACACGTAGATGAACTGAAACCGCCAAGAGCTGCAAAGGCACTCAAAGAACACTGGGACATGGCGGTGATGAGCAAGGTACTTGCAACGATCAATGTGGATGCGGATTTCGCTTATGAACTGGAAGAGGCAAAACTTGGTAATATCTATACAGAAGAAGCATATGCGTATTTTCAGAAACTGCAGTTTAAAAATCTGCTGTCAAGATTTGATGTAACTGCACCTTCCAACCAGATCGAAGATTCATTTCAGATAGTCACGGATCAGAAAGAGGCGCAAAAGGTATTTGAAAAGGCCAGGACATCAGTATGTACAGGTGCGTGTATCTTCAAAGACACCAGTAATGTACTGCCACTTTTTATTGATCAGGCCGGAATCGGAGGAATTGGAATCTGCTTTTCTGAACGCGAGATTTACTGCATCCGGACGGGCAATGGCATTGAACAGAGATGGCTTTTGGACGAACTTTCTGATGTAGCAATGAAGACAGAGCGTTTTGCTATGTTTGATCTGAAGCAAGCGATGGAATATGTGCAGATTCACAGGCAGGATAACTGCTTTGATACAGCTGTGGCGGCATATCTTCTGAATCCTTTAAAGAGTAATTATACGTATGAAGATGTAGCCAGAGAACAGTTGAATCTGATGATAGATGAAAAGCTGGAGAAAGAAATACGGGTATGTTATGAAGCGTACACGATCTATGCGTCCGTCGAAAAGCTGCTTGAAAAACTCAGAGAGTTCCAACTTGAGAGTCTGTTTACAGAAATAGAGATGCCGCTGGTATTCACTTTGTATGATATGGAACAAAACGGTATCCTTGTGGAGGCGGAGGCATTAAAGATCTATGGAGATCAGCTTGCGGTCAAGATCGTTGAACTTGAGAAAGATATATATGAAGAAGCGGGAGAGATATTCAACATTAATTCTCCAAAGCAGCTGGGAGTGGTTCTCTTTGAACATATGAAGCTTCCGGGTGGAAAGAAGACAAAAACAGGATATTCGACAGCGGCAGATGTGCTGGACAAGCTTGCACCGGATTATCCGATCGTCGCAAAGATTCTGGAGTATCGGCAGTATACAAAGCTGAAGTCCACGTATGCAGATGGGCTTGCGAATTATATAGGAGAGGATGGAAGAATCCACAGTAAGTTTAACCAGACGATCACAGCGACCGGGCGAATCAGCAGTACAGAACCAAATCTGCAGAATATTCCGGTACGGATGGAACTGGGAAGGCTGATCCGGAAAGTATTTATTCCGGAAGAAGGGTATGTGTTCGTGGATGCGGATTATTCACAGATTGAATTGCGTGTTCTGGCGCACTGCTCGGGAGACGGTCATCTGATTGATGCTTATAAAGAAAAAAGTGACATTCACAGAATCACTGCTTCTCAGGTGTTCCACGTACCGTTTGAAGAGGTAACAGATCAGCAGAGAAGGAATGCCAAGGCGGTGAATTTTGGAATTGTCTATGGAATCAGTTCCTTCGGACTGAGTCAGGATCTGAGTATTACCAGAAAAGAAGCTGCCAGATATATCGATGATTATTTTAAGACTTATCCGGGAATTAAGATATTTCTGGATGATACTGTGAAGCACGCGAAGGAAACGGGGTATGTAGTTACATTGTTTGGAAGACGTAGACCAGTTCCGGAACTGTCTTCCAGTAACTTTATGCAGCGGTCTTTTGGAGAACGTGTTGCGATGAATGCTCCGATACAGGGAACTGCAGCGGATATCATTAAGATTGCAATGGTTCGTGTCAACAGGCGGCTGAAGGAACAGAAGATGAAGTCAAGGCTGATTCTTCAGGTTCATGATGAACTATTGATTGAAGCATATAAGCCGGAGCTTGGCAGGGTGCAGGAGATTCTGAAAGAAGAGATGGAGCATGCGGCGAATCTGGATGTGCCGCTTGAAATAGATATGCATACAGGAGATAACTGGTACGAAGCAAAGTAAGAGGTGTGAAGGATGAAAATTATTGGAATTACAGGTGGAGTAGGAGCAGGAAAGACACAGATACTGGAGTATCTGAACAACAGATACGGAGCAACGGTCTGCCAGGCAGATGAAGTTGCAAAGAAGCTCCAGAAAAAGGGAACAGATTGCTTTGAAAGAATTGTAGAACATTTCGGTGATGGAATTCTGGATGCAAAAGGAGAACTCAACAGATCAGATCTTGCAGAGATCGTATTTGCCGACAAAGTGGAATTATCGGTGCTGAACAGTATCGTTCATCCGCTGGTCAAGGAAGAGATCCTGAAGAAGATCGCGAAAGAGGAAAGAAAGAATACGAATCTTATGATTATTGAAGGAGCGCTTCTGATTGAAGATCATTATGAAGAGATCTGTGATGAGCTATGGTATATCTATGTAGAAGATTCAATCCGTAAGAAAAGGCTGAAATATGCAAGAGGGTATGAGACGAAAAAGATTGATGAGATGTTTGCGGCTCAGCTCCCGAAAGATATGTTCATGAGACATTGTGACAGGGTGATTGATAACAGCGGTGTGTTCGAAGAGACGAAGATGCAGCTGGATAAGATTATTGCAGATTTATAAGAAAGGCAGATTACGAATAATATGAGATTATGCAGCATTGCCAGTGGAAGCAGTGGAAACTGTATCTATGTGGGAGATGATCACACCCATCTGCTGGTGGATACCGGTATCAGTAAGAAGAGGATTGATCAGGGTCTGACAACGCTTGGAATCAAGGGAGAGGACGTAGATGGAATACTGATTACCCATGAACATATTGATCATATTCAGGGACTGGGAGTATATTCCAGAAAGTATCAGGTTCCAATCTATGCGACCAAAGGTACGATTGCAGGAATCCGTGCCTGCAGATCACTCGGAAAGCTTCCGGATGGATTGCTTCATGAAGTGGATGTAGATCAAAGATTTACCATTGGAACACTTGATATTATACCGTTTGCAATATCCCATGATGCGAATGAACCTTCCGGGTATCGAGTGGAAAATGAGAAAAAGGCAGTTGCTGTTGCGACAGATCTTGGAAAATACGATCCATATATCGTGCAGAATCTGCGTGATCTTAATGCAGTTGTGCTGGAGGCAAATCATGATATACATATGCTGGAGGTAGGACCTTATCCTTATCCTCTGAAGCGAAGAGTGATGGGGGATAAGGGGCATCTTTCCAATGAATCATCAGGGAAGCTTTTATGTGATATTCTGCATGATGATCTGCAGTATGTAGTGCTCGGACATCTCAGCAAAGAGAATAATTATGAAGAACTGGCTTATGAGACAGTAAAGCTGGAGGTCAGCATCGGGGACAATCCTTACAGAGGAGATGATATCCCGATGATGGTTGCTAAGAGAGATCAGATATCTGATATCATTACACTATAATTTAATAACACAGACAGCGACAGGAGGATCATGCTATGAAGAAATGCGTAATTACAGTTGTAGGAAAAGATACCGTAGGTATTATTGCAAAGGTATGTACTTATCTTGCAGAGACGAATATCAATATTCTTGATATCTCACAGACCATCGTCGGTGGCTACTTTAATATGATGGCTATCGTTGATGTTACAGATGCAAACAAAGAAATTGTAACTGTTACAAAGGAACTGGAAGTACTCGGGATTTCTATCGGAGTCACCATCCACTGTCAAAGAGAAGAGATCTTTGAAAAAATGCATAGATTATAGCAGGATGAATCCAGAAAGGCCGGGTGTACAGTATGATTAACAGATATGAAGTCTATGAAACAAACCAGATGATCGAGCAGGAAAACCTGGATGTCAGAACGATAACCCTTGGAGTTAGTCTGCTCGACTGCATTGATTCGAATTTGGATCAATTGAATGAAAACATTTACAAAAAAATTACTACGGTGGCTGAGAATCTTGTAGCTACCGGAGAACAGATCGAAAAAGAATTTGGTATCCCGATTGTCAATAAACGAATTTCTATTACCCCGATCTCTCTGATCGGAGGGTCTGCATGTAAGAAACCGGAAGATTATATTACAATTGCACAGACACTCGATAAGGCCGCGAAAAAAGTAGGTGTTAATTTTATTGGCGGTTATTCTGCGCTTGTGTCCAAAGCTATGACGAAGAGTGAAGAAAATCTGATCCGATCTATCCCGGAGGCACTGGCATGTACAGATCGAGTTTGCAGTTCTGTGAATGTGGGCTCCACGAGAACTGGTATCAATATGGATGCTGTAAGGCTGTGTGGAGAGATCATAAAAGCAACTGCAGAAGCTACCAGGGACAATGATTCCCTTGGTTGTGCCAAACTGGTGGTGTTCTGTAATGCGCCGGACGATAATCCGTTTATGGCAGGGGCATTTCTGGGTGTTACCGAAGGAGATGCTGTGATCAATGTCGGTGTCAGTGGGCCGGGTGTTGTAAAGCATGCCATTGAGCAGGTAAGAGGAAAAGGATTTGAAGAATTGTGCGAAACCATCAAAAAGACGGCATTTAAAGTAACAAGAGTTGGACAGCTCGTTGCCGGAGAGGCGTCAAAACGTATGGGAATTCCTTTTGGTATTGTAGATCTGTCGCTTGCGCCGACTCCTGCAGTCGGAGACAGTGTGGCTGAGATTCTGGAAGAGATCGGCCTGGAGCGTGTGGGAGCGCCGGGGACAACGGCGGCACTTGCGATGTTGAATGATCAGGTGAAGAAAGGCGGTGTTATGGCATCTTCCTATGTTGGAGGCTTAAGTGGAGCATTTATTCCCGTCAGTGAAGATCAGGGAATGATTGATGCCGTCAACATCGGAGCATTGACGATTGAAAAGCTGGAAGCTATGACTTGTGTATGTTCTGTCGGATTGGATATGATCGCAATTCCGGGAAAGACAAAGGCATCAACCATATCCGGAATCATTGCTGACGAGATGGCAATCGGTATGGTCAATCAGAAGACAACGGCTGTTCGTCTGATCCCGGTTATTGGAAAAGATGTTGGGGATACCGCTGAATTTGGAGGACTTCTGGGCTATGCGCCAATCATACCCGTCAATGAGTATGACTGCAGCGCATTTGTGAACAGAAAGGGAAGAATTCCGGCTCCGATACACAGTTTTAAGAACTAGAATCTCAGATTCGCAGAATCTGCTGCTGATATTCGGTGCAGAAAGGAATCTGATATCTGTCTGTTCTGACACTTTCATACAGATCAGAAGCAAAGATATCCTGCTTCAGCATATGAAGTGCATATTCATCTAATTCCTGGCATTGCTTAAGCTTTGTCAGAAGAGGAATGGAAGAATGTTTTTTTATATATGAGAGAGATGCGGTGCTGTCGTTGCGAAAGCCAAGAATACGGGCATATCGACAGCCACCGCTTTTTTTGAATGTAACAATATCGTTTTTGGTAATTCGAAGAAGAATGTGAAGCAGGCTTCGGCTGATCCGACTGTATGTCAGTTCTTTGGTTTTCAGGAGTTCGCAAAATTGTTCGAATGCCTGAAAGTAGTTGCGGTTATTCCAGATGCGGTTGGCAAGATCTTCAGACACATCCTGATAACGACATAAAGTTTCCGGAGTTTCCTGTAAAAGTGCATATTTTAGCAGAAGTGAAAAATCATCCGCACAGATAAACTGCCGGTTTTGGATACTTTCCTGCATGAGGTCGCTGCATACGGGTGGAATCTGTGTCAGAACATCACAGGAACTGCCATAAAACAGTTCTTTGCGGATGGCGGTAGCAGAACTGAAACATTCGGTCAATTCTGTGTCGTGATACTTCGAATCTTTTCGGGCAATGGTATATGCTCTGATCTTACTGTTTCGGCGATACAGTGCCTTCAGGTATTCTATTCCAAGGATGTTATTCGGTTTTTCGAGTACCTGGCCGGATGATTCGCCCAGACATTGCACAAGTGCCATCTGTCTGGCTTTTGGATATGCATGTCCCTGATGAAGGGCTTCTTTTAAAGAGTTTCGATAATCGTCCGGTTCTTCAGCAAGGAGTCCGGCAAGTTCTTCTAACAAGGCAATATCGCCACATTCACTTCCAAAGCAGATTGAATCAATACAGCCTAACTGATCAAGAATAGAGACCGCTCCTTCGGCAAAGTATTCTGCGCTTCCGGCCGCATATGCAACAGGCAGCTCAATGACGACGGATACCCCCATATGCAGTGCCATTGAGGCGCGAAGACGCTTGGGTAGTATTGCAGGTGCACCCCGTTGGACATAGTTGCCGCTCATGACTGCAATTACGCTGTCGGCACCAGTCAGTCTGCGTGCTTCCTCAATGTGGTATAAATGTCCGTTGTGAAACGGATTATATTCCGTAATTAAGCCGACTATTTTCATAAGATTCTCCTCTTGTATATCTTTTTTAAATTGATTATACTATAGAGGGATTCTGGATGCAAATAAAGGGTAACAGATAAAAAATATAGAAATATTGGAAAGGGGGTACATGTTATGGAAAAAGAAACGAATATAAAAGAAGAGCACATGGAAAAGTCAGAAATTGAAGAAGTGATGGATTCTGAATGTGCGCCGGAAGAAGAGGAGTATGATTATCTGGAAGAACGGGAAGAACTGACAGAAGAACGTATTATGGATATGCTCGATGCCCGGCAGTACAAAGAACTGAAAGAAGAACTGGAGAATAACATGTATCCGGTCGATCTGGCTGAGATTCTGGAAGAATTTGATCAGAAACATATGGTAATGGTGTTCCGTCTGCTGGCGAAAGAAGAAGCGGCAGAGACCTTTACCTATATGAACAGCGATATGAGAGAACTTCTGATTAATGCACTGACGGACTCTGAGCTGGAAGAGGTCATGGAAGAAATGTATCTGGACGATACAGTCGACGTATTGGAAGAGATGCCGGCGAATGTTGTGGATCGTCTGTTGATGGCAACAGATGTAGAGAAGCGTGTGCAGATTAATCAGCTGTTGCAGTATCCGGAAGACAGTGCCGGAAGTGTCATGAATGTGGATTATATCGCACTCCGCAAAGAGATGACGGTAGCGGAATCCATATTGAAGATCCGACAGGTGGGTCTGAACCGCGAGACAATCTATACCTGTTATGTCACGGAAAAAAGGCATCTGATCGGCCAGGTGGATGTAAAGGAACTGCTGACAACCGGTGAATCCAAGACGATCGAAGAGATTATGGACACGAATCTGCTGTATGCACATACAACGGATGACCAGGAAGACGTGGCAAGAACGATTACCAAATACGGTCTGATTGCATTGCCGATTGTAGATCATGAGAACTGTATGGTCGGAATCGTTACGGTTGACGATGCCATGCAGGTATTGCAGGAAGAGACGACGGAAGATATCAGTATCATGGCCGGTGTTTCTCCGAATGAAGAATCGTATTTCGGAACGACGGTGTTTGAACATGTAAAAAGCCGTCTCCCCTGGTTATTGTTTCTGATGTTGTCAGCTACGGTTACACAGATGATCATGAACAGTTATGAAACGGCTCTGGCGGTTATGCCGCAGCTTGCCGGATTTGTCCCGATGCTGACCGGTACCGGAGGAAACTGCGGTTCCCAGAGTTCTACACTGGTTATTCGGGGGCTGGCAGTCGGAGAGATCGAGTTCCGGGATCTGTTTAAAGTGATCTGGAAAGAAGTCCGGATTGCAGTATGTATCAGCATGATTCTTTCTGTAGTCAATGGAATTCGTATTGTTCTGATGGGACAGGGAGATGCAACAATGGCATTTACCATCGGACTGACAATGGCATGTACCGTTATCATTGCGAAGGTAGTTGGCTGTACACTGCCTCTGATAGCAAAGAAGGTAGGACTTGATCCGGCAATCATGGCGACACCACTGATATCGACTCTGGTGGACATCAGTACGATCAGTGTGTACTTTGCAATTGTTAGCTATGTATTTCGGCTTTAACCGGGAATTGTATCCAAAAATAGACACAAGATTCCAAGAAGAGACCTTGTCTGCAAGGTCTCTTTGTATTATAATAAAAATACTGAGATTATATGGAAAGGAGTCTATCAATCATGGGATTTATAGATGAAATTAAGGCAAAAGCAAAGACTTGTAAAAAGACAATCGTTCTTCCGGAGACAGAAGATATCAGAACTTATGAAGCTGCAGAAGCTGTATTAAAAGAAGGCACTGCGAATCTGATTCTGATCGGAAGCGAAGAAGAGATTGCAAAGAACAAAGGGGATTTTGACATCAGTGGCGCTACAATCGTAGATCCTGCAACATATGAAAAGACAGATGCATACATCGCAAAACTTGTTGAATTAAGACAGAAAAAAGGTATGACAGAAGAACAGGCAAGAGAGCTTCTCCTTACAAATTACCTGTATTATGGTGTTATGATGGTTAAGCTGAAAGACGCTGACGGAATGGTATCAGGAGCATGCCACTCAACAGCCGACACATTAAGACCATGCTTACAGATCCTGAAGACAAAACCGGGTACAAAACTGGTATCTGCTTTCTTCGTAATTGTTGTACCGGATTGTGATATGGGAGCAGATGGAACATTTGTATTCGCAGATTCTGGTCTGGAACAGAATCCGGATCCTGAAAAACTGGCTGCAATCGCACTTTCATCTGCAGAGTCTTTCAGACTGTTGACCGGAAAAGAACCAATCGTAGCTATGTTGTCCCACTCTACAAAGGGAAGTGCAAAGCATCCTGACGTAGACAAAGTAGTTGAGGCAACACGTATTGCAAAGGAAAACGCACCGGAAGGACTTCTTCTGGACGGAGAATTCCAGCTGGATGCAGCGATCGTTCCGGAAGTAGGAGCATCCAAGGCACCTGGAAGTCCGGTGGCAGGAAAAGCAAACGTTCTTGTATTCCCGGATCTGGATGCGGGAAATATCGGATACAAACTTGCACAGAGACTTGGAAAAGCAGAAGCTTACGGCCCGTTAACACAGGGTATTGCAGCTCCTGTCAATGACCTGTCCCGTGGATGCAGCGCAAAAGATATCGAGGGTGTTGTAGCAATTACAGCTGTTCAGTGCATGACAGAAGAATAAGTTTCATGTTCATAAACAACATATAATGGAGAGGTAACAAAAATGAATGTATTAGTAATTAACTGTGGAAGTTCATCATTGAAGTTTCAATTGATTAATTCTGAGTCCGAACAGGTACTGGCAAAAGGTCTCTGTGAAAGAATCGGAATTGACGGAAGTCTTACTTATCAGCCGGCCGGCGGAGAAAAAGTAAAATCTGAAAAAGCTATGCCGACACATACAGAGGCAATCCAGTTTGTAATTGATGCATTGACAGATGCAGAGACTGGTGTTGTTAAGAGTCTGGATGAGATTGGTGCAGTTGGACATCGTGTTGTACATGGCGGAGAAAAGTTTGCACAGTCTGTAGTAATTACAGATGAAGTCAAGAAGGCAATTGAAGAGTGTAATGATCTTGCACCACTTCACAATCCTGCAAACCTGATCGGTATCAACGCATGTCAGGAATTAATGCCGGGGACACCGATGGTTGCTGTATTTGATACCGCTTTCCATCAGACAATGCCTGAAAAAGCATATATGTACGGACTTCCATACGAATACTATGAGAAGTATAAAGTAAGACGTTATGGGTTCCACGGAACCAGCCACAGCTTCGTATCCAAGAGAGCTGCAGAACTTGCCGGAAAGCCATATGATCAGTTGAAAACAATCGTATGCCACCTTGGAAATGGTGCAAGTATCTGTGCAGTAGAAAACGGAAAATCAATCGATACTTCCATGGGCTTGACTCCTCTGGAAGGACTTGTAATGGGAACACGTTCCGGAGATATTGACCCGGCAATTCTTGAATTCATTGCAAAGAAAGAGGATCTGGATATTGCAGGTCTTATGACAATGCTGAACAAGAAATCCGGTGTGTATGGACTTTCCAATAACTTATCCAGTGATTTCCGTGATCTGGATGCGGCTGCAACAGAAGGAAACAAAGAAGCAGCAATTGCTCTTGATGTATTCTGCTACCGTGTTGCAAAATACGTAGGAAGCTATGTAGCAGCAATGAACGGTGTAGATGTGATTGCATTTACAGCAGGTATCGGTGAGAATGCCGGAAATGTTCGCGAGAAAGTAGTAGCATATCTTGGATATCTGGGTATCGAACTGAACAAAGAAGCGAATGGCGTTCGTGGAGAAGAAATTACCATCTCTACTCCGGATTCCAAGGTAACTGTAATGGTAATTCCTACAAATGAGGAATTAGCAATTGCACGCGAAACAGTTGCATTAGTTTAGAAGATTTTTGTTGACAAGATCATAATATGTGATATAATAGTCTAGTGTGTGAATAGGAGTAATTAGATATGATATTAAACCTATCCGACGTTCTGTCTGAACAGCATAAAGCGATCGAGGAGTCTGTTCCTGTTGAAATGACGAGGTTTCGTTCAGAGATGGGAAGCTTTGATATTATCAAAAAGACACCGCTTGCTATTAAGATTGAATATGCAGGAGAGAAAAAACTGAAAGTCTGTGGACAGGCTGAGATTACAGCCGTTGCACCATGCGACAGATGTCTGACGGACGTAGAAGTAGTGGTTCCGATGATATTTGATCATGAAGTAAGTACAGATCCGGAAGCTTTGGAACAGGCAGATGAATTAGACGAGAATAACTATATTGACGGATATAGCTTAGACGTAGAGCAGTTGATCTACAACGAGTTATTGGTAGGGTGGCCGACGAAGATTCTATGCAGCGATGACTGTAGAGGTATTTGCAACGTATGTGGTCAGAACCTGAATGAAGGTACCTGTAATTGTGAAGATACGGGGCTCGACCCTAGAATGTCAGTTATCCGCGATGTATTTAAGAATTTTAAGGAGGTGTAACCTATGTCAATTTGTCCAAAGAATAAATCTTCAAAAGCAAGAAGAGACAAAAGAAGAGCAAACTGGAAAATGAGCGCACCAAACCTGGTAAAATGCAGCAAATGTGGTGAATTAATGATGCCTCACAGAGTTTGCAAAGCCTGCGGTTCTTACAACAAAAAAGAAATCATCCCACAGGACTAATTATGAAAATGAATTGAAAGTAAGGCCTGCCGAATGTTGGCAGGTCTTATTTTATTTAAAGATATTGATTTTTGAGAAGATGTCTAGTAGAATGAACCTAGTAATGCTAGGAGGAGTTAAAATGTCAGAAATTACAAAAATAGCATTGGATGCCATGGGCGGAGACAACGCCCCGGGCGAAATGATAAAGGGCGCGATCGATGCACTTGGCCGCGAAAAAGATATCAAAGTATTTTTGATTGGCAAAGAAGAAGTAGTAAATGCAGAATTGAGCCAATATACTTATGATAAAGAAAGAATAGAAGTGGTGAATGCAACGGAAGTGATCGAAACTGCGGAGCCTCCGGTGAATGCCATCCGAAAAAAGAAGGATTCATCAATTGTAGTTGGAATGAAGATGGTAAAAGAAGGAAGGGCGGATGCATTTGTATCTGCAGGAAGTTCCGGAGCAATTCTGGTAGGCGGTCAGGTCATCGTCGGCAGAATCAAAGGTGTGGAGAGACCACCACTTGCACCGCTGATCCCTACTGAAAAAGGAGTCAGCCTTTTGATTGACTGCGGAGCCAACGTAGATGCAAGACCGTCGCATCTGGTACAGTTTGCCAAGATGGGATCCATATATATGGAACATGTGCTCGGTGTTCAGAATCCAAAGGTTGGAATTGTCAATATCGGGGCAGAAGAAGAAAAGGGTAACGCACTGGTAAAAGAGACGTTTCCACTTCTGAAGGAAGCAAAAGATATCAACTTTATCGGAAGTGTAGAGGCAAGAGAGATTCCGCATGGTCAGGCAGATGTTGTAGTCTGTGAAGCGTTTGCCGGAAACATCATTCTGAAGTTATATGAAGGTGTTGGATCTGTATTGATCAGCAAGGTGAAATCAGGATTGATGACCAGTCTGCGCAGTAAGATCGGAGCACTTTTGATCAAACCGGCACTTCGGTCTACTTTGAAGTCATTTGATGCAAGCGAATATGGCGGCGCACCGCTGCTTGGTCTGAACGGTCTGGTCGTAAAGACACACGGAAGCGCAAAAGCAAAAGAAGTGACAAATACGCTGATTCAGTGTGTGACATTCAAAAAACAGAAAATCAATGAAAAAATCAGAGAGAGTATTCAAGCAGAAGTAAAAGCTGCTGAATAATACATTACTAACTATTAGAAAAGGAGAACGGGTTATGGAACTGGAAAAATTAAAGGAAATCATTGCAGATGTATTGAATGTGGATGCAGATGATATTACAGAGGACACAACATTTGTGGATGATCTGGGAGCTGACTCTCTGGACATCTTCCAGATTATAATGGGAATAGAAGAAACATTTGATATTGAAATTGATAATGACGATGCAGAAAATATTGCAACAGTGGGAGATGCTGTTGAACAGATCAAGAACGCAACAAATAACTAGGCAAAATACAAAGAAGAACGAAAGAGCCCGGTTGGGCTTTTTCGCTTTTCTGATCGCATAAGAAAGGCAAGAACATGTAGATGGTGCATGGTATGGGAAGAGACTTAAGAATATTAGAAAAAAATATCGGATATAAATTTCAGGATTTTCAATTACTCAAAAAAGCGATGATACACAGTTCTTATGCAAATGAGATGCATCTTCCTAAGTATGAGTGCAATGAACGTCTGGAATTTCTGGGAGATGCTGTGCTGGAATTGGTATCCAGTGAATTTTTATTTTATCATGATCATAAGATGCCGGAAGGAGAGCTTACAAAAACGCGGGCAAGCATGGTATGCGAGCCGGCATTGGCTTTTTGTGCCCGGGATATTGAACTGGGCAGATATCTTTTCCTGGGAAAAGGGGAAGAGGCAACCGGAGGACGAAAGAGAGAATCCATCACATCAGATGCAATGGAAGCATTGATCGGAGCGATATATATTGACGGTGGTTTTGCTAGTGCAAAAGAGTTTATTCATCGATTTATACTTCAGGATCTGGAAAATAAAAAGCTCTTTTATGATAGCAAGACTATCTTGCAGGAGATTGTTCAGGCGAATTTTAAAGATACCATCTCTTATCATTTGATTGGAGAAGAAGGTCCGGATCATAATAAGTCTTTTCAGGTGGCATTATTTATCGGAGAGACGGAATATGGAGTCGGTACCGGTCGTACAAAAAAGGCGGCAGAACAGGATGCGGCTTATCAGAGCATCTTGAAACTGCATGCACAGAATATAAAGTAGGTGAAGAATGTATTTAAAAAGCATAGAAGTGCAGGGATTTAAATCATTTGCCCATAAGATCAAGTTTGACTTTCACAATGGAATTACCGGGATTGTAGGACCCAACGGAAGCGGGAAAAGCAATGTTGCTGATGCAGTTAGATGGGTTCTGGGAGAACAGAGAATAAAACAGCTGAGAGGCGGCACCATGCAGGATGTCATATTTTCGGGAACAGAGAATCGCAAACCTCTAAGCTATGCCTCTGTTGCGATTACACTGGATAATTCGGATCACAAACTTCCTATTGAATATGAGGAAGTAACGGTAGCAAGAAAACTCTATCGTTCAGGGGAGAGTGAGTATCTGATCAATGGAAGCCCCTGCAGATTAAAAGATGTGAATGAGCTGTTTTATGATACGGGAATCGGAAAAGAAGGATACTCGATCATCGGGCAGGGACAGATCGATAAGATCTTAAGTGGTAAACCAGAAGAACGCAGAGAGTTATTTGATGAGGCGGCCGGAATTGTAAAGTTTAAGCGGCGGAAGAGTATGTCTGTGAAAAAGTTGGAAGAAGAAAGACAGAATCTTCTTCGAGTGAATGATATTCTGGCGGAACTTGAGAAACAGGTTGGTCCATTGGAGAAACAGGCGGAGACCGCAAAAGAATACTTAAAGAAAAAGGAACAGCTGAAAACTTACGATATCAACATGTTCCTTCTGGAAACAGAAAGAATTCAGGATCAGATCCGAAGTGCAGAAGAGAAGCTGAACATCACCAGGCAGGAACTGGCGGATACCAGTTGCCAATATGATGATATGAAAGCCGAATATGAGGCAATTGAAGAACAAGTTGACAGTATTGATGCACTGATCGAAAAGTCCAAAAGTCAACTCAACGAAACCACGATATTAAAACAACAGCTTCAGAATCAGATTGAACTTCTAAAAGAGCAGATTCACAGTTCCCGTATGAATGATGAACATTATGACCAGCGTGCAAGGACCATTGATTCTGAGATACGTGTGAGGGAAGGTCAGCTCGATAACCTGCAGGGCGAACAGAGAACAATCCGCCGGAAGATGGAAGAACATCTTCAGAAAGAGAATCTGGCGAGGGAAGCGTTGATTGATGTTCAGACAAGGATTGCAGGTGTTACAGATTCTGTTGATCAGAAAAAGAATGACATCATGGAAATTCTGAATAATCGGGCTTCTACCAAGGCAAAGATTCAGAAATATGATACCATGCTGGAACAGATTCAGGTTCGTCGGGCGCAGATCAGCCGTCAGATCATCGAAACTGAAAGTGATGCAGACAAAGAGAATGCAGAACTGACAAGATATCGTCAGGAATTAAAAGAAATATCCTGCAGAATCATCGCATTAGCAGAACAGAATACACAGTATGAAGAAAAGATAAAGAAACTGCAGGAGATCATATCAAAACAGACAGAACAGTTCCGTCTGGGACAGACGGCATATCACAGGGAGCAGTCCAGACTGGATTCTCTGAAAAACATCACCGAGCGATATGACGGATATGGGAACAGTATACGTAAGGTCATGGATAACAGAGACCGAGAAAAAGGTCTCCTGGGTGTTGTTGCTGATATTATAAAGGTCTCCAAAGAGTATGAGATTGCAGTTGAGACCGCTTTGGGCGGAAATATACAAAATATTGTAACCGCGGATGAAGAAACTGCAAAACGGATGATTCAGTTTCTGAAGAAGAATAAACATGGACGTGCGACATTCCTTCCGCTGACATCCATCAGAGCGAATGCAGGAATCAGTCATCCGGAAGCTTTGAAAGAGACAGGAGTGATCGGAGCTGCCAATCAGCTGGTAAAGGTCGAAGAAAGGTATCAGATTCTTGCGGATTATCTTCTTGGTCGTACGCTGGTGGTGGATCATATTGATCATGGAACCGCAATTGCAAGAAAATATCATCAGACGATCCGGATTGTAACGCTGGAAGGTGAGCTGATTAACCCGGGTGGTTCCATGACAGGAGGAGCATTTAAAAATACCAGTAATCTTTTGAGCAGGCGGCGGGAGATTGAGGAGTTTGAAAAAACAGTCCGTAAGCTGAAGCAGGAAATGGATGAGATGGAAGTTTCCACAGAGAAACTTCGGAAAGAGCGTGCCGGGTATTATGAAAAGATAGATGGAATCAGCAGTGAATTACAGAAGGCATATGTGATTCAGAACACGGCAAAAATGAATGCGGATCAGGCGGAATCCAGAATCAGAAATGCAAAAGATACAGAGCGGAATCTGAAAGAAGAAGATGAAAAGCTGATTGCGCAGATTGCCGATATCATGGATAATCAGGAATCGATCAATGTAGAACTGGATACTTCGGAAAGTCTTGAGAAGGAACTGACGAAAAAGATTCAAGATGAGCAGAAATTGTTGGATGCAGAGCATGAGGAAGAAACAAAACGCATAAAAGCGGCAGAAGAGATTCATCTGATCTATGCAAATCTGGAACAAAAATTAAATTTCGTAGTAGAAAATATAACTCGTATTCGTGAAGAAAATGAAAAGTTTCATGCAGAGCTTGCAAAGCTGGAAGAAAATAAAAGTGATACTTCCAGAGAAATCGAAGAAAAAGAAGCACAGATCGCTGAACTGAGACAGACCATAGAGGATTCCAAGGATCTGTTTGATGAGATTCAGAAAGAGATCGACAAATCCAGGAGGCAGCGTGAAGAACTGAATAATCAGCATAAAGTATTCCTGCAAAAGAGAGAGGATCTTGCAAAGCACATGGCAGATCTCGATAAGGAAGTTTATCGTCTGGAAAGTCAGAAGGCGGGATATGAAGAGGCCGCTGAAAAGCAGATCAATTATATGTGGGAAGAATATGAGATCACCTACAATCATGCAAAAGAGCTAAGAGATATGAATCTGACAGATCTTGCCAAAATGAAAAAACGTATTCAGGAGCTGAAGTCGGAAATACGTTCTCTGGGAAATGTCAATGTGAATGCAATCGAAGAATATAAACAGGTTTCTGAACGCTATGAATTTCTGAAAAATCAGCATGACGATCTGGTAGAGGCAGAGGCAACACTGGAACAGATTATTGCAGAACTTGACGAAGCCATGCGCAAACAGTTTAAAGAGCAGTTTGCAATGATTGCAGAAGAGTTTGATGCAGTATTTAAAGAATTATTCGGTGGTGGCAAGGGAACACTGGAACTGATGGAAGACGAGGATGTTCTGGATGCGGGAATCCGGATTATTGCACAGCCGCCGGGAAAGAAGCTTCAGAATATGATGCAGCTCTCAGGAGGCGAGAAAGCCCTTACGGCGATTGCCTTATTATTTGCAATTCAGAATCAGAAGCCATCGCCATTCTGTCTTCTGGATGAGATTGAGGCTGCACTGGACGATAATAATGTAGTCAGATTTGCACAGTATCTGCATAAGCTGACGAAAAATACACAGTTTATTGTGATTACACACAGGCGTGGTACAATGACCGCGGCAGACAGACTGTATGGTATTACTATGCAGGAGAAAGGCGTTTCAACGCTGGTATCTGTAAGTCTTCTGGAAAATGAACTGGAACAATAGGAGGGTGTCATGGCAGAAGAACAAAAAGAAAAGATAGGATTTTTTAGGAAACTTGTATCAGGACTCAGTAAGACAAGAGACAATATTGTTTCCGGAATGGACAGTATCTTTCATGGATTTTCACAGATCGATGATGATTTTTATGAAGAACTGGAAGAAGTTCTGATTATGGGAGATCTGGGAGTACAGGCAACTGACGATATTCTGGAAGATCTGAAGGCAAAGGTAAAAGAGCAGCATATCAAAGAACCAGTTCAATGCAGAGAAATCTTAATTGAAAGTATCAAAGAACAGATGGATGTCGGTGAAGCAGCATATGAATTTGAGGAGAAGACATCTGTGGTTATGGTGATCGGTGTCAACGGTGTTGGAAAGACAACGACGATCGGCAAACTTGCAGGCAAACTTCGTGCCCAGGGAAAGAAGGTAGTTCTTGCAGCTGCAGATACTTTCCGTGCGGCTGCAGGAGAACAGCTGAAGGAATGGGCTCATCGTGCACAGGCTGATCTGATCGGAGGTCAGGAGGGATCTGATCCGGCTTCCGTGGTATTTGATGCAGTGGCATCCGCAAAAGCAAAGCATGCGGATGTTCTCCTGATTGATACTGCCGGAAGACTGCACAATAAAAAGAATCTGATGGAAGAACTTAAGAAGATGAATCGGATTATTGACAGAGAATATCCGGATGCACATCGGGAAACGTTGGTGGTTCTTGATGCAACTACGGGACAGAATGCACTTCAGCAGGCGAAAGAATTTAACGAAGTGGCAGATATTACCGGAATTGTTCTGACTAAGATGGATGGAACCGCCAAAGGAGGCATTGCTGTCGCAATACAGGCAGAACTTGAAATTCCGGTAAAATATATCGGTGTTGGAGAGACCATTGATGACCTGCAGAAGTTTGATTCGGATACTTTTGTAAATGCATTATTCAACGTGGAATAAAATGGCATATGATACGAGAAGAGGAGATATGAAGGATGTTGACATTAGAAAAGTTTGAACAGGCAAGTGAAATGGTGAAAAACGTTACACTTCCGACCAAGCTGGTATACAGTGAATATCTGAGCCAGCAGACCGGCGGCAAGATCTATCTGAAACCGGAAAATATGCAGTATACAGGAGCATATAAAGTAAGAGGATCCTATTATAAGATCAGTACAATGACAGAGGAAGAGCGAGAAAAGGGACTCATCGCGGCTTCTGCAGGAAACCATGCACAAGGTGTTGCATACGCTGCGCAGAAATTCGGGTGTAAGGCAACGATCGTTATGCCAACGGTTACTCCGCTTATTAAAGTGAATCGTACGAAGAATTATGGAGCAGAGGTTATTCTTCATGGAGACGTCTATGATGACGCCTGCGCATATGCACAAAAGCTTGCGGAAGAAAGAGGGTGTACCTTTGTTCATCCGTTCGACGATCTGGATATTGCGACAGGACAGGGAACGATCGCAATGGAGATTGTACAGGAGCTTCCTACTGTAGACTATATATTTGTACCGGTTGGAGGCGGTGGACTGGTAACGGGTGTATCTACACTTGCCAAGATGCTGAATCCAAAGATTAAAGTTATCGGGGTAGAACCGGCTTCTGCAGCGAGTATGACAGCAGCTCTTCAGATGGGAGAGCCGGTTACGCTGGAAAGTGCTAATACGATTGCAGATGGCACAGCCGTAAAACGTGTTGGAGAAAAGATCTTTCCGTACGCACAGGAGAACATTGACCAGATTCTTACGGTAGAGGATGATGAACTGATCGGTGCATTCCTGGATATGGTGGAGAATCATAAGATGATCGTTGAAAATTCCGGTCTTCTTAC
This sequence comes from Faecalicatena contorta, assembly GCF_021531995.1. GTDB lineage: Bacteria > Bacillota > Clostridia > Lachnospirales > Lachnospiraceae > Dorea_A > Dorea_A contorta_A. The sequence continues at coordinate 19,482 of NZ_JAFBIZ010000007.1, forward strand.
GGTTGCCGCTTTGAAACAGATGGATCTGAAAGGAAAAAAGGCAGTCGCTATATTAAGCGGCGGAAATATGGATGTCATCACGATGTCATCGATTGTACAGCATGGACTGATCCAGAGAGACCGTATCTTTTCTGTATCCGTACTTCTTCCGGATAAAGCAGGTGAGCTTGTACGTGTAGCAACAACGATTGCAAATGCAAATGGCAATGTTATTAAACTTGAACATAACCAGTTTGTCAGCACCAATCGTAATGCCGCAGTGGAGCTTCGTATTACAATGGAGGCATTTGGCACGGATCACAAGCATCAGATTTTAAATGCACTGGAAGAGGGAGGATTCCGTCCGAGAGAAATCGGTGCAAAACTGTATTAAAAATAAATTGACAAAGGGGTCATGATTTTCATTGAGTATTATGAAAGTCATGGCCTGTTTCTATTTTCTGTAAAAAACTTGTTGACACTGAATGTATAATTGTATACAATTATACATGTTTAGTTTAGTGCTTTATCTTACTAAAATATTGGAAAGTGAGCGAGTAAAATGGATAATAGAAAAGTATATCTGAATGAGCATACAAATTTATTGCAGCTGGAGGAGCATATGTATCCATTGGTTGATGTGGATACACCAAACGTATTCAGGAATCTTTTTCATTACGATGAGATTCCGAAAATTGCATTTAATGATCGAATTGTGCCGCATCACATGCCGGATGAAATATGGATCACGGATACGACATTCCGCGATGGTCAGCAGTCACGGGCACCTTACAGTACGGAACAGATTGTAAAAATATATGATTATTTCCATCGCCTTGGAGGCCCAAACGGAAAGATCCGCCAGTGTGAATTTTTCCTGTATAGTAAAAAAGACCGGGATGCAGTATACAGATGTATGGAAAAGGACTATAAATTTCCAGAGATTACAAGCTGGATCCGGGCAAGTAAAAAAGATTTTGATCTGGTAAAAGAGATTGGAATGAAGGAAACGGGTGTGCTGGTCAGCTGTTCGGATTATCATATTTTTTATAAATTAAAAATGACGCGCCGTCAGGCAATGGAACACTATCTGTCTATTGTCAGAGAGTGTCTCGAGACTGGAATCAGTCCAAGATGCCACCTGGAAGATATTACCAGATCCGATATCTATGGATTTGTGATTCCGTTCTGTCTGGAACTGATGAGACTGATGGACGAATATAAGATTCCTGTGAAAGTACGAGTATGTGATACAATGGGCTATGGCGTGAATTATCCGGGTGCAGTGATACCGAGATCCATTCCGGGAATCATCTACGGAATCCGGGTACATGCAGGAGTACCAAGCGAATTGATTGAATTCCACGGACACAATGATTTTTATAAGGCAGTAAGCAACTCTTCAACTGCGTGGCTGTATGGAGCAAGCGGTGTGAATTGTTCCATTTTCGGAATCGGAGAGCGCACCGGCAATACTCCGTTGGAGGCAATGGTATTTGAGTATGCACAGCTTCGCGGTACGCTGGATGGCATGGATACACGCGTGATCACGGAACTGTCAGAATATTATGAAAAAGAGATTGGCTATGAGATCCCGTCAAGGACTCCGTTTGTCGGTAAGAACTTTAATGTTACAAGAGCGGGAATACACGCAGATGGACTGCTGAAAAATGAAGAAATCTACAATATCTTTGATACAGGAAAGTTTCTGAATCGTCCGCCGCTAGTGGCAGTATCCAATACTTCAGGGCTGGCAGGGATCGCACACTGGATCAATTCCTACTTCAGTCTTCCGGAAGAAAAACAGGTGGATAAGAACTCAGAACTTGTATGTCGTGTAAAAGACTGGGTAGATCATGAATATGAAGATGGACGAGTTACCGTTTTGACAGACGAAGAACTATTACAGGTGATTGAAGAAAATTGTAAGAAGCTCGGAATCAGTCTGGTCAGATAGAGGTGAAAATATGGAGGAATATCGTGATGGATCTTTACGGGGAAAGGTTTTTCAACGATTAAGAGAAGATATTTTAAATGGAGTTTATCAGGAACACGAAGAATTAAGAGAGATTACGATCGGAGAAGAGCTTGGAGTGAGCAGGACTCCGGTCAGGGAAGCACTCAGGCAGCTTGAGCTGGAAGGACTTGTTACGATCATCCCGAATAAAGGAGCCTACGTAACAGGAATTACCGCAAAAGATGTGGAAGATATCTATAAGATTCGTTCCCAGCTGGAGGGATTATGTGCAAGATGGGCTACGAAAAACATTACAGATGAGCAGATAGAAGAACTGGAGGAGATCATACTCCTGTCGGAATATCATTTGCACAAAAAAAAGAATGGACAGGCGGAACAGGTGTCAGAGATGGATGGGAAGTTCCATAAGATCTTGTATGAAGCGTCCGATAGTCGTATACTGGAACATGTATTAAAAGATTTTCACAAATATGTACAGATGGCCAGGACGATGTCGGTAGAAGCACCGACACGCGCCCGGCAGTCGATTGAAGAACATCGCGAAATATTAAATGCGATCAGAGAAAAGGATGCAGATCTGGCAGAAAAGCTTGCAAATCAGCATATCATCAATGTCATGAAGAATCTGCATCTGAATGAAACATAGAACTATCAGCCTACGGAAACAGCAACTAAGATTCAAACAGGAGGAAGATGTAAAGATGGCAAAAATTAAGATGACAACACCTATTGTAGAGATGGACGGAGATGAGATGACCAGAATTCTCTGGAAAATGATTAAAGAAAATCTGCTGGAACCATTTATTGAACTGAATACCGAATACTATGATCTTGGTCTTGAATGTCGTAATGAGACGAATGATCAGATTACTGTTGATGCGGCCAATGCAACAAAGAAGTATAAAGTTGCTGTAAAATGTGCAACGATCACTCCAAATGCAGCACGTATGACAGAATATAATCTGAAAGAGATGTGGAAGAGTCCGAATGGTACGATTCGTGCGATTCTGGATGGAACGGTATTTCGTGCACCAATCGTAGTAAAAGGTATTGAACCATGTGTAAAGAATTGGAAGAAACCAATTACAATCGCAAGACATGCGTACGGTGATGTATATAAAAACACAGAGATGAAGATTCCAGGACCTGGAAAGGTAGAGCTTGTATATACGGCAGAAGATGGAACTGAGACCAGAGAACTGGTACATAACTATGCAGGTGCCGGAGTGGCGCAGGGAATGCATAATCTTTGTGGTTCCATTGAAAGCTTTGCAAGAAGCTGTTTTAACTATGCGCTGGATACCAGACAGGATCTGTGGTTCGCTACAAAGGATACAATATCAAAGAAATATGACCATACATTCAAAGATATTTTCCAGGAGATCTATGATGCAGAATATGCTGAGAAGTTTGAAAAAGCAGGTATTGTATACTTTTACACATTGATTGATGATGCGGTAGCCCGTGTCATGAAGTCCGAAGGCGGATATATCTGGGCCTGCAAGAACTATGACGGAGACGTTATGAGTGATATGGTGTCTTCAGCGTTTGGTTCACTTGCCATGATGACTTCTGTACTGGTATCACCGGAAGGATATTATGAGTATGAAGCTGCACACGGAACGGTACAGCGCCATTATTATAAGCATCTGAAAGGGGAAGAGACATCAACCAATTCTGTTGCAACGATCTTTGCATGGACAGGTGCACTGAGAAAACGTGGCGAGCTGGATGGCAATCCGGAATTGATGGAATTTGCCGATAAGCTTGAAAAGGCAACGATTGATACGATTGAAGAAGGAAAGATGACAAAAGATCTGGCACTGATTACAACGCTGGAGAATCCAACTGTATTGAACAGCGAGAACTTTATCAAAGCAATTGCGGAAAAATTACAGTAAATTATGCAATAAATATAATTTGTTATAGGACGAATCCCTGTATGACAACATGCAGCCTCGCACCCACTTCGCTGAACTATGCATCAACTACAACCAAAGCCGCTCACGAAAGCGTTCGCGTCTGGTTAAAGTAGATGCAGGATTTCAGCTTGTATCTGTGCGAAATGTCTGCAGTTGTGATACAGGGATTCTGCCTATATAACAATTTAAGTTTTATGCATATATTTTGTGACGTTATCCTGGAATTTCGAAGATGTTTTTAGACTTTTGATTTGTTTGCAGATGTGTTATACTGGTTCCCATGAAAGGAGTCGTGTGGTATGAAAAGTAATTGTGAGTCCTGTGCACATTATGAATATGATGAAGATTATGACTGTTACGTCTGTCAGATGGATCTGGATGAGGACGAGCTATATCGGTTTGTGACAAATACATATCGGGATTGTCCGTATTACAGTTATGGAGATGAGTATACGGTGGTCAGGCATCAGATGTAAATTTATATAATAATATTATCCACAAGAAAAGCTGAGATAAGCGAATAAGTATCAGGGAGCGTTGCTTGTACATGAAAAACCAGGATATCATATCCGGAAAGATGATATCCTGGTTTTTATAATGTTTCCTTTATTTATTCTGCAAGTTCTTCCCACTTTTCATATAATTCTGTGAGTTCTTCTGCGATGGAAGCTTTTTCCTTTGCCAGTTCCTGACATTTTACTGAGTTCGTAAAGATCTCTTCCTGCATCATTAATTCATTGATTTCGGCATCGCGTTCTTCGAGATCAGAGATGCGGTCTTCCGTCTTTTTTAATTCATTTTTTCGTTTTCGTTCCCGCGCCTGAGCTTCTTTTTGTTCCTGCCAGCTGAGTTTGGAATCTGTGATGGAATTCGCGGAAGATTTTGCTGCAAAAGAAGCGGCTTTTACACTTCCGGGAATTGGAGTTGAAGCAGTGCTGCCGGCATAGATGGCTGTCAGTTCTTCTTTTTTCTCCAGATAATAATCATAATTACCAATATAATTGACAAATGTCTGATTTACCAGATCCAGGATTCTTGTTGCGGTCTGGTTGATAAAATAACGGTCATGAGAGACGTACAATACGGTTCCGGTATAATCATTTAATGCCTTTTCCAGAATTTCTTTGGAGGTGATATCCAAATGGTTGGTTGGCTCATCCAGGATCAGAAAATTCGCTTCTGAAAGCATCAGCTTTGCCAGTGAAACACGTCCGCGCTCCCCGCCGCTCAGAGAACTGATCTGTTTGAAGACATCCTCTCCGGTAAAGAGAAAGGCAGCAAGAACATTGCGGATCTGAGTGTTTGTCAGTGTCGGATAGTCATCCGATATCTCATCGAAGATTGTTTTTTCCATATGAAGGACGTGATGTTCCTGGTCATAGTATCCGATTTTTACATTCGTTCCAAGCGAGAAGGTTCCGCTGTCAGCTGAAACCACCTGATTCAGGATTTTCAGTAATGTAGTTTTGCCAGTCCCATTGTCGCCGATGATTGCAACATGTTCTCCTCGCTTTATTTCGAAGCTGATGTCAGAAAATAAAGTCTGACCCGGAAATGATTTGCTTAAGTGTTCTACCGTCAACACATCATTTCCGCTGACACAGGAAGGCTCCAGCGTCAGATGAATCTCCGCATTCAGCTCCTGAGGCTTTTCTACAGGCTTCATTTTTTCCAGCATTTTTTCGCGGCTTTCCGCACGTTTAATGGATTTTTCACGGTTGAAAGAACGCAGCTTTTCGATGACAGCCTCCTGGTGTCTGATTTCCTGCTGCTGGTTCAGATATTCTTTCAGGCGTGCTTCCCGAAGTTGCTTTTTCTTGGCAGCGTAATCGCTGTAATTGCCCTGATAGGTCATCAAAGATCCCTGCTCAATTTCAAGTACCTTTGTGACAACTTTGTTCAGAAAGTACCGGTCATGAGAGACGATCAGAACAGCCCCTGGATAGTTGAGAAGGTAGGTTTCAAGCCATGAGATGGAATTCAGATCCAGGTGGTTGGTTGGCTCATCCAGCAGGAGAATATCCGGTTTTGTGAGGAGCAGCTTTCCAAGAGATACACGCGTTTTCTGTCCGCCGGAAAGTGTGTCAACCGGCTTGGAGAAATCAGTTTCTGTAAATCCAAGCCCCTTAAGAACGCCCGTAATTTCGCTTTCATAGGCATATCCATTGGCGCGTTCGAAAGTGGCAGTCAGGCGATTATAGGTGTTCAGACGTGCTTCCAGTTCCGCGCCGGAGAGATGTTTTAATTCCAGTTCGATAGAACGAATCTGTTGTTCCATGGAGATGATCTCTGACTTGGCAAGCTTCACTTCCTCATAGATGGTATTGCCACTTTGCATCATCTGGTGCTGCGCAAGATAACCGAGTGTCTTCCCTTTTGTGAGAATGACACTTCCGCCGTCAGAAGGCAGTTCTCCGACGATCATCTTCAGGAGAGTAGACTTTCCTGCGCCGTTTGGTCCAACCAGTGCAGCCTTTTCATGATCCTCTATGTGAAATGACCCATCGGCGACAATGACGTTTTCACCGAAGGATTTGTTGATTCCGTGGCATGCTAATATCATGGTATTTCCTCCTTTACATACGATATAATTATAACGGAAATGGTGTAAATTACAACTATTGTTTGACATTAATCTTCCGATTTTATATAATATCTTTAGACTATAACAGGAAGGTGAATACATTGGAAGGAAGAGAGATATCGCAGGCGGTAATACGACGGTTGCCAAGATATTACAGATATTTGGGAGAACTTTTAGAAAATGGAGTAGAACGAATCTCTTCAAATGATCTCAGTAAACGAATGAAAGTGACTGCATCACAGATTCGTCAGGATCTTAATAATTTCGGAGGATTTGGTCAACAGGGATATGGATATAATGTAAAGTATCTGTATACAGAGATTGGTAAGATTCTTGGACTTGAAGAAGATCACAATATAATTATTATCGGAGCAGGTAATCTGGGACAGGCACTGGCTAACTATGCAGCATTTGAAAAACGTGGTTTTATTTTAAAGGGAATCTTTGATGTGAATCCACGGCTGGAGGGTGTGGCAATCCGGGGTGTTCCGGTACGTATGATGGATGATCTGAAGTCTTTTGTACAGAATAATAATATAGACATTGCTGTTCTTACGATTCCAAAGGAAAAAGCAATTGAGGTTGCGAATATGCTGGTTGAAAACGGGGTACGTGCGATCTGGAATTTTGCACATACAGACCTGAATCTTCCAGAGAATATTATTGTGGAAAATGTGCATTTGTCTGAAAGTCTTATGCAGTTATCCTATAATATAAGTCGTTATAACGAAGAACACAAAAAATAAAGATAATGTAGACGTGTAAGGTCCGGTATGTACAGACATGCCTGTTCTTACACGTTCTTTGATATGGGGGTGAGACAATGCGATATCTGGTGGATGGCAGTCAGATGAAGGCAGAAGATCAATATACGATCCAGACAATAGGTACTCCGTCCCTTGTATTGATGGAACGGGCTGCCAGATGCTGTGTGCAGGTAATGACGGACAGATATCTGGATCTGTCCAGGGTCTGTGTTGTATGTGGCTCCGGTAATAATGGCGGAGATGGTCTGGCAATTGCGAGAATTCTTACAAAGATGGGATATCCGGTTACCGCGTGTTTTATTGGCAATAAGGAGCACTGTACAGAAGAGACAAAAGAACAGATACGTCTTCTTAAGGAAGCCGGAGGAAGGATTATATCTGGATACGAAGAGGCAGAATACAGCGTTCTGATCGATGCGATCTTTGGCGTGGGACTGAGCAGAAAGATTGAGGGTCATTATCGTGAGATCATCGATCAGATGAATCGTTCAACAGGAATAAAGGTTGCAGTTGATATTCCGTCCGGAATCTCTTCCGGGAATGGTGCGGTGCTTGGAATCGCATTTCATGCAGATATTACGGTTACTTTTCAGCTTGAAAAACTGGGTCTGCAGATGTATCCGGGACGGGAATACGCCGGAGAGATCTATCCTGTTGACATAGGTATCTGCACAGACAGGATCAAAGATGACATATCTGTGGCATATACGTATGAGAGAAGAGAATATAGCCGTCTGCTGCCAGTCAGAAAGGCGGATTCACATAAAGGAACATACGGAAAGCTTCTGGTGATTGCCGGAAGCAGAGGAATGTCAGGAGCAGCATATCTGAATGCCAAAGCAGCATATCGGACCGGAGCGGGACTGGTGCAGATCTATACTCCGGAGGAGAATCGTGTCATTCTTCAGACTCTGCTGCCGGAAGCAATTATTACTGCCTACGAGACCTTTGAAGAAGAAAAACTGTGTTCGCTTCTTGCGTGGGCAGATACTGTATGCATCGGATCCGGGCTTGGAACGAACGGTCTGTCGAAGCAGATCTTACAGACAACACTGAAAAATATAAAGGTTCCGTGTGTGATTGATGCGGATGGACTGAATCTGTTATCAGAGAATATGGAAGCACTGAAGCAGATATCGAACGGAGAGATCGTGCTGACTCCTCATATGAAAGAGATGGAACGATTGTCCGGCAGAATGGTATCAGAGATCCGGGAACACCGGACAACTGTTCTGAGAGAATTTACGGAACAATATCCGGCAGTCGTGGCGTTGAAAGACGCCAGAACGATGGTTGCATCTTCAGAATCCCGCATATATGTGAATCTGTCCGGCAATTGTGCGATGGCAAAAGCCGGATCAGGAGATGTCCTTGCGGGGATAATCGCAGGTCTGATGGCACAGAAAGTAAACGGATATGATGCAGCAGTTCTGGGAGTCTATCTGCACGGCTGCTGCGGAGATTATGCCCGAAAGATAATGGGAAGCTATAGCGTTATGGCAGAAGATCTTATTGAGAGTTTAAGCAAGGTATTAATAGATCAGGAGGAGTTGGCTTATGAAGAAATATAGCAGAGTTATGGCCAGAGTCGATTTGGATGCAGTTGAATATAATATAGAGATGATGAAAAACAATATTAAAGAGGGTGTTCAGATCATGGCCGTCATTAAGATGGACGGGTATGGGCACGGAGCTGCACAGATTGCAAAAGTGCTGGATCCGAAAGAGTATATCTGGGGATTTGCAGCAGCAACGCTTGACGAAGCTGTTCACCTGAAGAATGCAGGAATCAGAAAGCCGATACTTGTTCTTGGCTGTATCTTTCCGGATCAATGGGAAGACATGATTGAGAATGAGGTTCGCATGACAATATATACAAGAGAGATGGCTGAAGAAGTCTCTGAACTTGCACAGCGTATGGGAAGAAAAGTATATGTCCATATTAAGCTGGACACGGGAATGGGACGTCTGGGCTTTCAGATCACAGAAGAAAATGCAGACATCATTGCCGCCATCAGCAAACTTCCCAATCTGGTTATGGAAGGAATGTTTACACATTTTTCCAAAGCGGATGAAACGGATAAGACGTATACACAGGAACAGATCCATCAGTATCTGTGGATGAAACGGGCACTGGAAGAAAGAAAGGTTGTATTTTCTTATTATCACTGCTCCAACAGTGCAGGTATCATTGATATGAAAGAAGCCAATCTGAATCTGGTACGTGCAGGTATATCGACCTACGGAATGTATCCGTCGGATGAAGTGGAAAAAGAAAATGTTCCTCTTAAGCCTGCAATGGAGCTGATCAGTCATGTGGCTTTTGTAAAGTGGGTAGAAGAAGGCAGAAAGATTAGTTACGGAGGAACATATACGACAGTTCATCTGACGAAAGTTGCCACGATTCCGGTTGGATATGGAGATGGATATCCCCGCAGTCTGTCTAACCAGGGATATGTTCTGATTCATGGACAGAAAGCACCGATTCTCGGAAGAGTATGTATGGATCAGTTCATGGTTGATGTTACAGGCATAGATGATGTTAAATTCGGCGACAAAGTGACGTTGATCGGGAAGGACGGGAATGAGGTCATTCCGGTAGAAACCCTGAGTGAGCTTTCAGGAAGATTTAATTATGAATTTGTATGCAATCTCGGAAAGAGAATTCCGAGAGAGTATATCCGGCATGGAGAAATCGTGGAACAGGTAGATTATTTCCTCTGATTCTGCAGGTTCCTGCATTTTGAAGAATACATCCGAAAAAGATGGAGATACTTATGTTATCATGTAAAATCGGAGCGTGAATGAAAAGTGCAGGTAAGGCGTGGAGATATATATTATGCAGATCTTAGTCCGGTTGTCGGATCCGAACAGGGAGGCATTCGTCCGGTACTGATCATACAGAATGATATGGGCAACCGTCACAGCCCGACTGTGATCTGTGCAGCGATTACTTCCAGGATGAATAAGGCAAAATTGCCGACACATATTGAGATAGATGCAAGGAGATATCAGATTGTGAAGAATTCTGTAATTCTGTTGGAACAGATTCGGACAATAGACAAACAACGACTGAAAGATCTGGTATGCCATTTGGATAAAGAGATAATGAACAAAGTAGATGAGGCTCTGAAAGTCAGTTTGGAGCTTCATACATAGAAAAGGAGTTTGAGGATAGTTAATTATGATAGAAGGAAGTTTGTTTGGCAGAATGAAGCAGATATTCCAGCTGGAAGATGAGATGGATGAGGACACTCAGAAAGAAGCCGCAGAGCTGATTCGCAATATTTTCCGGTATATGGATAAAGATGCAAAGGATATCATGACGCATCGGAAAAACATTGTTGCAATCGATGGGAATGAAACGCTTGAAGATGCTCTCAGGTTTATTCTGGAAGAGAATTATTCCAGATTTCCAATCTATGAAGAAGATATAGATGAAATTACCGGAATCATACATCTGAGAGAAGCAACAGCTTGTTATCTGGATGAGAACAACCGGAAAAAACGGGTAAAAGAGTTGAAAGAATATATAAGACCGGTTACATATATCCCTGAAACGAAAAGTATAGATACACTTTTTAAAGAAATGCAGGCGAAAAAAAATCATATGGTGATCGTGCTGGATGAGTATGGGCAGACTTCGGGACTCGTAGCAATGGAAGATATTCTGGAAGAAATCGTCGGAAACATTCTGGATGAGCATGACGAAGAGGAGGAGATGATATCACGGCAGGCAGACGGAAGCTATCTTGTGAATGGAATGACCGAACTGGAAGATCTGGAAGATCTTATACCGCTGCAGTTTGAAAAGGAAGAGTTTGAGACTCTGAATGGATTCCTGATCGATCAGCTTGACAGAATCCCATCGGAAGATGAGCATTGCGAGGTTGATTATCAGGGATATCGATTTACGATTCTTCTTGTGGACAATAATACAATACAGAGAGTTAAGATTGAAAAACATCCGGAAGCGTGATAGAATTAAAAAGTGCGAAAATAGAGATAAAGAGAGGGTTAAAAAATGTCAGGACATTCAAAATTTGCCAATATTAAACATAAGAAAGAAAAAAATGATGCTGCAAAGGGAAAGATCTTTACAAAGATCGGAAAGGAAATTGCAGTTGCGGTTAAAGAGGGCGGAAGTTCAGATCCTGCCAATAACAGTAAGCTGCGCGATGTAATCGCAAAGGCAAAATCCAACAACATGCCGAATGATACGATTGAAAGAAATATCAAGCGTGCAGCAGGAGATGCAAATGCTGCCAATTATGAACATATTACATATGAAGGATATGGACCGAACGGGACTGCCATCATTGTTGAGACACTGACAGATAATAAGAATCGTACCGCTTCCAATGTAAAAAATGCGTTTACAAAAGGCAGTGGTAATGTGGGTACTCCGGGATGCGTTTCATTTATGTTTGACAAAAAAGGTCAGATTGTGATTGATAAAGAAGAGTATGAGGGAGACGCAGATGAGCTGATGATGCAGGTACTGGATGCAGGTGCAGAGGATTTTGTAGAGGAAGAAGACAGTTATGAGATTCTGACGGATCCTGATGATTTCAGCACGGTGCGTCTTGCGATAGAAGAAGCAGGAATTCCGATGGCTTCTGCAGAGGTGACAATGATCCCTCAGACATATGTGGAACTTACGGATCCAAAGGATATTGCCAATATTCAGAAGACGCTGGATATGCTGGATGATGATGACGATGTACAGGACGTATATCATAACTGGGATGAATAATCTCTCTGTGATACAGGAGGAGAAGGATGGCAGAATGCAAAGCTGAAGCTGGACTGAAAAAGTTATTTGATGATTCACTGGACCTTCTGCATATGTTCAAAAGAAAAACATATGCAGAAACATTTCAGATATTGTACCGTGGCAATCAGGAATGTCTGAATGTACTGGCAGATGCATGCAGCGAAGATACTGATCGGGAAGAACTGGAATCATACGCCAAAGTCATTCCCAGGTATGCGAAAGAAAAGCTGGAGGATATCTCTTCAAAGAGACAGAAAGATCGTTTCTCTGCAGATTATAATATGACAATGGCAGTATATGTGATTCCTCTGGTGAATTACAGTGTTTTTCATAATAAAAGGGACCAGGGCAATCCATTGACAGTGAGGATGATTGAAATCTGGAATGAGCTGCCGGTTACAGGTTACACGCTCTCGGAATCATCGTATGATCTGATCCAGAGCGGCTTTAAAAACAGACTCTGCTATATTACGACTGCGGTATGTTCCAGCCGCAATCAGCCGGATGACTGCTATGAACTGGAAACCCTTCGCAGGTATCGGGATGATTATCTGGCACAGACAGAATCGGGAAGACAATTGATAGAGGAGTATTACGATATTGCTCCCGGAATCGTAATGGCAGTAGGTATGCGCCCGAATGCACCGGAGATATATGAAGGGCTGTATAAGAATTATCTGCATCCATGTATTCGGCTGATTGAGAAAGATAAAAAAGAAGAATGCAGGGATTTATATATCGATATGGTTCGGGAATTACAAAAGAGATACTTTTATTCATAAGGAGAGGGAACATGAGCAATTATAAGATTGAAACAAAGTGTGTACAGTCAGGATACACACCGAAAAACGGAGAGCCAAGATCTCTGCCGATCTATCAGAGTACAACATTCAAATATGATTCCAGTGACCAGATGGGACGACTGTTTGATCTGGAAGACAGTGGTTACTTCTATACCCGTCTTCAGAATCCAACCAACGATGCAGTGGCAGCAAAGATCTGTGATATGGAAGGCGGAGTTGCGGCAATGCTGACTTCTTCCGGACAGGCGGCAAGTTTCTATGCGATCATGAATATTGCACAACAGGGAGACCATATCGTGTGTGTGTCTGCAATATATGGCGGAACTTATAATCTGTATGCACACACGATTAAAAAAATGGGGGTAGATGCTACGTTTGTTGATCCGGACTGTACAGAAGAGGAATTAAACGCAGCATTTCAGGAGAATACCAAGGCAATGTTCGGAGAGACAATCTCGAATCCATCCCTTGCTGTTCTGGATTTTGAAAAATTTGCAAAGGTTGCACATGCACATGGGGTTCCGTTTATTGTGGATAATACTTTTGCAACACCGGTTAACTGCCGTCCGTTTGAATGGGGAGCAGATATTGTGACACATTCTACAACAAAGTATATGGACGGACACGCATCAGCGGTAGGTGGAGCAATCGTTGACAGTGGAAACTTTGACTGGGAAGCATACGCAGATAAATTCCCGGGACTGACAACACCGGATGAGACCTATCATGGAATTGTATATACACAGCGTTTCGGGAAAGGCGCTTACATAACAAAGGCAACTTCCCAGTTAATGAGAGATCTGGGATCCATACAATCTCCTCAGAATGCATTTCTTTTGAATCTGGGGCTGGAATCTCTGCATCTTCGTATGGAAAGACACTGTGAAAATGCATTGGCTGCAGCGCAGTATCTCCAGAACCATGAAAAAATTGCATGGGTAAATTGTCCATCACTTCCAGGTGACAAGTATTATGATCTTGCAAAGAAATATATGCCAAATGGAACCTGCGGCGTTATTACGTTTGGTGTAAAGGGCGGAAGAGATGCCTGCGTACGCATGATGGACAGCCTGAAGATGATCTCTATCGTAACTCATGTTGCAGATGCAAAAAGCTGTGTACTTCATCCGGCAAGTCATACACACCGCCAGATGAACGATCAGGAGCTTCTGGAAGCAGGAGTACAGCCGGATCTGATCAGATTCAGCGTGGGAATTGAACACATAGATGATATTATTGCAGACCTCAAGCAGGCTCTGGAACAGGTATAAAATTATCTGAATACCTCCATACTAATTGAAAAAGTATGGAGGTATTTTTAGTATGCAGAGCGATAATACAGATTCACGGAAAAAAACACAGAATGAAGAAGAAAAGACGGAGCAGATCCGGGAAACAGGTAGTCTGAATCTGGAAGAAGGAAAAGACAAACACAGAATCAAATTACTGACGGTCATTGGAGAAATTGAAGGTCATGAAGCAGTATCCGGAAATACAAAATCAACAAAATATGAACACCTTCTTCCTATGCTTGCGGAAGTCGAAGACAGCGAAGAGATTGATGGAATACTGATACTTCTCAATACACTGGGAGGTGATGTAGAGGCCGGACTTTCCATTGCGGAGATGATCGCATCACTCAGTAAACCGACCGTATCACTGGTGTTGGGCGGAAGTCATTCTATCGGAGGGCCGCTGGCCGTCTCCGCACAATATTCCTTTATTGTTCCGAGTGGTACGATGATCATACATCCGGTTCGGTCTAACGGAATGTTTATCGGCGTTCCCCAGAGTCTGCATAATATGATACGGACGCAGGATCGCATTACAAAGTTTTTGGCGGATCACTCTCATATGAAGAAAGAGAGAATTGAGGAACTGATGCTGAATCCTACGGAACTTGTAAAAGATGTGGGAACACTTCTGGAGGGGGAAGAGGCAGTAAAAGAAGGTCTGATAGACGAGGTGGGAGGATTAAACAGTGCATTGCATAAATTGCACGAAATGATTGATATATGGATACGGAAAAAGAGTGAAAATGTGTAATGACAGCTTATTGAAATAATGGTATACTATAAGATAGTATCGCCATAAATAAGGGGGAGATTACATGGCTGGAAAGTCAAAAAAGCGTAAAACTGTGCGAAAGGCGAAAAATAAAACTACGCAGTCAAGTTTTGTAAGAGATGAGATCATTGTATGGGTGACACTTGCAGTCAGTATTCTGATATTGATCAGTAATTTTGGAATTGGCGGGTTCGTAGGGGAGACGATCTCGGAAATTCTTCTAAAGATATTTGGATGGATTGCATATGCGGTGCCTTTCCTTTTATTTGGAATGGTTGCATTTCTTATATCGAATAAAGAAAATGGGATTGCATATATGAAAGTTACTGCAGGTCTGATATTTACCGTATCAGCAGGGATGCTTCTTCATCTGATCAATGAACTGGGTGGACTCATTGGTGAGAAACTGACATCTGTACTGGTGCCGGCGATCGGAACCGCAGGAACATATGTTGTAACGATCATACTGATGATTATCTGCATGGTTCTTATCACAGGAAAGTCTGCACTTAAGGGTGTCAGGAGCGGAAGTGAAAAAGCCTATGACAGGGCCAGAGAAGACGCAAGAAAGAGGCGTGAACATGCAGAAGAAAAGAAAAAGCAGAAAGAAGAAAGAATAAAGGCAGAAACCGGTCGAACCTCTGATGACAGAGAGGGAAAAGGAAGAAAGAGAAGTGACAGACACGTAGAGGGTGTGTCATTTGATACTACGATTGCTCAAAAATCTCCGGAAGTTAAGGAACTTCCTGTTGATCCTAAGGAAGCAAGAGGTCCTGAAAAACCAGATTTTGTGATCAATCGTGCGGAGCCTTATGAAGAGGATGAAATCGAGACGGAGGCACAGGAAGGTGTGTCAAAAACGCCGGAAGATGATGTGGCAGATGTTCCAAAGAAAAAAAGCAAAATGAGCGAAGAAGGAATTGCAGGAGAGGTTGCGAATGTTGCAGCAAGTGTTGCAGCAGAAGCGGCAAAACCGAAAAAACCGTATAAATTCCCCCCGATATCTCTGCTAAAACGGGGAAAAAGGACTGCCGGGGAGTCAGATGCTCATTTACGGGAAACTGCAATGAAGCTTCAGCAGACACTGCAGAACTTTGGTGTAAATGTTACAATTACGAATGTCAGCTGCGGACCATCTGTGACACGATATGAGCTTCAGCCCGAAATGGGAGTAAAAGTAAGCAAGATTGTCGGGCTTGCAGATGATATTAAACTGAACCTTGCGGCTGCGGATATTCGGATCGAGGCACCGATCCCCGGAAAAGCGGCTGTCGGTATTGAAGTGCCAAATAAAGAAAATACTGCAGTCAGACTCAGAGACCTTCTGGAAACGAATGAATTTAAAAACTGTACTTCGAAGGTCGCTTTTGCAGTCGGAAAGGATATTGCAGGCAACACGGTCATTGCAGATATTGCAAAGATGCCGCATCTTCTGATCGCAGGAGCAACAGGTTCCGGAAAATCGGTCTGCATCAATACACTGATCATGAGTATCTTGTATAAGGCCAGGCCGGAGGAAGTAAAATTGCTCATGATCGACCCGAAAGTAGTAGAATTAAGTGTATATAATGGAATTCCACACCTTATGATTCCGGTTGTCACAGACCCTAAGAAGGCTGCAGGTGCACTGAACTGGGCGGTTGCAGAGATGACAAGAAGATATAAGGAATTTGCCGACAACCAGGTGCGTGATATGAAGGGATATAATGAGAAGATCAGGGGCATGCAGGATGAAAACGGAGATCCGTTAAAACCGATGCCACAGATCGTGGTGATCGTGGATGAGCTTGCAGATCTGATGATGGTGGCACACGGAGAAGTGGAAGAAGCAATCTGCCGTCTGGCGCAGCTTGCCAGAGCAGCAGGAATCCATCTGGTTCTTGCGACGCAGAGACCATCTGTAGATGTTATTACTGGCCTGATCAAGGCAAATATGCCATCTCGTATTGCGTTTTCTGTATCATCAGGAGTCGATTCCAGAACCATCATTGATATGAATGGTGCAGAAAAACTTCTCGGTAAGGGAGACATGCTCTTTTATCCTGCCGGCTATCAGAAGCCGGCACGCGTGCAGGGATCCTTTGTGACGGATTCTGAAGTTCAGGAAGTCGTTGATTACCTGATCAGGCAAAATGGAGATGCTACATATAATGATGAAGTGGTGCAGCATGTTAATACGTGTCAGAGCGGAGGTATTACTTCTGCTTTAGAAGATGATGGAAGAGACGTATATTTTACAGAAGCCGGAAGACTGATCATTGAGAAAGAAAAAGCATCAATCGGAATGCTTCAGAGAGCGTTCAAGATTGGATTTAACAGAGCGGCTAGGATTATGGATCAGCTGTTTGAAGCGGGAGTTGTCGGACCGGAAGAGGGGACAAAACCAAGAAAAGTACTGATGACTTCTGAAGAATTTGAACAGTATACGAATCAGCAATCAGGCAGGAGGAACTCGGAAGATGAAATGTAGGTACTGTGGACACATAATACCTGAGGGAATATTATATTGCAGTCATTGCGGAAAAGAAGTCTGTATTGTCCCTGACTACAATCCGCTGGATGATATGCTGACGGCGCAGATCAAGGGCGCCATCACCGGAGATAACAGTTACGATGCGGAAGAAATCTATGATTCCATCCGAAATACCGGTGATTTCCAGAAAAATGACAACAGGAGAACAACCGGAAGAACCAGAACTTCCACCAGAACGACTGGCAGACAGATGTCCGAACGGGAAAGACGAAGAAGACAGGCAGAGCGTAGAAAAGCGATCAGACGCAGAAAAAGAAAACGAGCTCTTCTGATTATTGGCAGTCTTCTTCTGATTATCCTGATTGTAGGTATTGCGGCATATCAGACTTCCTATCTTGGAATGATCAATAAAGGAAATAAAAATCTGAATAATAAAGACTATAACCTTGCAGAATCTTATTTTGAAAAGGCATTATCCAAAGATGAAAAAAGAGCAGATGCATATATCGGACTGTCAAAGGTATATCTTGCGCAGAAGAATGAAGATAAGGCAGAAAGTGTTTTCCTGAATGCAATCGATAAGCAGAAAGATAATGTTGACCTGTATAATGCATGTATTCAATATTACATGGACACGGATCAGAAAGAGGAGATCCCGATTCTCCTTGAAGATGCCGAGGACAGTGTAGTTGATGCATTATCGGAATATGTGATCAGCAAACCAGAATTCAGTCTTGATTCAGAAACAGTATATGATGATGTACAGGAGCTGACACTGACTGCAGAGGAAGGTTATACGATCTATTACACGACAGATGAAAAGAATCCGACTACGAACAGTGAAAAGTATTCTTCCCCGATCCAGATTAAAGAGGGAGAAACAGTAATCACAGCAATTGCGGTCAACAAGGATGGAATTCCAAGTCTTCCGTCAAAGAAGACGTATACAGTGGAGCTTCCTGTGGAAGATGCTCCGGCAGTATCACCTTCAACAGGGCAATATGAATCTGCGATGCAGATTGAGATAAAAGTTCCGGATGGATATGAAGCATATTATACAATGGACAAGAGTGATCCAACGACTGCATCTACGAAGTATACCGGCCCGATTCCAATGCCGGAAGGTGAGACAATATTTAAAGCAATTCTTGTCAATGCAAAAGGACGGACCAGTGATATTACAACAAGAAACTATGTATATAATAGTGGTAATTAATGAAAGGCTACTGTAATAAGCAGTAGCCTTTTTTGTACTGAAAAAAATACAATTTTCTATGAAATATATATTGCGTTAAATATTTAACGGGTTTATAATTTTGATAAAGATTTAACAAAACATCATTTTAAAAGGAGAGATTGTACAATGGCAAGATTTACTTTACCAAGAGATGTGTATCACGGAAAAGGATGCCTTGAAGAGCTGAAGAATTTAAAAGGGAAAAAGGCAATCCTTGTTGTCGGCGGTGGTTCTATGAAACGTCAGGGATTTTTGGACCGGGCAGTTAACTATCTGAAGGAAGGCGGAATGGAAGTGGAATTATTCGAGGGTGTAGAACCAGATCCGTCTGTTGAGACCGTTATGAAAGGTGCGGAAGCAATGCGCGCATTTGAACCGGACTGGATTGTTGCAATGGGTGGAGGATCTCCAATTGACGCTGCAAAAGCAATGTGGGCTTTCTATGAATATCCGGATACCACATTTGAAGATCTGTGTATTCCGTTTAACTTCCCGGAATTAAGACAGAAAGCAAAATTTGCGGCAATTCCTTCTACTTCCGGAACTGCAACAGAAGTAACCGCATTCTCAGTTATCACAAACTATCAGACAGGTGTAAAATATCCGCTTGCAGACTTTAATATTACACCGGATGTAGCCATTGTAGATCCTGATCTTGTTATGGGTCTTCCTGCGAAACAGGTTGCTTATACAGGTATGGATGCACTTACACATGCGATTGAGGCTTATGTGTCTACATTAAATTGTCCATTTACAGATCCACTTGCACTGCAGGCAATTGAAATGGTACTTGATTATCTTCCGGCTTCTTATAATGGCAATATGGAAGCCAGAGAGCAGATGCATTATGCGCAGTGTCTGGCAGGAATGGCTTTCTCTAACGCACTGCTTGGTATCGTGCATTCTATGGCACATAAGACAGGAGCAGCATTCTCTACCGGACATATTCCTCATGGATGTGCCAATGCAATCTACCTTCCATATGTAATCAAATACAATGCCAAGGATCCGGTTGCCGCATCACGTTATGCTGAGATTGCACGCAGAATGGGACTTGCAGGAACGTCAGAAAAAGCTTTGATCAACAGTCTGTGTGAGAAGATTGACGAATTTAATGTAAAATTAAACATTCCAAAAACACTGAAAGACTTTGGCATTAATGAAGACGAGTTCAAAGAAAAACTTGATAAGATTGCAGAACTGGCAGTTGGTGATGCTTGTACAGGATCCAATCCCAGAGCAATTGATCCGAAGGCAATGGCAAAATTATTCACATGTACATATTACGGAACAGAAGTTGATTTCTAGAGGATTAAGATATGAAAAAGCAGGTGCATCATGGCATCTGCTTTTTTTCCCTCATTTTTAGAAAAAAATTTTCAATATTGATAATTAAATAACGATAATCACTTGCGAAAATCCTGCAGGGGTATTATTATAGAATTAATATCGCAAAATAGGAGGAAATAAGATGTATAAGATATTAAGAGCAGAACAATTGACTGCTAACATCTTTCTTATGGATGTAGAAGCTCCTCGTGTAGCAAAACATTGTGAACCTGGACAGTTCGTAATCGTTAAGATGGATGAAAAAGGGGAAAGAATCCCGCTTACGATCTGTGACTATGACAGAGAAGCTGGAACAATCACAATCATATTCCAGCCGGTAGGTGCATCTACCATGAAGATGAAAGAATTACAGGCAGGAGATTATTTCCGTGATTTCACAGGACCACTGGGAAATGCTTCTGAACTGATCGAAGAAGACATTGAAGAATTGAAAAAGAAAAAAATTCTCTTTGTCGGCGGCGGAGTAGGTGCGGCTCCGGTATACCCGCAGGTAAAATGGATGCATGAACATGGAGTAGATGTGGATGTTATTATTGGTTCTAAGACGAAAGATCTCCTGATTCTTGAAAAAGAGATGGAAGCTGTTTCTGGTAATTATTATCCTTGTACAGATGACGGATCATATGGACATGCCGGTATGGTTACAACCATGATTGAAGAACTGGTAGAAAAAGGCAATAAATATGATATCTGCGTAGCAATCGGACCTATGATCATGATGAAATTCGTATGTCTTCTCACAAAGAAGCTTGAGATTCCAACGATCGTCAGCATGAACCCGATCATGGTTGATGGAACCGGAATGTGCGGTGCATGTCGTCTGCATGTTGGAGATGAGATAAAATTTGCCTGTGTAGACGGACCAGAATTTGACGGACACCTTGTCAATTTCGACGAGGCAATGAAGAGACAGCAGATGTATAAGACACAGGAAGGTCGTGCTGTTCTGAAATTACAAGAAGGCGACACCCACCATGGTGGATGCGGACATTGCGGAGGTGACGAGTAATGGCAGACGTATTAAAGAGAGTACCTGTTAGAGAACAGGATCCAAAGGTCAGAGCAACAAACTTTGAAGAAGTATGTTATGGATATAACAAAGAAGAAGCAATGGAAGAGGCAACGCGCTGCCTGAACTGTAAAAACGCGAAATGTATCCAGGGATGTCCTGTATCCATTAATATTCCGGGATTTATTTCAAAAGTGAAAGATGGAGATATCGAAGGCGCATATCAGGTAATCGGTGAGTCTTCCGCTCTTCCGGCTATCTGCGGACGTGTATGTCCACAGGAATCTCAGTGTGAGAGCAAATGTATCCGCGGAATCAAGGGTGATCCGGTATCCATCGGAAAACTGGAAAGATTCGTAGCAGATTATGCACTTGAGAATGATATTAAGCCGGCAAAAGCAGAGAAAACCAATGGTCATAAGGTAGCAGTCATTGGTTCCGGACCGTCCGGACTTACCTGTGCAGGTGATCTGGCAAAACTCGGCTATGAAGTAACTGTTTTCGAAGCGTTACATGAACTGGGAGGAGTATTGGTATACGGTATTCCGGAGTTCCGTCTTCCAAAACAGAAAGTCGTTAAGAAAGAAATTGAAAAAGTAAAAGAACTGGGCGTAAAATTTGAGACCAACGTAGTAATCGGAAAGTCTACCACCATCGATCAGTTGATGGAAGAAGAAGATTTTGAAGCGGTATTCATCGGTTCAGGTGCTGGTCTTCCGATGTTCATGGGCATCCCTGGAGAAACCGCAAACGGTGTATTCTCTGCAAATGAATACCTGACAAGAAGTAATCTGATGAAAGCGTTTGATGACTCCTATGATACACCGATCGCAGCAGGCAAGAAAGTTGCTGTCGTTGGCGGCGGTAACGTAGCAATGGATGCTGCAAGAACAGCACTTCGTCTCGGCGCAGAGGTACATATCGTATATCGTCGTAGTGAGGCAGAACTTCCTGCCAGAGTGGAGGAAGTACATCATGCAAAAGAGGAAGGTGTTATCTTTGATCTTCTGACCAATCCAAAGGAAATTCTCGTCGATGAAAATGGTTGGGTAAAAGGCATGAAAGTCATCAAGATGGAACTTGGTGAACCTGATGCTTCCGGAAGAAGACGTCCGGTTGAGATTGCCGGATCTGAATATGAGATCGAAGTTGATACTGTTATCATGTCTCTTGGAACTTCACCGAACCCGTTGATCTCTTCTACAACCAAGGGTCTGGAAGTAAATAAGAGAAAATGTATTGTAGCAGAAGAGTCCAATGGACAGACCTCCAAGGCATGTGTATTTGCAGGTGGTGACGCTGTTACAGGTGCAGCTACGGTAATCCTTGCCATGGGTGCAGGAAAAGCCGGTGCAAAAGGTATTCATGAACTGTTATCAGCAAAATAATAATGTAATATAATAAAGCATACAAAGTCCCTGTTCTGTAGATACTGATTATCTACGATACAGGGACTTTTTCTGTACCAAATGGAATAGATATGGTATGATAATATATAATGTTTTGGAAAGAGAGAGGATATATGACAATATTTACAGGTTTAATCATTCCATTTATTGGCACTACACTTGGAGCCGCATGTGTGTTATTTATGAAAAATGAGCTGAGGCCGGCAATTCAAAAAGCACTTCTCGGATTTGCTGCAGGTGTCATGGTAGCTGCTTCCGTGTGGTCACTTCTGATCCCTGCCATGGAGATATCAAAAACGATGGGGAAGTTTGCGTTTATTCCTGCCGCGTCCGGTTTCCTTCTGGGTATCATATTCTTGTTAGCCCTTGATCGTCTGATTCCACATCTTCATCTGGGATGTGAAGAGGCAGAAGGACCAAAGTGTTCCCTGAAAAAATCTACGATGCTGATTCTGGCAGTCACGATTCATAATATACCGGAAGGAATATCCAGTGGAGCCGTGTTTGCCGGATTGCTTACAGATAATGCCAATGTTACACTGGCGGGTGCTTTTGCACTGTCGATCGGAATTGCGATTCAGAACCTTCCGGAAGGATTTATTGTATCACTTCCGATTCGAAGCGAAAGAGGACGTGGAAAGGCATTCATGTCCGGAATGCTGTCCGGAATCGTAGAACCAATTGCAGGAGGAATCACTGTGCTTCTTGCCGCATATATTACACCTGTGCTTCCGTATCTTCTTGCATTTGCTGCAGGAGCCATGATCTACGTAGTCGTGGAGGAATTGATTCCGGAGTCTGCGGAAGGCGAACACAGTAACATAGGAACCATCGGATTTGCCATCGGTTTTGTAATCATGATGATTCTGGATGTAGCACTCGGGTAACCTTGTAACGGGAATTTACTAATAATACGAATAATCAGAAGGGATACATGTAAAAGTATGGAAAGCAGTCATGGAGAGTTATTTCTGAAGGAAGTAACAGGAAAAATTAAAAAACGCATCGAAGAAGTAGACCTTTCCCTGGAAGCCGGACAAAAAGAGATACAGAACATGCATGAATATTACTGGGAAAATTATACGGAGATGGATCAGTATGGTTATGAGGATTTTGATAATCAACAGGCACTGCTTCATCAGGTTAATGATAACCAGGAGAAGCTGAAACTGCTTCATCGATTGAAAAAGATGCTGGATGCTCCGTTTTTCGGACGTGTGGACTTTATCTATGAAGGAGATGTCGAAGCAGAGACATTTTATATCGGAATCGGAAATTTTGCACCGAGAGCCGGCATGCAGCCATTGATCTATGACTGGAGAGCTCCGGTCAGTGGCCTGTTTTATGATTATGACAAAGGAGCGGCATCCTATGAAGCACCGGTCGGCATCATGACAGGTGAGATTGCCTCCAAGTGGCAGTACAAGATCAAAAACGGAAAGATGATCTATGCATTTGAAAGTGATACAAAGATCGATGATGAGATTCTGAAGCAGGAACTCGGCACCAACAGTGACGTTCAGCTGAAAAATATCGTGCGTACCATACAGAAGGAGCAAAACATGATTATTCGCAATACGAAAGATAGAATCCTGGTGATCCAGGGAGCTGCGGGGAGTGGGAAAACTTCCGTTGCACTTCATCGTATTGCCTATCTTCTTTATCATGAACGAGAACGTTTAAAATCATCCAATATTCTGATTCTGTCTCCAAACAGTGTGTTTTCGGATTACATCTCACATATTCTTCCGGAACTTGGAGAGGAAAATGTAAAAGAGATGAGTTTTGATCTGTTTGCTTACCGGGAACTTAAGAGTGTGGTTGCGGATTGTGAAGATCGGTATGATCATCTGGAACGAATGATGAAGTTCCCGGATCCGGTAGTGCAGAACAGATTTGCAGCAAAACAGTCTGCAGGATTTGTGGGACAGATGGAAGGTTTTCTCGCTTCTCTGGAAGATGAACTGATGGATTTCAGAAAGTTTGAATATAAAGGGATCAAGAAAACGGAAGAAGATCTGATTCATCTGTTTTATTTTAAATTCCCGAATACTCCTCTTCTTAAGCGTATGGACGCAGTCATGGAATACTGCGTTGATGAATACGAGACATTATGTGGACGTGATCTGAGTGAAGAAGAACGAAACGTTATTCAGGAAAAATTTGACCGGATGTACGTAACGAAGGATATCTATTCTATCTATAACTGGCTGATGGAATACTGCGGTTATCAGAAGCTTCCGGAGACGGAATATGAAAAACGGATTCTGGAATACGAAGATGTATATCCGATGCTGTATCTGAAGTATCGCCTGACGGGAATGGCAGTACATCGGAATATCAAGCACCTGGTAATTGATGAAATGCAGGATTATTCTTACCTCCAATATGTAATCCTGAATCAGATCTTTCAGTGCCGCATGACGATCCTTGGCGACAGGGCACAGACGATGGATACGAAACAGCAGGATGTATTAAAGTTCCTGTCGAAGATATTTGACGTCCCTATACAAAAGATTATCATGAACAAGAGTTACCGCAATACGATAGAAATTGCAAAATATGCCGAAAAAATCGGCAAAGTAACAGATCTGGAACTTCTAAATCGTCATGGAAAAGAAGTGCAGGAACAGAAGTTTATTTCCATAGATCAGCTGCTGGATGAAGTACTGAAGCAGAGAAATCTGGGAGAGGCAGGCTATGAAACGGCTGCTATCATCACGATGACAAGAGAAGAAGCCGATGATATCTGTCGATTGTTACAGCTTCGCGGGGAAGAAATCCATTATATTGACCGTGATAGCCGTACATTTCGGAAAGGACTGACTGTTACTACGTTCTATCTGGCGAAAGGACTTGAATTTGATCAGGTGTTCGGTGTGTTTCATGAGACTGAGCATCCGATGCATGCACGGGCAAAATATATCTGTGCGACCAGAGCGCTGCATGAATTATACATGTATGAATTGAATTCGTAAAATATGTGAGGTAATTATGATAAAAAATATAATATTGGATATGGGAAATGTACTTCTGGATTATAATCCGGATGTCTGCCTGGATCATTTTCTGGAGAAAAAAGAAGAAAAAGATATCATAAAAAAAGAATTGTTTGAAGGGCGGGAGTGGGTCGATGCAGATCTTGGAAATATAACAGAGGCAGAGTTATATGACCGTGTAAAACTGCGTGTACCAGAATATCTCCACCCGGCATTGAAAAACTGTACTCTCCACTGGTCCATGTGCATGAAACCGATCAAAGGAGCAGAGGAATTCTGTAAATATGCAAAGGAAAAAGGATATAAACTCTACGTACTGTCGAATGCAAGTGCATCTTTTTATGACTATTTTCCTTCCTTTTTACCGCTTGCGTTTTTTGACGGAGTTGTGGTATCCAGCGATATTCACATCATAAAGCCGGATCAGAAAATCTACGAATATCTTCTGGAACGCTACCGGCTGACGGCGAAGGAATGCTTTTTCATTGATGACAGGGCAGATAATATTGAGGCTGCAAAAGCTGTCGGTATGGAAGGAATGGTATTTCATGGAGATTATGAAGCGGTCAAAGGAGTACTCTAATATATGAAGATCACGATTATTACAGTCGGAAAGATGAAAGAAAAGTATCTGAAAGAAGCAATTGCGGAATATAGCAAAAGACTCAGCAAATATTGTAAGCTGGAGATTGTAGAGGTGGCTGATGAGAAGACTCCGGAGAATGCCAGTGAAACGATTGAAAATGGAATACGCGAAAAAGAGGCAGAACGTATTTTGAAACACATAAAAGAAGATGCTTATGTCATTACGCTGGAGATCGGCGGTAAATTGCTGTCTTCCGAAGAACTTGCAGAAAAGATAGAAAAACTGGGCATTCAGGGAACCAGTCATATCATCTTTATTATCGGCGGTTCTATCGGACTTGGAACATCCGTGCTAAAAAAATCAGATTATGCCCTCAGCTTTTCCAGAATGACCTTCCCGCATCAGTTGATGCGGGTGATTCTGCTGGAGCAGGTGTACCGGAGCTACCGGATCATCAATGGAGAGCCATATCATAAGTAAGTGAAAGAATTCTGTAAAACACTACTTACATAAAAGAAAATATAATGATATGATATAAGGGATTATTACAAAAGTATTTGTAACAGTCCCTTATTTTATATGGAAAAGGAATGCGATGAAGTGAAAAAAACAAATATTTACCGGGGTTTCTTTTATCTTGGCGGTCTTCTTGTGCTGGCTCTGGGAATTATACTAAATACAAAAGCGGGGCTTGGAGTATCGCCGATTATATCGGTTTCCTATAGCATATCAACAATTTTAAATACAAATTTTGGAAATATGACATTGCTCCAGTATTCTTCATTTATCGTTGTGGAGATGCTCTTACATATCAGAGAACATTACAAGACCGGAAACTGTAATCTGAAGCTGAAACTTTTGAAAGATGTGCTTCAGTTCCCGCTGAGCCTGATATTTACCCGCTTCATGAATCTGTTCTCCGCCTTGATTCCGGCCTATGATACACCTGGTGTAAGTGTATATTACAGTAGCTTTCCGGGACGTATTATGACTCTGATCGCCGCGATTATCCTTACCGGAATCGGAGCTGCTGTTTCACTGAATATGCGCATCATCCCGAATCCAGGAGACGGAATTGTACAGGCAATCTCAGACTGCGTAAAAAAAGAAGTAGGCTTCACCAAGAATTGTTTTGATCTGTTTAATATCACGATTACGATCTGTGTCGGGCTCCTGTTTGCAGGCAGGCTGATCGGAGTCGGAATCGGAACCGTCATGGCAGTCATTGGCGTGGGACGGGTAATTGCAGTATTCAATCACTTTTTCAAGAAGAAGATGGCAAAGCTTTCCGGAACTGAGAATCTGAATTAGATTATGACTGAGGTACACAATATGCAGAAGAAAAAAGCAGTATTTTTTGATATAGACGGAACCATATGGGACAGGAATAATTACATACCGGACAGTACGATTGATACCATTCACAGGTTACAAAAGAATGGACATCTAACCTTTATCTGTTCTGGACGGACAAAGGGATATATACGTAATCCAGAACTTCTGAATATTGGATTTGACGGAATCGTGTCCGGATGTGGTACGATGATCGAATATCACGATGAGACGATACTATATGAGAAGATGGACGTAGATCTGACTGCAGATACCATACGGACAGCAAGAAAGTATGGATGTCGGCCAATATTGGAGGGAAGAACTTATCTGTATATGGATCCGGATGAATTTGCAGAAGATCGCTATGGGCAGAAACTGATCCGGGAGATGGGAGATTATCTGAGAACGATTCAGGGAGAATGGGGCAGATGGGAGATCTCCAAACTGTCCTGTGCAACGGATCATGCAGATCGTGAGAATTGTTTTCGGGAGCTTTCTCCCTATTATCATTTTCTGATTCATAATCCATATGTAGTGGAGATGGTTCCAAAGGGTTATGATAAAGGAACCGGAATCCGGAAAGTATGTGAGATGCTTGACATGGATCTTGCCGATACGATTGCATTCGGAGACAGTGCAAATGACATTGGAATGTTACAAACAGCAGGAATCGGTGTTGTAATGGGGAACGGTTCAAAAGATGCAAAACTTGCAGCCGATTATATTACCACTTCTCTGGCAGAAGATGGAATCAAAAACGCCTGCATATATCTTGGAATCATATAAAAGAGTACCATATTCCGGGAATGGAAATATTACATCTATTTCCTTGGATATGGTTTTTTTATGTCTGTAAGCCCAACCATATAATCAAGATTAACTTCGTATAAAGTGGATAATTTCATTAACAAATCAATGGGAATCTGACGGGTTCCTTTTTCATATCTGCGATACACTTCACGTTGACATCCCAAGTAATCTGCAACTTCAGACTGTGTCTTGTCATGGTCAATTCGTAAATCTTCTAACCGTTGAAAATGCATATCATCACCTCAAAAA
>NZ_JAFBIZ010000080.1 GCF_021531995.1 Faecalicatena contorta
AAGTAAGATGCTGGAAAATGCAGAAAGATTATGTTATTCTGATAAATAAGTTTTTATAAAAGCAGGAGGAAGAAAGATGTACACATTTGATGAAATAAAGAATGTAGACAGCGAGATTGCAGATGCAATTCAGGCAGAGATGGCAAGACAGAATTCTCATATCGAACTGATTGCTTCTGAAAACTGGGTAAGTAAAGCGGTAATGGCGGCAATGGGAAGTCCGTTGACCAATAAATATGCGGAGGGATATCCTGGAAAACGTTATTATGGAGGCTGCCAGTGTGTGGATGTAGTTGAGAATCTGGCTAGAGAAAGAGCGAAGGAGTTATTTCAGTGTGAGTATGTGAATATACAGCCGCATTCAGGCGCGCAGGCGAATCTTGCAGTATTTTTTGCAATGCTTAAGCCAGGAGACAAGGTCATGGGAATGAATCTGGATCACGGCGGACATCTGACACATGGTTCACCGGTCAATATATCTGGAAAATATTTTCAGATCGTATCCTATGGAGTAAATGATCAGGGATTTATCGACTATGAAAAAGTGAGAGAAATTGCATTAAAAGAGAGACCGAAAATGATCATTGCCGGTGCCAGTGCTTATGCAAGAATCATTGATTTTAAAAAGTTCCGTGAGATTGCAGATGAAGCAGGGGCATATCTGATGGTTGATATGGCTCATATCGCAGGTCTTGTGGCGGCAGGTTTTCACCCAAGCCCGATTCCGTATGCAGATGTAGTGACAACGACAACACATAAGACGCTTCGTGGACCAAGAGGAGGAATGATCCTCTGCAGCCAGGAATCCGCTGATAAGTTCAACTTTAACAAAGCTGTGTTCCCGGGAATCCAGGGAGGTCCGCTTGAGCATGTAATCGCGGCAAAGGCCGTATGCTTCAAAGAAGCACTCCAGCCGTCATTCATTGAGTATCAGAAGCAGATTCTGAAGAATGCACAGGCACTGTGCACGGGTCTTCAGAAACGCGGTGTAAAGATTGTATCAGGAGGAACGGACAATCATCTGATGCTTGTAGATCTGACGGGTGAGGAGACTACCGGAAAAGAGCTGGAGAGACGTCTGGATGAGGCACATATCACCTGTAACAAGAATACGGTGCCGAACGATCCGAGATCTCCGTTTGTAACCAGCGGAGTCAGACTGGGTACACCGGCTGTTACCTCCAGAGGGCTGAAGGAAGAAGACATGGATGTGATCGCAGAAGGAATTGCGCTTGTAATCCAGAGCGAAGACAACATTGAGAAAGTAAAAGGAATGGTTGCAGAGCTTACAGAGAAGTATCCATTGTGCCAGTAAGAGAAGAATAAAAAAAGAGTACTGGAAAACAGTAATATTTTCCAGTACTCCTTTTTTATTCTGTCCGTTGGCATTTGGTGATAACCAGTGCAGCACACAGGATAGCGACAGCAAATAATATCTGAATCAGATATCCGATATAGAGAGACTGTTGTTGTGCTGAATGAAGCACTGTATTGTAAGCCAGCATCTGATTATTGATCTCGTACCAGTAGACGGGAAGAAAGTGTGCAAAGGTCTTGATTCCCCTGCCCATAATGTCCAGAGATACGAATACACCACAGGTGAATGACATTCCAAGTGTTATCACATTGACGATCGCGCTTAAAAGGTCATCTTTTTTAATCAGCGTTCCCACCAGAAAGGCAAGTGCCAGTGATACCAGCATATTGCAGAAGCAGTTCACGATATAGTAAAAGCAGTTAGAATCCTGAAGGAAAGAATTCTTGTACAGGATGACAGACATCAGAATGCAAAGGCCCCATAAAGCCAGACCAATGACGATGTATCCGAGAATAATCTGCAGATTCTGGCTGCGGATGGATACGGCAGAACAATTGATTCGTCTCTGCAGATCCGGTTTTTTGAAAGATATCATAATGTAACCAATCGCATAACACAGAATTGACATCAGGATATACGGAAAAAACTGATACATGTATGCATACCCCGGCATCTCGCCGTTGTGATCTTTATCTGTGAGAAGTGTGATGTCAGAAGTTTCCGGAGTGAATGCACAGACTTCTGCTATCGCATCTTCCAGAGAATATCCGCCGGAGGTCATAATACGGATCTCGTTCAGGAAAGAGTTGATCTGCTGATCTACATAATGTCCATTGCTGCTTCCGGGGATCTTTGTTACCGGCAGTTTTTCCCCGTTTTCCAGACAACGGGTCTCAAAATCTTCCGGAATGATGACGGCATAGTAGATATTGCGATAGAACATGGCATCCTGAAGTGCCGCTTTATCATCCGGAACCGTTTTTACGGTATGATACTGATTCAGATATTGTATCAGACCTCTGGATAGTTCACTCTGATCTCGATCAATCACACCAATTTCAAGATGTTCCATCTGAAATGTGGAGGCAGATTCTCCAACACCCGTCTTCTGAACCATGACGAAGATCGCAAGAAAGATAGCGACATACATGAATACGATATTCAGGTTCTGTCTGGTAATGGTCATAAATCCCTTAAATACTGTCATAACGTTCCCTCCTTACTCCAAGAAATGCGACGATCAGGCAGAGAAGACTCATGGCTGCAAGTATGATCAGGCAGCGGGTTAATCTTGCAGAGTCGTTGTATACACCCATGCAGTAATATGCATCGCTCAGTACAGCAGCCGGGTTGATCCGGTTGAGGATCGGGCAGTTGGTTTCGATTATGTTTTTCATGTCTCCAAACATCAGACCTGCCAGAAATCCGGGGAACAAAGTCAGTGCAACGCACAGCCCCATGCGTACACCCAGAGAGAGTCTGCTGACACAGCCAAGAACGATGCCCATGCAGACGCCGATCAGACTGCCCATCAGATTGATCAGAATCAGAGTGCCGACCTGGTCTCCGAGACTGAAACCGAGTACTTTTACGATATACAGATTCAGGATCAGAACATCCAAAAAATGAACGGCAACGATGACCAACATGTCGATCAGAATCAGAGTCAGTTTGTGGGTAGGAGTGATGCTCCTTCGTGCGCCCAGAGCAGAGAGATTCGCCTGACTGTCCATGGCAAACCGTACGCCGAGGAATGCTCCGCTTAAGCACGCATAAGCAATCAGCGCAAGAAAATACTGTACGGTCGAATCCAGAGTCTTTCCGCCAAGAGAAGTATCTTTGGTAAAGCTCTGATAGTCATATACGGTATTCAGAGCGTCAGCGATCCGTTCCGGATGAGTTTCGGCAATCTTCTGAAGCAGGTTGGCATTCCTGCGATAGGAATCAAGAAGGGAAGTCAATATGCTTTCATTGATTCCATTTTTGGCTACAGTAAGAGAAGGAGTATCCTTTACGTAATAGATACCCTGAATGGTTTCTGATTTTAAGGCATCAATGGCTTCTTTTTCAGAAGAAATATCTTCAATTTTAAGCATGTCTCCGTCAAGTTCCGTCAGAAACTGAGAAAATGCATGTGTAGTATCAGAGGTATCTTCTTTTGTGATGACAGCGACCGGGATAGAGTCCCAGCTGGTTTCTCCGGTTCCTGCAAGTCCGATATTGCCAAAGGACAGATAGTAAAAGGTTCCAAGGATGATCGGAAAGGCCAGTGACCAGAACAGAACGGAATATTCCCGGATAACCTGGAGAAACCGGTATTTCAGTATATGCAACATAGATATCCCCCCCGTCTAATCGCGCAGTTCTTTTCCGGTGATTTCCAGAAAAACGTCATTCAGAGTCGGAAGTTCTGAAAATACACGGCCAAATGATACGTCATGTTCCTGAAGATAATTCAGGATTCGCACAAGATTGTGTCTTGCATCACTGCATTTGATCTTCAGTATCTGATTTTCATAAGTAAGTCCGAATACATGTCGAAGAGCGCGGAGTCCGGACAAAGTCATCTCATCCAGTGCAATGGCTTCGATGGTAATGGTTTCACCGGTTTTAATCATTTTCTTTAATTCTTCGGTTGTTCCGGTTGCAAGTACCTGCCCGTGGTCGATGATCGCGATGCGGGTACAGATCTGCTCGACCTCTTCCATATAATGGGAAGTATAGATGATTGTTGAACCCTGCCGGTTCAGTTCCAGGATACCTTCCAGTATCCGGTTGCGGCTCTGTGGGTCTACGGCGACGGTTGGTTCGTCCATGATGATCAGTTTTGGCTTGTGCACGATTCCGCAGGCAATATTCAGACGCCGCAAAAGGCCGCCGGACAGCTTTTTCGGACGCATCTTCCGATAGTCTTCCAGACCGGTAAATGCAATGGCTTCTTCTACAAGTTCCTGGCGTTTTTTCTTATCTTTGATATACAGACCGCAGAAAAAATCAATATTTTCCCAGACGGTCATCTGATCGAATACAGCGACATTCTGCATGACAACGCCAATGTCTTTTTTGATGTCATAGCTGTCAGGGTGCATCTCCTTACCGAAGATGGTGATGGTTCCCTTGTCGTATTTTAAAAGTGCCAGCAGGCAGTTGATCGCAGTTGTCTTTCCAGAGCCATTCGGGCCGAGCAGGCCAAAGATCTCTCCTTCTCTGATGTCAAGATTCAGATGATCCAGTGCTACCAGGCTGCCATAGCGTTTCACAAGGTTTTCAATGTGAATCATAAGATATCCTCCATTCATTTTTCATCGGATTTGTTACTTGTAGTATAAAGTCCTGCCGTTTATAATGGAAGTGTCGGGAGTCACAAGTGAAGTGACAAATGTCATGTTATCGATGAAGATTGAGGAAGAAAATATGAAACAGATAGTTGATCAGACGATCATTCTGGTCTATTGTATGATGGCTGTGATGGGAATGCCGGTAAGTGCACAGCTGGTGGCAGCATTTCTTCTGGCTGTGATTTATGCAGGGATGAATGAATTCCTGGAATGCAAAAAAGTGCAGCTTCTGACGAATGTCGGGTGGTTGGCGGCAGCATATGTGTGTCCGCAGATGTGGCTGTTTACACCATTGATTCTGTACAGCATGCTTGCGTACCGGCAGTATCTGTTTGCGGTCATACTGGGTCTGGGATTTATCCTGGCTTATCTGCCGGATCAGATACAGCTTCTGGTCTGTCTGGGAGTGGGATGCATGTTCACTGCACTGGTTCAGTGCCGGACGAAAGAATATGAACTGCAGGATGCGAAGCTTCGGAGGATCAGAGATGACAGCACGGAACGAAACCTGTTATTAAAAGAGAAGAACAAAAGTCTGCTGGAAAAGCAGGATTATGAGATCTATACAGCTACACTGAGAGAGAGGAACCGGATCGCGCGCGAGATCCATGATAATGTAGGACATATGCTGTCACGATCCATATTGATGGTTGGGGCATTGAAAGCACTGAACACACAAAAAGCAACGGAGGGACCGCTGGATCAGCTGGAGGATACACTGAATGCCGCTATGAACAGTGTGCGGGAGAGTGTACATGACCTTCATGATGAGTCTGTGAATCTGAAGGAGGTGCTGGAATCTCTGACAGAAGAATATTCCTTCTGTGAGGTGCGTCTGGAGTATGATATGGGATATGATGTGCCAAGAGAGATTAAGTACAGCTTCATATCCATCGTGAAAGAAGCGCTGAATAATATTATGAAGCACAGCAATGCAACGAGTGTACGGATACAGGTTCGGGAACATCCGGGGCTCTATCAGCTGGTGGTGGAGGATAACGGAAGTACGATGACGCAAAAGCGGCTTAAGGAAGTTCTGGATACCACGGGAGGAATCGGGATCCGGAACATGAAAGAACGGATCGGGATGCTCGGCGGAGTGGTTCAGCTGCAGGTAAAAGAAGGCTTCCGCATCTTTATCACGGTGCCGAAGCAGGGAGGACATGAATGAGAATCGTAATAGTAGATGATGATATGCTGGTTTCCAGTGCATTAAAGACGATCCTGGAGGTGAATGCAGAGGTTCAGGTAGAAGGAATGGGATCGGATGGGAAAGAAGCCATTGCGTTGTATGAAAGATACAGGCCGGATGTCCTTTTGATGGATATCCGCATGAAAGATATGAGTGGGCTGGATGCTTCCAGAGAGATTCTGAAAGCATATCCGCAGGCAAAGATACTGCTTCTGACAACATTTTCGGATGACGAGTATATTGTTAAGGCTCTGAAATATGGAGTGAAGGGATATCTTCTGAAGCAGGATTATAACAGTATTCTTCCTGCACTTCAGGCGGTGCAGACCGGACAGACGGTATTCGGTACAGAGATTATATCGAAGCTTCCCGGGCTTTTGCAGGAAAAGAAAGTATATGACTGGGAGGCACATGAGATCAGTGAAAAGGAACTGCAGGTGATCTCTCTTGTCGCAGAAGGAATGAGTAACCGGGAGATAGCAGCAGAATTATATCTGAGTGAAGGAACGGTTCGAAATTATATCAGTAATATTCTGGAAAAGCTGGAGTTAAGAGACAGGACGCAGCTTGCGGTGTATTACCTGAATGCAGTCAGATAGTAGTCGGGAAAGGAAAATAAATGAAAAGAGAAGAGAATATAAAAATAGGGCCGTTGGATTGTATCAATGGATTCGGGGTACGGCCCGGATATTATATGGTGGATGGAGCTACCGCAATCCCGGGGGGTGTCTGCTTTACGGTACACTCCAAGAATGCATACAGCTGTGAGCTTCTTCTGTATCACAGAAAAGAGTCGGAACCATATGCAGTGATACCATTTCCGAAGAATTATAAGATCGGGCATGTCTATTCCATGATTGTATTTGGATTGGATGTGGAAGAATTTGAATATGCGTATCGTCTGGACGGTCCGTATTGTCCTGAGAAGGGACTGTTGTTTGACCGCAGTCACATTCTTCTGGATCCGTATGCAAAAGCGGTGACAGGGCAAAGCGTCTGGGGCAAGCAGATCAGTAAGAATGGATATCGTGCCCGGGTGGTACGGGATGATTTTGACTGGGGGACGGAAGCATCTCCGAGGATTCCGATGGAAGAGCTTGTAATCTACGAGATGCATGTGCGCGGATTTACTAAGATGGCAGAGGATGTGACGGCGCCGGGAACGTTTGAAGGTATCCGGCAAAAGATTCCGTATCTGAAAGATCTGGGTATCAACGCAGTAGAATTGATGCCGATCTTTGAATTTGATGAACTGAGCGAGAACCGAATCGTAGACGGAAGGAAAATGCTGAATTACTGGGGATACAATACCGTAAGTTTCTTTGCCCCGAACACCAGCTATACTTCTGCGGTAGAGTATAACAGGGAAGGAACAGAATTCAAACAGCTGGTGAAGTCTCTGCATGAGCAGGGAATTGAAGTGATCCTGGATGTGGTATTCAATCATACGGCAGAAGGGAATGAAGATGGACCGTTTATCTCATTTAAGGGATTTGACAATAACATCTATTATATGCTCAGACCGGATGGAAACTATTACAACTTCAGCGGCTGTGGCAATACCATGAACTGCAATCATCCGGTCGTGCAAAGGATGATCACGGACTGTCTGCGCTACTGGGTCACGGAATACAGGGTGGACGGATTCCGTTTTGATCTTGCGTCGATTCTTGGAAGAAACGAAGATGGATCTCCGATGGAGAATCCACCGCTGCTGCGTGCGCTGGCACAGGATCCGATCCTGGGGGATACAAAACTGATTGCGGAAGCGTGGGATGCCGGCGGCTTATATCAGGTGGGGAATTTCCCGGCTTTTCGGCGCTGGTCGGAATGGAACGGAAGATACAGAGATGATATGCGGGAATATCTGAAGGGCGGACTGTGGAGTGCATCGGAGGCAGCACTTCGCCTGATCGGATCTCCGGATATCTACGATCCGGCTGTCCGGGGGTACAATGCATCTGTGAATTTTCTGACCTGCCATGATGGATTTACGCTGTATGATCTGTATTCTTATAACGAAAAACACAACGAGGCAAACGGATGGGACAATACCGATGGAGCGAATGATAACCGGAGCTGGAACTGTGGAGCGGAAGGCCCGACGGAGGATCCGGAGGTTCTTCGCCTGAGGTACCGCTTGATCCGCAACGCGTGTGCGGTCTTGATGACCAGCCGGGGAACGCCGATGTTTCTTGCAGGAGATGAGTTTTGCAATACGCAGTTTGGCAATAATAATGCATATTGTCAGGACAATGAGGTGTCCTGGCTTGACTGGAGACTTCTGGAAGAGCATCAGGATATCTATCAGTTTTACCGGTATCTGATCCATTTTCGCAAAAGACATGTTGTATTGCATGGCAAGTGTAAAAGGGCGTTATGCGGGCTTCCGG
Organism: Faecalicatena contorta; assembly: GCF_021531995.1. GTDB lineage: Bacteria > Bacillota > Clostridia > Lachnospirales > Lachnospiraceae > Dorea_A > Dorea_A contorta_A. Next base: position 8,242 of record NZ_JAFBIZ010000080.1, read on the forward strand.
AAGTGAGCCTTCATGGAGAGCAGCCCTGGAATCCTTCCTATGAAAGTGGTTCGGGAGTCATCGCTGCGATGATGGCGGGATATGATGAGAGACGAAGAAGAGATGATATTGTATATATTGCAGTCAATGCATACTGGGAGACGGTAAATATCACACTTCCGGAGCTTCCCGGTGATCTGCAGTGGGCAGTGGAGGTCAATACCGGCGTGGAAGGTCATGAGATTCATGAAGTGCCGGTCAGGCTGGATACTGAGCAGGTATGCATCGGAGCAAGGTCTGTGATGATTCTTGTGGCAGAGTAAAAAGGCTGGAAGAAGTATAAGAAGAAATAAAGATGTGCCGTTGCAAAACAGATGATTGATTTATCTGTGGAGCAACGGCTTTCGTTTTTTATAATGGCAGGCTAAAAAGGGGAAGTGAAGATCGTCATAGGTATAGCAACTTATGGTGAGATCATTCGAATGGGTGTTTACAGTATTTTCTTCTGTTTTTACCCTCTTTTTTCATGTTTATATGAAATCACTCAATTTATTTTCATCATAATTGGGCATTCTCTAAATAATTTCATATCAGTGCCCGTCGATCTCTATATTTATATTCGAAACCTCAGATTGATTGGGGAGAATTGTTTACATTTTCTCGCTACGCCCATAAAGTGTATTTGAAATCTGCCTGATTAACCGGACACGAAAAACTTCCGCTTTGATCGAGATATCTGAGAAAATGTTGAAATACATGATCATACGCGGTACACTGTAGATGTTGGGAATCCGGGGAGCTCCGCTGGCAGTATTGGATGGACAGGCAGTGACAGTCTGGCGTACAGTCACAGCGGAAGAGAACTGACAGATTATATGGGGAGACTGAAAAAAGCTATTGATAACCCGGCTGTAGAGGTAGTACAATGTAAAACAGTGGAAGAACTGGTAAGAAACTATTAGAAATTGCAAAGGAGAGGTAATATTATGAAAGTAGTAGCAACAGAAAAAGCACCAAAAGCATTGGGACCATATTCTCAGGGGTATGTTCATAACGGAATATTCTATTCTGCAGGTCAGATTCCGATTAATCCGGCAGTAGATGCGGTTGAAGCTGAGACGATTGAAGAGCAGACAGAGCAGGTATGCAAGAATCTGGGAGAGGTGCTGAAAGCAGCCGGAACATCCTTTGATAAAGTGTTGAAGACCACCTGTTTCCTGGCAGATATGGGAGACTTTGCTGCATTTAATGAAGTATATGCAAAATACTTTACGTCCAAGCCGGCCAGAAGCTGTGTTGCAGTAAAGACGCTTCCAAAGGGTGTAAAATGTGAAGTAGAACTGATCGCTGTGGTGGAAGAATAATCGCGGAAAAGATCAGAAAACGTCAGAAAAAAAGTTAAGAAAAAGAGAGGTAGATAGTTATGGCAGAAGAGCAGAAGAATGGCTGTTCCCCATCCGATTGTGCCGGTTGTGCACACGCAGATTCCTGCGGAAGCAAGCCACAGGATTTCAAAAAGCCGGCCAATCAGTATTCAAGTATTAAAAATGTAATTGCAGTTGTCAGCGGAAAGGGAGGAGTCGGAAAATCCATGGTGACCGCATCCCTGGCAAGAATGATGAAAGAGCAGGGGTTCTCCGTCGGAATCCTGGATGCGGATATTACAGGACCATCCATTCCAAAGATGTATGGAATTCATGAAAAGGCAGGAGGAAATGAAGAAGTTATCTTTCCATGTATTGCGAAGGACGGAACAGAGATCATGTCTGTGAATCTTCTTCTTCCGAACGAGTCTGATCCGGTCATCTGGAGAGGACCGGTGATCTCAGGAGTTGTGACACAGTTCTGGACAGACGTAGCCTGGGGCGAACTGGATTATCTGTTTGTTGACATGCCTCCCGGAACCGGAGATGTTCCGCTTACCGTATTCCAGTCACTTCCGGTGAATGGAGTTGTCATCGTTACATCCCCACAGGATCTGGTACGGATGATCGTAAAAAAGGCATACAATATGGCGGAACAGATGAACATTCCGGTACTTGGAATCGTAGAAAACTACAGTTATCTGGTATGTCCGGATTGTGGAAAGAAGATTGCCGTATTTGGAGAAAGCCATATTGATGAAGTGGCTGCAGAGCTTGGAATTCCGGTGCTTGGAAAGATGCCGATCGATGCAGGACTTGCAGAAGCTGTTGAGAATGAGAATTTCTCAGAGGTCAGCAATGAGTATCTGGCAGCAGCGGTGAATAAGATATAATGAAATCCATGTTACAGAATGGGGCTGTTTTACAGTCCCATTCCTTTTGATATCATAACGTAGGAAAAATCGTAAAAGTATGCTTGAGAGCAAAAAGGGGATACAGAAATGATAGGTAATTGGGCTTCCGAAAGGAAAAAGAGGATCAGTTAAATATCAACTGGAAAGGTTTTTATATACATGTTTTCAGTCTGATTATACCGATGGCACTGCAGAACCTGATCAATGTGGGGGTTACGGCAACGGATGTACTGATGCTGGGGCGTGTGGGAGAAAAAGTACTGTCAGGCTCCTCTCTGTCAGGCCAGATTCAGTTTGTGATGACATTATTCCTGTTCGGGATTAATTCCGGAGCAACGGTTCTGAATGCACAGTACTGGGGAAAGAAAGATACCCGTTCGATTGAGAAAATCATGGGAATGGCGATGAGTGCTGCAGTGACTGCCGGAATCATTTTTACGATTGCAGCAGAAGTGTGTCCGGTACAGCTTTTAAGAATCTTCACCAATGATGAAGTGGTGATTGCAGAAGGCGCGAAATATCTGAGAATTGTTGCGTTATCCTATATTCTGATGTGTATCACACAGATTTATCTAAACACCATGAGAAGTATCGAAAGAGTACTGATCGCTACGGTGGTATACGCAATCTCCCTTCTTACCAACATTGTGTTAAATGCTGTGCTAATCTTTGGTCTGTTTGGATTCCCGGAACTTGGAATCAAAGGAGCGGCAATTGCAACGCTGGTGTCCAGAATACTGGAGCTTCTGATTGTCATCTGGTATGCAAAAAACAGGAATAAAGTCGTACATTTCCATGTGCGTGACATGGTAAAGGTCGATAAAATTCTCTTTAAAGATTTCCTGACGTATGCAGTACCGGTGATTATCAATGAACTTTTGTGGGGATTAGGAACATCGACAAATGCGGCAATTATCGGTCATCTGGGCAGTGCGGCAGTAGCTGCGAACTCGGTTGCACAGGTGGCAAGACAGCTGGCGTTGGTTGTGTGCTTTGGTGTATCGAACGCGACAGCAATCTATCTTGGGAAAACCATCGGGGAAAAACAGTATGAGCTTGCAAAAGCATATGGAAGAAAATTCTTAAAACTCAGTATTTTGACCGGACTGGCAGGCGGATGTATGATATTGATTGCTTCTCCGATTGCAGTAAGATTTATGACATTATCGACAGAAGCACAGGGATATATGAAATTCATGTTTTTTGTCATGTCCTATTTTTCACTCTGCATGTCGATCAATACAACGTTGATCGTGGGAGTTCTCAGGTCCGGGGGAGATACAAAATACGGGCTTGTCGTGGACCTTGGAGGAATGTGGTGCTTTTCGATTATCTTTGGAGCAATTGCGGCATTTAAGTTCCATGCGAGTGTCCAGATCGTGTATGTCATATTGATGAGTGATGAAGTGATCAAGATACCGATGTCCGTCAGCCGGTTTTTCAGTTACAAATGGATCAAGAATCTGACCCGGGATAATTCTTAAACAATTAATTGATGATAGCTATAAACAGTGCGTATTATTGACAATACCGATTGGACATGGTTTTTTGTGTTGAATATAATGAAAAGTAGTATGCAGATATTGCAAAAAACGGGGTCATGCGCACATGAAGAAAAAGTTTGATATCAATATATGTTATAGAAAAGTGTTTGAAACGGTAAGTTCAGAATGCAACATTCAGAAGATTATTGATATGATTGCGGACTATACAGGAGTATCCTTTGTGATTGTCGATATCGGAGGAAAGGTGCTCGCTGTTTCAGCTGGATTATCTGAAAATAGTCCGGTTTCGAAGGAAGAAGCGGACAGACATGATACCATCATCAGTCTTATATCTCAATGTGTGGAAGTGAAAGAAAAAGGAGAGAAGGCGTCATCCCTGCATTTGAAGGCAGAAGAAAAATACTGTGAGGTCAATACGATTGAAGTAAAAGGAAATACAGAGGGGTTCTGCATTTTGATTCCGGAGGATGATGACATAGAAGATGCGCCTGTTTTTGGTCAGGTAAATGACATCGTTTGCCAGGCGCTTGGGATGATTTTTGAAAGGCAGGGTGTCAGGGTACATTATCATACATCTACCATCCGACGGATGATTGCAAGAAGTCTGTTTGAAGGAGAGGAAAGTGACAGGCTTCGGGGAAAAGAGATACAGAAGATGTATGATGCCTATGTGATGAAGCCGTTTATGATTGCTGTTTTGAAGTTAAAGAAAGATCATGTGCTTCAGCTTCAGCAAGCAGGAAACAGCCTGATTGATACTTACCCGAATTCTTTTGTATATATTAAGGACAATCTCATATTTGTTTTATTTTCGGATATTTATATGGAAGATCAGAAGGCAAAGTTAATCTACATGCTGAATGACATGTGTGATAATTACGAGATGGTATGTGCGGTCAGTGAAATATTTGATGATATTGATCTGATAGAGAAAAAGAAGTTTCTGGTTACACAGGCGCTCCGGATCGGAGAAAAGACACATGCGGAAAAGAATCTGCATCAGGAATATGATTATTACATCCAGATTGTCTGTTCCTGTGCAGCTCCTTTTATAGGAAATGCGCGTTATCTGGAACATCCCTTGAATCGTCTGAAGCAGGAAGATCGGGTGAAGGGAACGGAGTTCTATAATACACTGAAAGAGTATTTATTGCATGGCAATAATGTCAGTATGACATCAAAGCATCTGTACATTCATCGTAATACCATGATATACCGGTTATCCAAGATCAATGAGATGCTGGGAGTGGATATCAATGACCCGAAGATTGCAAGGCAGCTGATGATCAGTATAGTGCTGCAGGAACAGGAAAATATGGAATAATTGTGCATTGTGCCTAATCGTAGAGCGAAGGTTTGTACATAGAATAAATTGGAATTGAGGAAGGCGTATGCTAGAATAGAGGTGATAGTATTAGAGGAGAGACAGAATGGAAGTAATAAAAGAATTGCCTGAAATATTTGAAGAGTTTGCAGAACAGAAAAAGAAGTCTTTTTTGACGATTAAAGAATTCAAGGAACGACAGATTCCTGTAATAGGAGCATATTGTTCCTATTTTCCGAGGGAAATAGCAGTTGCAATGGGAGCAGTTCCGGTTGGATTATGTTCTTCGTCGGAAGAAACGGTTCAGATTGCAGAAACGGTTCTGCCCAAGAACATCTGTCCGCTTGTCAAGTCAAGTTATGGATTTGCGATTTCGGATAAGTGTCCTTACTTTTATTTCTCAGATCTGGTTGTTGGCGAGACGACCTGTGATGGGAAAAAGAAAATGTATGAGATGCTTTCGGAGTTTAAAGATGTATATGTAATGGAACTGCCGAACACACAATCAAAAAACGGACTGGGACTCTGGAAACAGGAGATTATTCGTCTGCAGCATTATCTGGAAGAAAAATTTCAGGTTGTCATTACAGAAGAAGATATCAGACGGGCAATTCGTATGGAGAATGCCAGAAGAAGTGCATTAAAGCGACTGTATGAAGTGATGAAGCTGGATCCTGTACCGATCATGGGGATGGAGCTTCTGGATGTGTTATATGGCAGTAAATATAAGCTGGAGATAGAAAAAGTTCCGGGAGAGCTTGATGCATTGACGAAGCAGATATTGGAAGAGTACGAGAATAAACCAAAGCGGGAAAAGAGACCCCGTATTCTGGTCACAGGATGCCCAATCGGAGGTGACTCCAAAAAAGTGGTGAAAGCAATCGAGGATAACGGTGGTGTAGTAGTAGCTTTTGAAAACTGTACAGGTGCAAAAGTGATTGATAAGCAGGTGGATGAGAACAATCCGGATGTTTATGAGGCGATTGCAGAAAAATACTTCACCATTGGCTGTGCAATTATGACACCGAATGATCATCGTATTGAACTTCTGGGAAGAATGATTGATGAGTTTAAAGTAGATGGTGTCGTGGAGATGATCCTGACCGGTTGTCATTCTGTACATATGGAATCTATCAGTGTACGTAATTTCGTCAATGAAGAAAAGCACATTCCTTATCTGGATGTGGTTACCGATTACTCGCAGGGGGATGTTGCACAACTGAATACAAGAATGGCCGCATTCATTGAAATGCTTGAATAGAAAATGAAAACACTCATCGCAAAGATGGGTGTTTTTTTGCAGGAGCGGATTTTACCGGTTATTGTGAATGTAATATGAAGTCAAGCGTTATAGATAATGCAAATATACAGAGTATATTTA
>NZ_JAFBIZ010000081.1 GCF_021531995.1 Faecalicatena contorta
TTAATGGGCAGGGGTTTTATACGGATTTTATGGATTATATATCTGTTCAGCCAATGCCAATTATATATATCCTTACGATTATAATAATTTGTGTGGGGATTTTCCTTGTTTTTTGGGGGAGTAGAAGAAAAAGGAAAAGTCATAATGGCGAAGGTGATTGATATGTCGAAGTGTTATATAGAAGCTCTCATGTTTTTCCCAAAAGAGCAGATCTACGAAGCAGTCTGGAAAGCGGACCCGGAGCAATGCGGGGCGGCGGTGGCGAATGTGGTGTATTCCCTTAGACGGAAGATCGGAGATGGGTACATAGAAACGGTGGTTGGGAGCGGGTATAGGTTTGTGAGGGAACCAGAATTATAGAAATAAGTAGTAATGAAATCATAAAATAGCAGGGTGAGGAAACTTCTGAAAAAGAAGTCCTCACCTTTTTGTATAACTAAGAGGATATCAGAATTTTAATACAAACCTTTCATTGACTGTAAGTGTTTTATAGATTCGCCTTGTGGTATGATATGGACAGAACCAAAGGAGGTAATGAAATGAAACCTATTCTTGAGATTGAATCTTTGAAAAAATATTATGGCAAAGCAAAAAGCCAGACAAAGGCATTAGACGGCATTACATTTCAGGTGATGCCGGGAGAGTTTTTGGGTATTATGGGAAGTAGCGGATCGGGCAAATCCACTTTACTGAATTGTATTGCCACTGTAATCCAGCCCAGCAGTGGCAGTATTATAATGAACGGTAGACAGATACAAACGCTCAAAGGGGCGGTTCTGGCTGACTATCGAGGAAAAGAGATTGGCTATCTGTTCCAGAACTTTGAGCTGCTTGATAATCTGACTGGGCGTGAAAACATTCTGCTTCCGCTATCTCTCCACGGTGTATCGGAAAAAGAAAGCAATAAGCGTTTGGAAAGGTTGGCTTCCTATTTGGAGGTAAAAGATGTCCTGAATAAATTCCCATCTCAGATGTCCGGTGGACAAAAACAGAGAATTGCCGCGGCCAGGGCATTGATTCTCAATCCAGGAATTATTCTCGCTGATGAGCCTACTGGTGCCTTGGATTCCAAAAATGCAAAGGCGCTGATGGAGAAACTTTCCGGACTAAATCAGGATGCAAATACTACGATTCTGATGGTAACGCATGACTCCAATGCAGCCAGTTACTGCAAGCGGATTCTGTTTATTCAGGATGGCATTATCTTCCATGAGCTTCGCCGGGATATCCCGAATGAATCCCAGCAGGAATTTTATTCCCGCATTTTGAAGGTAATGGCGCAGTTAGGAGGTGGCAGCGCAAATGTTCTTTAAGTTGATTTCCCGCAATAGCAAAAGAAACCGAAAGGAAAACGGTTTGTTCTTTAGCTCGCTGCTGGTTTCTATCATTGCTTTTTACATTATTCTGTCGTTGCCGAATCAGGATGTGATGATTTTTCTGGCTCAGATGGAAAGTGATGCAGTAGATAGATTGATGGCGATGATTCCTGTGTTTTTTGGAATGACCTTGTTTATTCTGTTTTTCCTCATTTACTACGCCAGTAAGTTTCAGTTAGAACGGCGCAGGCATGAACTTGGTGTATATTTGATGATGGGAATGCGCCGTATTAAACTGTTTGTAATGCTACTGGCAGAAGATTTACGGAACAGTGTTGTTTCTCTACTCATCGGATTACCTGTTGCGGTTTTGCTGTCAGAACTGATTAGCCTGATTACTGCCCGACTGGTGGGCCTTGGAATTGTCGGTCATCAAATATCCTTCTCCCTGAAAGCTGTACTATGGACAGCAGCAGGATTTCTCATGATTAAATTTGCAGCATTTTTAATTCTCAGCATCAGAATCAGTAGGCAGGAAATAGGCTCGTTGCTTGTTGATACACCGGATGGGGCTAAAAAACGATTACCTGCATTTTTCTATGCACTTTCGCTTTTGGGTGGTATTCTTTGCTTGATTGTAGCCTACACAATGGCTATTCATGGGGAAACATGGTCCGGGTTTGCAATGATGGGATTGACGGTTTTTCTTGGTATTTTAGGTACAATCGCTTTCTTTTGGGGCTTCCGGTCGGTGATTAGTGTTATTGTGAAATCTGGTAGAAAGGATCGTCAGCTTCATGTGTTTAATTTTCGTCAGATACAAGAAACTGTTGTCTACCGTTCCGGCACACTTGCGATCTGTTCTCTGCTTATTTTGACTGCTCTCTGCTGCTTCGGGGCTGGTGTAGGGATTTCCCGTTTCTACGGAGAGGCCGAGCAGCATGTTCTGGACTATACTTTTGAAGGTAATGAGGACAGTGCTGATACAGCAGCAATTCGGCAGACATTGTCTGAGTACCAATTAGACACTCAATTTTCTGATTTATTTGAGATGAAGGTAGGGCATATCAGCACAACTGATGACACGGACAATGCTTTCCAGATGGAAGCGGTCATGTCTGCTCTGCGTGAAATGCAGCCTTCTGAAGACAGAGATGTTCTTCTTAACAATCTTGGCTATGCCACTTATCCGTATCTGATTTCTGCGAGCAGCTATAATCATCTCCTTTCTGCTGCCGGCCTACCAGAATTGGAATTGGACTCGGATGAAGCTGCTGTCTATATAGATAGCGAGTTTACCACTGATGAGCGGATAGCAATTTTACGCAGCATTCTTGAAAACAGGCCGAAAGCTTTTCTGGATGGAAAAACGATTTATCTCACGGGAACCGTGCAGACGACCAATTTGGTTACAGATCGTTCCATCACATTATCTTTTGCATTGATCCTACCGGATGAAGTGTTTGAATATTATACACAGGATGATTATAATATTTATCTCAATGGCGTTTTGGGAAAGAGCGCAGAAGAAAATACAAGCCTCATGTCCGCTATATCGGATATGAATAAAAAACTGGATGAAGTAGGCTTGCATTATGAAAGTTATCTGCAAAACATGGGAAGGCAGCTGTTTTATATGGTAGCAGCCAGTTACATTACCATTTACCTGGCGATTATCTTTCTGATTATTGCAAATACCATTATTGGTGTACAATTTCTCATCAGTCAACAGAAATCAAGCCGCCGTTACCGGACACTGATTCATTTAGGCGCTGCGTACCCTATTCTGTGCAAGTCTGCCAGAAAACAGATTAACTGGTACTTTGGTATTCCTGTTATTATGGCCGCTTTTAGCAGCCTGTTTGGAGTTCGTGCATTGCTTACCGGGATTTTGTCCTCTCGGGCAAAATCCAACTTGTCCGAAATGATGATTATTTCTGCCGCTATGATTTTGGTGCTTTGTGTGATAGAATATATTTATATTGCTGTTGTGAAACGAACAAGTGACCATTACCTTCTGACCCTGATGGTTCCAGAGCGCGAAGAATAGTATTGCAGATTATAAAGAAGAAAGGGGGAAAGTCCTATGAAACATATTGCAGTTGTAGAAGATGAATTTCTCATGCGGGAAGAATTATCGGATATTCTGCGTAAGGCAGAATATCAAGTCGATGAAATCTGCGTATTTGAAGATGTGGCGGAACAGCTTTTGGAGCTTTCCCCTGATCTGATTCTTTTGGATTTGAATTTGCCGGGGACCAGTGGATTCCAGATTTGCCGGGAAGTGAAACAGAAAAGTTCCATTCCTGTTCTTGTGCTTACTTCTCGTGACCAACTCCGTGATGAATTACATGCACTGGATTTGGGAGCTGACGAATATCTGACCAAGCCATGTAGAAAAGAGCGGCTTTTGGCTCGTGTGTCTAACGTAATGAAGCGATACGAAGGCCGATCAAATTTGTTGGAAGGGGCCGGTTTTCTTTTAGATAGGCAAACATACACGCTATATATTCACAATAATTCTGTCATTCTCCCAAAGAATCAGGGAAAAATCCTTGAAGTGTTTTTAACACATGGCGATGAAATCGTTTCAAAGGAAGAATTGTGTCTGGCAATCTGGGGGACCACAGAATTTATTGATGAAAATGCGCTTCAGGTTAATTTGACACGGCTGAAAAAGACTATGGCAAATCTTATGATGTGTCAGCAGATTGTTCCTGTCCGTGGAATTGGCTATCGGCTCGTAGCGGAAGGTGCGCCATTATGAAGCGTGTCATTAAGTCACTCTTACAATATATCCCGTGGCTTCTGCTTTTGCTGGGGATCGATCTGTTTGCTGCATTACTCCTATGGCTCGCTGATGTGCAGGCGTTTTATGCCCTAATGATTGTGATTGTACTTGTTACGGTTCTTTTATTCACTTTGGTGTGCGGTGTACTTATCCATTTGGAACGAAAGAAGGAACAAGCATTTTTAACTTTCCTCCATAATCCAGATGAATACCATGAGGAATTACTGTTGGAAACCGTCAGCGTAGCACAAAGAGAATATATTCGTCAGCTTGGAAAAACTCTACGCGACAAACAACTTGCCTATACTGAGCTTCAAACACAATTAAGCGATTATGAAGAATATGTCGAGTCATGGGCGCATGAAACGAAAACGCCGCTTTCCTTATTGACATTGCTTCTTGACAACCGCAGAGATGAATTATCTCCTATTGTGAGTTTTAAGCTGGATTATATCCGAAACCGTATACAGGAATCGGTTGACCAGATGCTATTTTACGCGCGGGTAAAGAGTACGAGAAAAGATTACCTGTTCGAGCATATCTGTATACGAATGTGCATCGAAGATGTGCTGGATGATTACAGACCATTGCTGGATGAAAAACAGTTTCAGATTCAGTTCCGTTTGTCTGACGATACAGTTTATACTGACCGGAGAGGACTTTACTTTCTCCTCGGACAGATTATCGGCAATTCCATAAAATATTGTGGTGAGGGGCCGGAATTATGCTTTTCGTCTTTTCAAAGGGATGGCTGTTATGTGTTAAGTATCAAGGATAACGGAGTTGGCGTCCGAAGCTGCGACCTGCCTTATGTATTTGAAAAAGGTTTTACGGGTGATTCTGGCGAGGGCAGGAAGAAAGCTACAGGTATGGGATTGTATCTTGCAAAGGAAATTGCAGAGGGGTTAAATATAATCTTGAGCGCAAATTCTGAATGGGGCAATGGATTTGAGATGCAGGTTGCGTTCCCTGTAGTTGATGAGAATCCGTATTAACCAACAGACTATTTACCGCAATAATCATCCACCCCTCTGGGTTCTTTCACATTCCATGATTTACGAAGCGGTCTGGAAAGCGGACCCGGAGCAATGCGGGGCGGCGGTGGCGAATGTGGTGTATTCCCTTAGACGGAAGATCGGAGACGGGTATATAGAAACGGTGGTTGGGAGTGAGTATAGGTTTGTGGGGTAAATAAAGGCAGGAGCAGTTGAAAGATGAACTGCCATTACTCTTTATAAAGTAACGACTCATACTCATGGAAGAATTGTAGGAATGGATAAAACTGGTGATTAGTTTAACGCTCTTTGGTAAAACTAAGATACTGGCTGGACTTTATGATAAAACAGGATTATGTCTTTTTACAAAGAAGCAATCTGGACCGATAGCGGACATCTGGAAACGCTGGATGTGGCTATCGGTTTTCTTTATAATTGGGAGGATAGAGTTGAGATATTATGGATTTAGAGCTAGTATAGATTCAAGAAAATATTTCCCTTGTGAGGTTTTTGTGACATTTGGATGATACTCTGAAAAGGAAAGGATGTGATACAATGCGGATTTTGGTAGTTGAAGATGACCGCCTTTTGAATAACACGCTATGTTATAACCTGAACACGATGGGATATACCGTGGATGCCACTTTGTCAAAACAGGAGGCAACAAGTTTTATTGAGAAGCAGGACTATGAACTGATTGTATTGGATGTAAATCTACCAGACGGAAATGGTTTTGACTTTTGTCGGGAGGCCAAAGAACGACATCCTGATACCGCAATAATCTTCCTGACTGCAAACGATATGGAAAGCGATATGCTCAAAGGCTATGAGCTGGGAGCAGACGATTATGTAACAAAACCATTTCATATGAGTGTTTTTCAAAAAAAGCTGGCGGTGTTGCTGGGCCGCATAGCAAAGCAATCAGGTGGGGACTGTTATGATGATGGTATCTTGTCCATAGATTTTTCGGAAATGACTGCGGCAATTTCCGGGAAGGCGATCATCTTTACTCCGCTGGAATACCGGCTGTTAAAGGTGCTGACGAAAAATCCAAAGGTTGTTCTGACAAGGCAGGTACTTCTCGAAAAGCTGTGGGATATTGATGGAAACTTTGTGGATGAACACGCCCTGACAGCTGCAGTCAGCCGGGTGCGAAATAAAATCGAGGCAAGCGGACAGCAGTATATCAAAACTGTTTACGGCATGGGGTATATGTGGATAGGAGGGCTTCAAAAATGAATGCAAAGAAGCTGTCTATCAATAAAGCCTGTGTGTTCTTAGGTCTGTTACTTTTACTTGCTGTTTCAGCAACTACCATCATTCTATATGACTTGACGAACAGTATATCAGCAGTATTATGTTGCCTGTTTTTCTGCTTATTTGTTTTGTCCTGTGTGATTTGTTTTGTGGTATTGATTCGGCGTAAGTTGACTTTGTTTTCTGATCTCTTTTGCCAGACACTTGACGATATGCTGTCTGGGAATATAGAGCCTCTGCAAATGGCTGAAGAAGAAAACTTGTTCTATAAAATCAATTATCGGCTGGGGCGGCTCTATGAAGTAATGAATGAGAATAGCCGCAATGTTGCCAAGGAACGGGCCGACCTGCAAGAGCTGATTTCAGATATTTCCCATCAGGTGAAAACGCCGATTGCGAATCTAAAAATGATAAATAGCACACTCATGGAGCAGGAAGTTCCGCTACACAAACAGAAAGAATTTTTATCAGCTTCCGCCAGTCAGCTTGATAAGCTGGATTTTCTCATGCAGGCTATGATTAAGACTTCCCGGTTGGAAACCGGCGTCATTTCTCTGGATAAGAAAAAGCAGACAGTCTATGATACCCTCGCATCAGCATTGGGTGGCATTTTGTTGAACGCAGAAAAGAAGCAAATTGATGTTTCGGTAAACTGCCCGGAGCATCTGGCAGTTCCTCATGATAGAAAATGGACGAGCGAAGCATTGTTTAATATTTTGGATAATGCGGTAAAATACACGCCGGAGAATGGAAAAATTACTGTGACGGTGGAGTGCTGGGAGTTGTATCTGAAAATCAGCATTGCCGACACTGGAAAGGGTATCCCGGAAAAACATCAAGGTGCGATCTTCAAGCGGTTTTATCGGGAGGACGATATTCACGATATAGAAGGAATCGGCATTGGGCTGTATCTGGCCCGTGAAATCATTACCATGCAGGGTGGATATATCAAGCTGACTTCCAGCCCGGACATCGGTTCCTGCTTTATGGTATTCTTACCCCGTGATTGATGAAACTGTGAAATGTCACAGGATTGTGAGATTTTAATGGGTAAAAAACCTCTTGCGGTGACATTTCTGTGAGGATTGGTCTTTAAGATAGAGCCATCACAAAGAAAGGATGGTGTTCTATATGAGCATATTACAAACAACCGATTTGAAAAAATATTATGGCACAGAGCCGAACATCACAAAAGCGTTGGATGGCGTGACCCTCTCGATTGAGGATGGAGAATTTGTTGCCATTGTTGGTACTTCCGGCAGCGGTAAGTCCACACTACTGAATATGATGGGTGGTTTGGACACGCCGACTTCCGGCAGTATCAAGGTAAAAGGAAAAGAATTATCCAAATTCAAAGACGAACAGCTTACGATCTTCCGCAGGCGCAACATTGGTTTTATCTTCCAGAACTATAATCTTGTCCCCGTCCTGAATGTCTACGAAAATATTGTCCTGCCGGTAGAACTGGATGGCGACACAGTGGACAAACGATTTATGAAAGAAGTTGTAAAACTGCTGGCTCTTGATGAAAAGCTCAACAGTATGCCCAACAACCTTTCCGGCGGCCAGCAGCAACGTGTTGCGATTGCCCGCGCTCTTGTTTCCAAACCTGCCATTGTTCTTGCTGATGAACCTACCGGCAATCTCGATAGCAGAACAAGCAGTGATGTGTTAGGTCTTTTGAAAGTTACCAGCCAAAGTTTCCATCAGACCATTGTAATGATAACTCATAACAATGAGATTGCCCAGCTTGCCGACCGTATTATCCGCATTGAGGACGGCAGAATTTCCGAGTAAAGGGGGCGAAAATATGACTGATATTTTATTTGGGAACAACAACAGACCTGTCCTGAAACTTCTGGCAAAGCGTTCACTGAAAGCGCAGAAAAATACGATTGCTGTCTTAGCAATCATGCTTGCCACGCTTTTGTTTACCAGTCTGTCCACGATTGCGATTAGTTTGCAGACTGCCATGCAGGAAAGCAACATGAGGACGATTGGCACTTCTGCTCATGTGGGTATCAAGCGTGTGTCATGGGACGAATATGAACGACTGGCAGGCGACACAGATGTGAAAGATATTGGCTATTCTGTCATCATCGGCAACGCTGTGGGAGATAGCTTTAATAAAACTCCTACGGAGCTGCGCTATGCTGATGCCGCTTATGCAGAAATGACATTTAACGTCCCTGATACCGGGCGATTGCCAGAGCAGAAAAACGAGATTGCTACAAGCCGTATTGTTTTAGCGGCAATGGGGCTGCCAGACGAAATCGGAACACAAATGGAACTTGCCTTTGTGACCGATACAGACACCTTTACCGATACCTTTACCTTGTGCGGTATTTGGGATGGTGACGCAGTGGCCTACCGCCAGACAATGTTGCTGTCCAAAGAATACACGGAGCAGGTAGCTCCTGTTATCCGAGGGGAAACAGACGGAGCCACGCCCCCAGTGGGAACAGGCTATATTGATACTGTTATGATGATGCCTACGGAATGGGATATTGAGAAACAGGCATTGGAAGTGACTTCACAATATGGTCTGGATGAACGGGTGAGTATCAATGACGCCTATGGGACAGCGACGGTCAGCCCATCTACTATACTGCCCCTTGTGGCCGGGATCTTGGTTATTTTTATTGCAGGCTATCTCCTGATTTACAATGTATTTTACATCTCAATCGCACAGGACATTCGGTTTTATGGGATGCTGAAAACACTGGGAACAACCGCAAGACAGATCAGGAAAATCGTTTATAAAAAAGCAATTAAGCTGTCCCTCGTTGGGATTCCTTTGGGCTTGCTGTTGGGATGGCCCATCGGTCGTTTGCTACTTCCCTTTATCGTGAATATGCTGACGGACGATATGCGGGTAGTTACTACTGTAAACCCGATCATCTTTTTGATTGCAATCATCTTTTCACTGATTACTGTTTTCATTAGCTGCAAAAAGCCGGCGGCGCTGGCGGCCAAAGTTTCCCCAATGGAGGCACTTCACTATGTAGAGCAGGCTCCGGCGAAAAAGAAACAGCGGCGTAGCAGACATATCAGCACGACCATGATGGCAAAAAACAATCTTGGTCGAAATAAGAAAAAGGTAATCATCGTCACTCTGTCATTTGCGTTGAGTATCGTTCTTTTGAACAGCGTTTACACTTATGTGACCTCGTTTGACTTTGACAAATTTGTTGCCGATTTCAGTTTGACAGATTTTACTGTCGCTGATACTACGGTTATCAACAGTTATGCCCCGTTTAAGACAGCGAATGTAAATCGGGATTTCATCAGTCAGGCGGAAAGTCTGAATGGCCTTGAAGATATAGGAAGTGTCTACCTGTGGACTTCCAAACAGTCCCTCTCCGAAAGTGACCTTGCCCGTTTACAGGAACTTGCAGTTTCTTCTGATGCCGTTGCAAAAGAACTAGGCAATTATATGGTACGGCAGGAACACGGTGTTAATGTGTACGGTCTGGACGATTTTCCAGCAGGATATATACAGGTTTTGGACGGTGAACTGAACACGGAAAAATGGAAATCAGGAGCAGGGGTATATGTTACACCTATGCAGATGATGGGTGACGGTTCCCTTTATCTATACCAGCCGGGAGATCAGATCAGTGTTCCACAAATTGACGGAACAAGCAAGACTTATGAAGTGCTTGCAGTGGTGAATATTCCAAAGGCACTGGAAACTCCTTTGAAAGTGGATATGGGGTTGGATTACATTTTCCCAACAAGTGAACTGCTGGGAAATATGGTAGCTGCCGATCAACCGGCCATGAAAACGATATTCAATGTGGATGATAAAAACCTGCTTGCCGCTGAAAACTGGCTGAAAAACTATACCGCAAACACCGACACTGCACTGGACTATCTTTCTAAAGTTGTTCTGCGGCAGTCTTTTGACGGCATGATAAATATGTACCGTCTTGTGGGCGGTGTGCTTTGTGCAATACTGGCGCTTATCGGCATCCTGAACTTCATTAACTCCATGACGACTTCCATCCTGTCCCGGCATAAAGAAATTGCCATGCTGCAATCAGTAGGCATGACAGGCCAGCAGGTCAAACAAATGTTGATTTATGAGGGAATCGGCTATTCTGCTTTGGGGCTTTTTTGTTCGCTGATTCTCTCCATTGTTGGGAGCTTGACTGTGGTTCGGATGATGGGGGCAGAATTAAGCTATTTTACATGGCATTTTACTCTGCTCCCCGTTATCCTCTGCATTATCCCGCTGATTCTCATTACGGCTTTTGTGCCGATTGTTTGCTACAACAAAATGGCGCAGAAAACGGTGGTGGAACGGTTACGCATCGCTGAATAAGATATACAGACACAAACGGCCATCCGATAGGGTGGTCGTTTTCAAATGTCACAGAATTGTGAGGTTTCAGCCAGTAAAAAGTGTCCTGTGGTGACATTTCTGTGAGGTTTCTTCTTTATGATGATTTTGTTAGAAAAAGTACCCCGTAAACGGCGGGTGCTATAAAAAGGAGGTAATCTTTTGGACTATGTTCTCAAAGCAGAGGCTTTGACAAAGATTTATGGCCACTATAAGGCATTAGACAATTTTTCCATACACATCCCCAAAGGTGCGATCTATGGACTGGTAGGAAAAAACGGTGCTGGCAAAACGACCTTGCTTCGGCTAATCTGCGGCCTGCAAGAAGCCACTTCCGGGGAATACACTTTATACGGTGTCAGTAGCCGGAAACATGAAATCCTCAATGCAAGAAAAGAAATGGGCGCGGTCATTGAAACACCAGCGATCTATCTTGATATGTCGGCAACCGGCAACCTAAAGGAGCAGTACCGCATTTTGGGAATACGCTCTTTTGACACCATCCCGGAGCTTTTGAAGATGGTCGGATTGGAAAATACCGGCAGGAAAAAAGCAAGGAATTTTAGCCTTGGAATGAGGCAGCGGTTGGGAATTGCGATTGCACTTGTTGGTAATCCCCGGTTTTTGGTGCTGGATGAACCGATCAACGGACTTGACCCGCAGGGCATTATTGAAATGCGGCAGCTTCTTCTGAACCTTAATCAGCAATATGGTATGACAATTTTGGTGTCCAGCCATATCCTTGATGAATTATCCCGGCTTGCTACCCACTACGGTTTCATCGACAACGGGAAAATGATAAAGGAAATCAGTGCAAGTGATTTGGAAAGTTCGTTCCGCAAATTTGTCCGCATTGAAGTGACAGACGGAAAAGCTCTGGCTACCGTCCTGGAACAGGCAGGTCAGCCCTACAAAATTCTTGCTCCCAATGTGATAGAGGTCTATAACAGAGTGAATATCTCTCGTCTGACTGCTGATCTTGAAAAGTACCAATGCGATGTACTTTCCATACAGGAGCGGGAAGAAAACTTGGAAAACTACTATGTTAATTTAATCGGAGGTATTAGCCATGAATAGACTGTTTGCATCGACATTCTTTCGTATGCTGAAAAAAATCGTGTTTTGGATTCTGTTGATCTGTATGTTTGCCTACGGTGTATATAGCGCATCAAATGTCGCTTCGGAAGCCAGCGCGGGCTTTGCGATTGATGGCTGCGTGTTTGAGTTTGCTCCGTTCATGGGCCTTGTAGCAGCAGTTTTTACAAGCCTGTTTGTCGGTTCTGAATACAGCGACGGAACGATTCGGAATAAGTTGGTGGTCGGACATTCCCGGATGCGGATTTACTTGGCAAACCTTATTGTGTGTTCGATAGCCTGTGTATTGATTTCCCTGGCCTATGTTGCCGGTATTATCATTGTGGGCAGCTTCAAAGGCGGTGAACTGCAGACAGAAACGAGTATAGTTTCCATGTGCCTGATATGCAGTGTTTTGGTTTCCATAGCCTTTGCAAGCATTATGACAATGTTGGCTATACTGAACACCAACAAGGCGGGAAATGTGGTTGTGAGCATGATACTGGCCTTGGTATTACTTGTGTCCAGCTCTTATATCTATCAAAGACTTGGTGAGCCGGAAATGTACGACAACTATGTGAGTGTCAATGAGGTAGGTATTCCCACACAAGTTGAACAAAGTCCGAACCCCCTGTATATTGACGGAACACCGAGGGCTGTTCTTGAAATTGTCAATGATCTGTTGCCCTCTGGACAGGCCCTGCAGCTTGCGGATGCTTTTGATTCAGAGGGAATAGCCAACAAAGACATCAAAAATGCCCCTTATCGGTGGCAGGGTTATTCGCTGCTGGTAATCATCTTAACGTCTGGAATGGGGATTACCCTGTTTCGGAGAAAGGAAATTCGCTGATAAATATACTAAATTTAAGGGGGATGAAATAGCAGTAATGTTCAAGGAATACTGCCGTACTGCCATTATCATAATGACTGTGAATTAATCTTGAAGTGATTATTGAATAATTGTCACATTCTGTCGAACGATTTTCAAAATATTAGACCGTTCAGAACTCATCCAGAACTTATTCGGAAGTCGGTGGTTTATAATGGCAGAAAACGAGAGAAACCAGCAGAAACAAGGAACTCTTGTCCTGCTGGCTTAACCAAGAGTCTTTTGTCACAGACTCACTTTATTGGGAGAAAAACCGTTCGGTTATACAGACCACGGTATTCTATCTGGATAGGTCCATTACAGAAATCAGGGAATTGGAAGCATATCAGATTTATGTATTAGTAAAAAAAGAAAGTATTCCCTAAAGTAAACAACTTAAGGAGAAGTACCCCTTGTAAGGAGATGATAGTAAAATGAAGATTCTGATGATTGAAGCGGAAGACACAATTTTACAGGATGTGGTTACGTTCCTGAGCGAGAAAACGAGTTGTCATGTCAGAAACTTATCTCTAACTACAGATTCTTTAAACGTACTTACCTTTTCCGGTTTGGAGATCCACCTGCAGGAGCAGATGGTTATTCATAATGGTGACCATATTCCCCTTTCACATTATGAGTTTCAGACACTTGCTTATCTGGCACAACATCCGGGATGGGTATTCTCCAAAGAACAAATTTACGAAGCAGTTTGGAAGGAGAATCCAAAGCACTGTGGCAGTGCAGTAGTAAATGTGATCAGCCAGCTTAGACGTAAGATTGGAGAGGGCTATATAGAAACTGTAATAAATAGTGGGTATAAGTTCGTAGGATAAAATTAAAATGCCAATCCCAGAGGACAATCTTCTGGGATATTTCTTTTCCAGCAAGTTGCGTTTTGCTTATCTTCTGCATACAGAGTAAGTAGAGCATATTTCAAAAAGTGTACAATTTGGAATATGGAAAAAGAGACGTGAATTATGTACCGAAATGTATGGATAAATCCATTTGGAATATTCCAGAAGAAATGCCTACATTTTGGAACATTCGCAGAAGGGAGAGCGCAAAATGGCGATATATGGTTATCACAGGACCAGCACCAGGGAGCAGCATCTTGACAGGGGAATTCAGGAGATACGGCAATACTGCAAGGAACACGAAATGGAGTTGAAAAATATCTTTACGGATCAGCAGACAGGGAAGAATTTCAACAGACCAAGATACACTGTTCTGGTAGAAGATGTACTGCGTTCAGGAGATATTTTGATTATTACGGAATTGGATCGATTGGGCAGGAATAAGAAAGATACCATGGAGCAGATCCGACGACTGCAGGGAATGGGCGTGCGGCTGATGGTTCTGGAGCTGCCGACTACATTGATGGACATGTCAAAAATGGATAACACCATGGCTTGTCTTATGATGGAAACCATCAATAATATGATGCTGGAACTTTATGCTTCTATGGCACAGGCAGAAATTGAGAAAAAAGAAAAGCGCCAGAGAGAAGGCATAGAAATGAAGAAGCTCCGTGGGGAATGGGATGATTATGGAAGACCTGCAGCAATCGGGGAAGATGCATTTGATGCAGCATTTTCAAAAGTAATTGCCGGAGAGATTACACCGACAGAGCTTCGGAAAGAATTGGGATTATCCCACACGACGTTTTATCGCTATCGAAAAAAATATTTAGAAAAACATCCTGAGATTTTGCAATCACCAGATTAACGTCACTATTACTAAGTATAAAAGATAATTTTTCAGGAGGAATAATAGAATGAGCGAGAAACGAGAAGGTAATCTTTTTTATGACAAGGAAAGTGGACGTTATGATATCCGATTTGGAA
>NZ_JAFBIZ010000082.1 GCF_021531995.1 Faecalicatena contorta
GGGAAGATGGAACCAGTGTTTTGGAAGATATTAATCTTACCATAGAAGATGGAGATATCTATGCACTGGTAGGACGCAGCGGTGCCGGAAAATCAACGTTATTGCGTTGTATCAATGGATTAACATCATACCAGGAGGGAAGCCTTATGGTGGATGGCTGTGAAATTAAAAATATGAAAGAAAAAGAATTAAGAGAATTCAGACGTCATGTTGGCATGATATTTCAACAGTTTTCCCTTCTTGAACGTGAGACCGTATATCAGAATATTGCTCTTCCGATGCAGTGCTGGAAATATTCAAAGGAAGAGATCGATAAAAAGGTAAAAAGCCTGCTGGAACTGGTTGGACTGACGGATAAAATGAATGTCAGACCGAGAAATCTCAGTGGGGGACAGAAACAAAGAGTTGCTGTTGCAAGGGCGTTGACTATGGATCCTAAAATTCTACTTTGTGATGAGGCAACATCGGCTCTGGATCCTAAGACTACAAATTCTATTCTCGACCTTCTGATGGAGATTAATCAGAAAATCGGCATAACGATCGTCATCGTGACGCATCAGATGGAAGTTGTAAGAAAAGCCTGCAATAAAGCCTGTATCCTGGAGCATGGAAAAATTGCAGATGAGGGTACGGTAAAGGAAATCTTTATCAGACAACCGGAATCTCTGCAAAGACTTCTCGGCGAGGAGAGACTGCAGCTTCCGCAGACAGGTCATAATATTCAGATTGCGCATCTGGTTAACGGAATTCAGGATGGGGAGTTCTTCGGAAAGATGTCAAAAGATCTTCATTATGTATTTCCAATTTTGAACGGACAGATTCAGGAGTATCAGGGAGACAAGATGGGAATCTTTGTAATTAATGTTGATGATGAACATCTGGAGAAGGTGGAACGGTATCTGGATGAGAAAAAGATGAACTGGCATGAACTTCATGCGAATATGACAGAAAAAGATGAGGAAGGAGAAGAATAATAATGGCTCTGAAAAATTACACATTTCTTCAAATATGTCAGATGTTAATAGCACCGGCAATCGTAGCAACACTTAAAATGCTGGTGATTTCCAGTGTTCTTTCCACCTTTTTTGGATTTTTTATCGGAGTGGTTCTGATTGTAACTGAAAAAGGCGGACTGTGTGAGAACATTGTTGTAAACAGAGTTTTGGACTTTATTGTAAATATGATTCGATCATTTCCGTTTATTATCCTGATGATTTCAATTATTCCTTTTACAAGACTGGTTGTTGGTACTTCTATTGGTGAAACGGCTGCACTGGTGCCATTGACCGTTGCCTGTACACCATTTATGGGACGAATATTTCAGAACAGTTTCAAAGAGATAGATCCGGCTTTAATTGAAGCAGCACAGTCTTTTGGTGCTTCAAAGACACAGATTGTAGTAAAAGTAATGCTTAAAGAAGCAGTACCGTCAATTATATCAGGTCTTTGCCTTGGCGTTATTAATCTTCTCAGTGCGACTGCGATGGCAGGTGCAATCGGTGCAGGTGGATTAGGTGCAGTAGCTCTTACATATGGATATCAGAATTTTAATCAGAAGATTATGTATTCTATTGTTGTAGTTCTGATTGTTCTGGTAGCATTTATCCAGTATTTCGGAGATTGGATTTACAAAAAACTTAAATAACCATGATAAAAGTAAGCATCTGCTTATTTTTATATACAATTATTCAGGAGGTAAGTATGAAAAAAAGATTAATCAGCGTATTATTATGCGCAGCAATGGCGGCAACAATGCTCATGGGATGTGGAAGCTCATCTTCAGAAGAGGAGACAACAGAAGAGACGACAGAGGAAAGTTCTGATGAAAAGCAGGTAATCAAGCTTGGTGTCAGAGCAGACTTCATTGACATGGTAGAGGCAATTCGTGCAAGTGTAGAAGAAGCAGGATATGAACTGGATGTTACAACTTTTGATGACAGTATTCAGCCAAATGTAGCTCTTGGCGAGGGAAGTATTGATGTAAACTGGTTCCAGCATCAGCCGTATCTTGACAGCTATAATGCAGAGAACGGTACAGACTTCGTTATGGCTCAGCCTTATACACACTATCCGTTATTTGCAATGTATTCTGAGGATCTGGAATCTGTTGAGGATCTTCCGGATGGCGCGACAATCGGATTATGTAATGATGCTACCAATCAGGCAAGAGGTCTTAAGATGCTTCAGGACCTGGGACTGATTACATACGATGAAACAGTAGAAAGTCCAACGATTTATGATATTAAGGATAATCCGAAGAACCTTCAGTTTGTAGAAGCTGAGATGAGCGTACTTCCACAGTCTCTTCCGGATGTAGATGCGATTATACTTGCTGCTCAGCATATGTATAATGCAGGACTGGATGCTACGAAATATATTGCACAGTCTCAGGATGGACCAGATTACAGTCTTGGATTTGTTACAAGAAAAGAAGATGCAGATGCACAGTGGCTGGCAGATCTTGTAGAAGCAGCACGTTGTGACGCATTGAAAGAGTACTTTGAGAGTAATGGTGGAATTCAGATTCCTGCATTCTAGTTCAGATGAAAGTGTTCATAAGTAAAAAGGGCAGACAGGTAATGACTGTCCTTTTTACTTTTTGAAAATAAAACATCGTCTGTGAGAGGAAAAGGAGAACAACATGGAACTGGCTTCAATTACATTGTACAAAACACTGGTAATGGTAATCCTTGCACTTGCAGGAGTCATGAGTTACAAAACAGGGATTGTGGATGAGGAAATCAATAAGAAACTGTCGGATCTGGTATTGACATTGTTTACACCGATCCTGCTATTTACTTCATTTCAAAAGGAGTTTACCCCCAGCCTGCTTTCGGGACTGGGAGTGTCGGTCGTATTGTCAGTTTTATCATTTGCAGTGATATGGTGTATCTGTAAGATTGTGGTGCAGAAACAGAATCAGGATTATGCTGCAGTTGAGCATGTGGCGATCATGTATTCGAACTGCGGATTTATTGGAATACCTATGGCACAGGGAATATTTGGAGCAGATGGTGTGTTTTATATGACAGCATATGTTGCCCTGGCTAATTTTCTGTTATGGTCGCATGGAATTATCGTGATGTCTGGAAAAATGGATGTAAAATCTTTAAAAAAGGTATTTACATCACCAACAATCATTGCCATTATTTTAGGTGTATTATGCTTTTTTCTGCAGATCCGTATGCCGACGATCATCGAAGAGCCATTGGAAATGATTGCAAATATGAATACACCGATGGCCATGATGGTGGCAGGTATTAATATTGCACAGGCGGATCTGAAACATACATTTAAAAAGGTCAGATTGTACTGGCTGAGCTTTGTAAAGCTGATTGTTATGCCAATGGTGCTGATCGGGTTGTTTTACTTTTTACCGGTAGACAATGTCATTAAAACGGTAATGATATTGGCTTCTTCCTGTCCGGTAGGGGTAACAGGAAGTTTATTTGCACTTAGATATGGGAAGGATGCAGTCTATGCGTCTGAACTTTTTTCGATGTCGACGCTGCTTTCTATCATTACTGTACCATTTATGATGTTGTTTTGTTGAGTTTAGGGGGAATGAAAATGGAATTGATCAAACTGGAAATGACGCCGAAAGAAAGGGTGACGGCATATGCCAGAGGAGAGGAAGTTGACAGGATTCCGACTTCTTTGAGTGCCGGAGAAACAGCTCCTCCATTGTATGGAATCAATATCTGTGATTACTATTTTTCGGCTGATGCAATGGTCGAAGTGGAGACAAGGCTTGCAGAAGATTTTCACGCGGATAATATGGGAGTGGGATTAGGGCTTAGAACGCTGGTAGAAGCGCTTGGAACAAAACTGGAGTATCCAAAGAAGAATGTGTCCTATATTGTAGAGCCGGCTTTAACCTCTTTTGCGGATATTGATAATATGGAACTTGTGAATATAGAAAAAGACGGAAGATTTCCAATCATTGTGGAATCATTTGAACGGCTTCAGGAACGATTTGGAGAAGAAAGAATTCTTGGAAGTGGTCTTGCGGGTCCACTGACAACGGCCGCCAGTCTGATCGGAACGGAGAAGTTTTTAAAAGCAACCGTGAAGAATAAAGAAGGAGCTCATCGTCTGCTTCAGTACAGTACGGATTGTATTGTAAAATGCTGTAAAGACATGAATCAAAAGCTTGGAATAAAATTCATGCTGTCAGAGCCGATGGCATCCAGGAATCTTCTGAGCAAGAAGCAGTTTCAGGAGTTTTTCCTGCCTTATCTGAAACAGGCTGTACAGAGAATGAATGAATTTCAGCAGGGAACATCTATTCATATCTGTGGAAATACCAAAGATCGCTGGCAGGAGGTGGTTGATGCCGGAGTCAGTGGTTTCTGGGTGGATAATTGTGAAAGCCTGCAGGATTTAAAAGATGCTCATGGAGATAAGATTGCAATCAGTGGCAACCTGTCACCGGTAGATGTGCTGAAAGATGGAACAATCGAAGATATGGAAGAACACGTAAAACGATGTATTGCGCAAGCCGGAGATAATCCATGCGGATATAATCTCTGCCCGGGATGTACGACACCAGTCGGAACTTCCAAAGAGCATATGATTGCATTTATGAATGCGGCGGCAGTTTACGGCAGGGGAGCCAGAAAGGGATACATGCCAAAGGGAATGCTATAAAGAACAACTATAGCCATATACAAATTATTAATTAGTGTCGGGGTGCCTCCTATGATATTATGTATATAGAAGAATATATAGTGATGCACAGGCATTGAAAAGGGAATCCGGTGAGAATCCGGAACAGCCCGCTCTACTGTAAGACGGACGATAATTCCATCTGCCACCGATATACAGGGAAGGCGGGATTAGAGAGAGAAGTTAAGTCAGGAGACCTGCTATATATGGACGGACTTTTCGGTGGGGAAGGGACTGTAGTAAAATATAGATATCATCCTGAATATACAATTTCCATAAGAAAAGCGGAGGTAAGCGACTGAGTGTCGACGCGTTCTTGTGGATATTGTATATCTCGCAGGGAGTATATCTGTACTTTGCAACAGTCCTTTCTGTGCCGTTTTTTATTTTATAAGAAAGAGGTGGAAAGACTATGACTTATGAGGAACTCCTTTGGGAAATGGAAGGGCAAAAGGATGAAATGACAGTCATGGAGCGTATGATCGGGTATGCAAAGGGAGAAGAAGTGGATCATATTCCATATCGTCTGGTAGGATCGGATACGACCGCGGATCTGTACGGCTATACGCTTCAGCAGTACCGGGATTCTCTGGAGATTCGCTTTGATATCATGGAGAAGATGCACGAGGAATTCGGAAATGCGGCAAGCGGGATTGGTGTGGGACTGCAGTCGATCGGAGAGGCTGTGGGATCAAAGATGCGCTATCCGGAAAATGGGCTTGGCTTTATATCAGATCATGTGTTGAAGGATTATGCACAGTTGGATGACATGGAGGTCATCGATCCTCACAAGTGTCCGAATCTGGAAGCAATTATCGATACTTTCCGGAAGTCAAAAGAAAGATTCCCTGGATGGGGTGCGGGAAATGGAATTGCAGGTCCGATGACGACTGCTACATCGATGAGGAGACTGGATGAAATTTTGCGTGATACGGTGAAGCACAAGAAAGAATTGCATCGTTTGCTGGATTATTGTGTTCAATGTAATTTGAGTTGGGTTCGTACCGTGACGGAGGAATTTGGGCCGCTTCCGCTCAATATTGCAGAACCTTCTGCTTCTCTCAGTGTATTGAGTAAAAAACAGTTCCTGGAATTTGAAAAACCGCATCTTCAGGATCTGGTAAATGGAGTCAAAGAGATCACCGGACGTATGCCGACGACACATATTTGCGGAAAGACAAAAGGAATCTGGGAAGATCTGATTGAGATGGGATTCACGATGCTGAGTGTAGATAACAGTGAGGATCTGGAAGAAGTAAAACGCTGTGTCGGAAACAGAATGAGTATATCCGGCAATGTTCCGCCGGTTGAAGTGTTAAAATATGGTTCCATTGACGATGTGATAGGGTCAGTGATTACCTGCCTGAAAAAAGGCAGTGACAGTCCGATGGGATATTCGCTGGCAGCAGGCTGTCAGGTGCCGCCGGGAGTTCCGAGAGAGAACCTGTATGCATTTATCTATGCTGCCAGAAAATATGGAAGGGGAGCAAGAAAAGGATACCTTCCGAAAGGATTGGCAGAAGCAGGAATCTAGATCAGGTATGCTGCAATGCCGTAATGAGAAGGATAAAAGGATGGAAATGGGATGGAGATACAGATCGTGTCCGGATTCCTTGGAGCCGGAAAGACTACATTTTTAAATCAATATCTACCGCTTCTTGAAGGAAGTACCGTTGTGATCGAGAATGAATATGGAGATATCGGACTGGACGGGGAACTAATGCCGAAAGATGTTCCGGTAAGGGAACTGTACTCCGGATGTATCTGCTGCAGTCTGGCGATCGATTTCCGAAAGGGAATCCGGGAGATTGCGGAAACATTCCGACCGAATCGGATCGTGATTGAGCCATCGGGAGTAGGAAGACTGTCGGATATCGTAAATGCATGTATGCAGGCAAAAGAAAAAGACGGAGTGGATCTTACGATTACGAAGCTGATTACGGTAGTTGATTTGGCAGGATTTGAAGAATATGCAGAGGGGTTTGGTGCGTTTTATCAGGATCAGATCCGAAATGCAGGACTTTTGCTGCTGAGTCATCTGGAGAATGTTTCCGCGAAAGAGAAGAAACGCCTGATTGAAAAGATACGGCAGATGAATCCAAAGGCAATCATATATGGAGAAGACTGGAGAGTGATGTATCCCGAAGCTCTGCTGGAGCTTGTAGAGATGACGGGAGATCATGAGAGGAACAGAAAAGTGGGCATGATTCTGCCAAGATATGAAAAGCAGGTGTTTTCCAGCATTTCTATACAGGGTACCAGGGCAATGTCCGAATCAGATCTTATGAGAATCTTGTGGGAATTAAAGGCAGAACGTTATGGACAGGTGCTACGGGCAAAAGGAATCACTGAAGACATGGACGGAAGAAGGATGCATTTTGATTATACACCGTCAGAGGTATCGATTAAGGAGATGGATACTGTGGCCGGAGATGAGAAGGACACAGTTGCCGTCGTGATAGGATGTGAATTGAAAGAACAGGCAATTCGAACGTTATTTTTATAAAAAAGGAGGTTGAGAGAAGAGGATGGGAGAGATCAAAGATTTTTATTGCACCTATGGCAATTCTGTCGGAATCAGTGAAGAGGTGACGGAAGGGGTGGAACTTACTTTTCCGGAAGCATATCTGTACTGTGATTCCATGGTGAGACTTTCAAAGGCTTTGAAGGAGCATGACGGTGCATCCTTTTGTGAATTGCCGTTTTGCCATACGGTTGAGGCGGAAGCTATGGGAGGGATTATCAATTATGGAAATGCGGTGACCGGACCGCGGGCAAAAGAGTATATCTGCACTTCCGTGGAAGAACTCCTGGAACTTCCGGAGATGGATTTTTCAACAGGAAGGATTCATGAGGTACTGCTGGCATGTAAGGAACTGAGAAGCCAGGGGGAGCATGTAGTGCTACAGGTGTCCGGGCCGTTTACGATTCTGAATGTGTTGATTGATGCAAAATATGTATTTAAGGGCTGGCGTAAAAAACCGGAGGTTATGAAGGAAGTTTTCTGGAAAATGGGAGATCAGCTCTTAAAATTCATGGAAGAAGCAAAGAAGTATGATGTGGATCTGATCAGTTATGCAGATTCTTCCGGCGGCGTAAGCATTCTGGGACCGAAGATGGCAGAGCAGGTAGTCAGTGAATTTACGTATGAGTTTCTGAAGAAAGCAGAATTGCTTGTCGATGATAAGACATTGATGTTATTATGTCCTAAGACAACATTTGCGCTTCTGGGAACAGAAAAAGCAGAACTAAAGGACAGAAAGCTTGCCGGACCGATGAGTTATGGGGAAGGTTGTATTGAGATGATCGGAAAGGCAAAGTTTGCGGGCCAGATGTGTATCAAAAATGTCGGATATCAATTAGAAAACGGTCTTTTTAAAGAAGTGATATTAAAATAAAGAGTGGGAGGCAGGAACATGAGCTCAAAAGAAGAATTATTAAAAAAGTTATCAGACGGTGTTGTGGAGATGGAAGAAGATGATGTGGCAGAAGCTGCACAGGAATATCTGGATGCAGGTTATCCTGCATTTGACGGCATTATGGAGGGTCTGGTAGATGGTATGAACCGCGCCAGTCAGCTGTATGAGGAAGAAGAGTATTTTGTAACCGACGTTCTGCTTTGTTCCGATGCGATGTATGCGGGACTGGATATTCTGCGTCCTTATCTTCCAGAGGTGGCAAATGATGACAAGATTACAGGGGTGATCGGTGTTGTGGAAGGCGATACACACGATATCGGTAAGAATCTGGTCAAGATCATGCTGGAAACAGCAGGATTCAATATGATCGATCTGGGAAGAGATGTGCCTCTTCAGCAGTTTGTAGATACGGCAAAAGAGCAGAATGCAGACTTTGTATGTATGTCAACTCTGATGACGACTACTATGGGAGGTATGGAGACGGTCATCCATCTTCTTGAAGAAGCGGGTATACGTAACAAAGTTAAGGTTATGATCGGCGGAGGCCCGATCTCGCAGAAATTCGCGGACAAGATCGGCGCGGACGGATATTCACAGAATGCGGTAGAAGCTGTAAAACTGGCGAAAAGATTATTAAATATTGCATAGGAGAAAGACATGTTAACACCAAAAGAGAGACTGAAACTGATCATGGAAGGAAAGAAAACAGACCGTCCGGCATGTATCTGTCCGGGAGGCATGATGAATATGGTGACTGCTGAACTGATGGACGAAGTACAGGTCTATCTTCCGGAGGCGCATACCGATGCACGAAAGATGGCGGATCTTGCAAAAGCAGTATATGAAAAGGGCTGCTTTGAAAATTATGGAGTTCCATTCTGTATGACGGTGGAAGCAGAAGAGATGGGAGCCAGGGTTGATATGGGTTCAAAAGTGTATGAGCCCCATGTCATAGAATATGTCATAGATTCCGTATGTGATTATCAGAAGCTGACACCGGTGGATGTGACAAAAGGACGTGCAAAAGTTGTGGTGGATGCAATCAGAATCCTGAAACAGGAGACAGAAGGGGTGCCGATCGTAGGCAATCTGACGGGGCCGATCAGCACTGCAAGTTCTGTGATGGAGCCGGTGATCTTCTATAAAGAATTACGGAAAAAGAGCAAAGAAGCACATGCATATATGGAGTTTATTACTGATCAGCTGATTACGTTCGGACGTGCGCAGATTGAGGCGGGAGCGGACGTGATTGCAATCTCTGATCCAAGCGGAACCGGAGAGATCCTGGGACCAAAGTTTTTTGAAGAATTTGCGGTGACTTATATTAACCGACTGCTGGATGCGCTGCAGGCAGAAAAGCTTGGTACGATCGTACATATCTGTGGACAGATGCGTCCGGTCTATCGTGAGGTCAATGAACTTCACAGCAATGTGCTGAGTTTTGATTCGGTTGTCCCGATGAAAGAGGCAAGGGCACACTTAGAGGACAGAGTCCTGATGGGAAATGTCAGTACCTATGCACTGGAATTCGGCGATCCGGAGCGTGTCAAGATGTTAACCAGAAGCTGTCAGAAACATGGTTCTGATATTCTGTCTCCGGCCTGCGGTCTGGGGATGAAATCCCCTCTTGCGAATGTGCAGTCCATTCTGGAATGCCTGAAAGAGGAGGCATAGGGGATGGCAGAGATAAGAATCCGACAGACCGGTCAGTTGATCCGCTGTGAGGCGGGAGCCGGTCTTTTGAATACACTTCTGGATGCCGGTGTGTTTGTGGACAATCCATGCAGTGGCAAAGGAATCTGTGGGAAGTGTAAAGTAAAGATTCTGTCCGGAGAAGCATCGGCCATGTCTGAAACGGAAGAAAAGCTGCTTAAGCAGGAGGAAATCCGAGAGGGAATCAGGCTATCCTGTCTGACAGAAGTCATGGGGGATATTACCGTGGAACTTCTCCAGAAGGAAAGAAAGCATGAAGTGCTGACGAAGGGGTATATGCCTGCATTTGAGAAAGATGCGTATGAGGGTGGCTACGGAATTGTGATTGATATCGGCACAACGACAGTGGTGACTGCGCTGATCGATCTCGCTACCGGGAAAGAACTTGCCAATGCTTCTATGATCAACGCACAGAAGCACTACGGACTGGATGTGCTGACCAGAATCACGTATGAGTATGAGCATCCGGAAAGTGGAATCCGGGAGTTACAGGAGGCGATCGTTCATTCCATCAATGCAATGATCGGAGAAGCATGTCTGGAAGCTTCGGTGGATCGAAAAGAGATCCGGGAGATTGATGTGGCGGCAAACTGTACCATGATGCACATGTTGCTTGGTGTGGATGCGAGATCCATCGGGAGATCGCCATATCGTCCGGAGTTTACAGAAGCACAGAAGCTTCTTGCAGTGGATATCGGGATCGAAGCGGCAGCGGATACCAGACTGTACTGTCTTCCACAGGTGTCGGCTTATATTGGTGCGGATATTGTAGCGGGGGCATACGTGTGTGAACTTCAAAATGAAAAAGGAAATGTGCTGTTTATTGATATTGGAACCAATGGAGAGATCGTGCTTGCAAGCCAGGGAAGACTGCTGTGTTGCTCCTGTGCTGCGGGACCGGCACTGGAAGGTATGAATATCAGCTCCGGTATGCGGGCAGCAGAAGGAGCGATCGAGGATGTCCGGATCACAGAACAGGGCATTGAGCTTAAGACGATCGGAGAGCAGGAACCGGCAGGAATCTGCGGAAGTGGAATTCTGGCAGTGGTAAAGGAGCTTCTGCGTACCGGAATCGTAAAGAAGACAGGTGTATTTGTAAAAAAGGAAAAGCTGAAAGAGGATGATTACCGGTATCCATATATTCGTCTGAACGGGACGAAACGGGAATTCATTCTGCATGAGAATCCGGAACTTCTGGTCACACAGGGGGATGTACGTCAGGTACAGCTTGCAAAAGGGGCGATTCTTTCCGGCTTTGTTGCCCTGTTAAATAAAGCGGGAATCCGGATGGGGGATCTGGATAAAGTCATGATCGCGGGCCAGTTTGGCGCACATCTTCCGGCCGAATCCCTGGTCGGAACCGGAATCCTTCCTGCGGAAGTGGGAGAGAAGCTGGTGTATGTGGGGAATTCTTCCAAGACGGGAGCATATATGACCCTGATGTCTGCCAGGGTGAAAAAGGAAGTGGAAGAACTGGCACGCCAGATGGAATATATGGAACTGGCTGAAACTGAGAATTATGAAAGAATCTTTACGGAGAGTATGATCTTTCCAACCTTTTAATGAATATGGAAGTAATATGTGTTTGGGCATATATGCACGAGAACGGAGGTGCCTATGGAATACGATGAACTGAAACGACTGATGAGTGAGCAGAAAGATGAGATGACGGCAGCAGAGCGAATCAAAGCCTACAATGCCGGAGAAGAAGTAGATTATCAGCCTTATACTCTTCAGGCTCCGGATCCGGCGATGGCAGACATCTTTGGATTCACAACTACACAATTTGCGAAAGACTTTGAAGTAAAAAGTGAGGTCATTCGAAGGAGAAAAGAAGAGTTTGGGCTGGACAGTTTTAACGTAGGGCTGGGACTTAAGACGATCGGAGGTGCGCTGGGATCAAAACTGCGGGCTCCGGAACACGGAATTGATTATGTGGAGGAGCATATTCTGAAGGATTATGCGGATTTTGACAGGCTTGAAGTCACAGATCCGTATAAAAATCCGGTGCTTGCACCGATCCTGGAAAGCGCAAAACGTCTGAAAGACCGTTTCCCGGATGTCAGCATGACGACCAGCGTTGCGGGGCCGATCTCGACAGCAATCGCAGTACGACCGGTGGAAATGGTGCTGAAGGATACCAGAAAAAATCCCGAGATGCTGCATAAGCTTCTGGATCTGACCGTAGAGTGTTCCCTGCGGTGGTTTGACGCATTTTACCATGAATTCGGACCGGTTGGAACGAATTTTTCAGATCCGGTCACCTGTATGGATGTGATCAGCAAAAAGCAGTTTGACGAATTCTCACTTCCATATATTAAGAAACTGATCGATGGAACGGAAAAAATCATGGGTTCCAGACCGGGAGCGCATATCTGCGGCAAGACCAGTCC
This sequence comes from Faecalicatena contorta, assembly GCF_021531995.1. Lineage (GTDB taxonomy): Bacteria > Bacillota > Clostridia > Lachnospirales > Lachnospiraceae > Dorea_A > Dorea_A contorta_A. The sequence continues at coordinate 12,194 of NZ_JAFBIZ010000082.1, forward strand.
GATCTGGAGTGATCTTGCAGATGCAGGACTGTTTTCCTTTAGCATTGATAACTGTGAAGATCTTGCGGTGGCTAAAGCAGCGGTCGGAGACCGGATGCGGATCGCAGGAAATGTTCCTCCGGTTGATGTAATGAAAGAGGGTACTATAGACGAAGTCATTGAAGCATGTAAAGAATGTATGATAAAATGTGCGGACAATCCGGCAGGGTATATTCTGAATACCGGGTGCCAGCTGCCGATCGGAACGCCAAAGGCGAATGTAGAGGCATTCATCTATGCGGCGAGAAAGTATGGAAAAGGAGCAAGACTGGGGCAGATACCGAAGGGATTGCAGGAATATATGTAATTGCAGGAAGACAGACTGCTGCAGAATCTTATCATGTCAGAATTACACCATTTGATTTTGCAGCAGTCTTATGTTTTTAGTCTATCAGGTAGTATGCTGCAGAATATGGATTCAGTGTGAAAGTATAGAGTCCATCTTCTGCTTTTTTCGTTTTTTCCGGATAGCTGTTGGTTCCGCCATATTGTTCCATATCACTTGCAATCAGAAGCTTTAACTCCCTGGAATCCGGTACGGATACTACATAATCCTGATGCAACTGATCGGAGAAGTTGAATATGGCAAGGATTCGCTCTCTCGAATCCCTTCTTTCAAATGCATAGATGCAGCGCTCTTCCTGATGGCAGTCCAGCCACTGAAATCCTTCACGGGTATAGTCCGTAGAAAAAAGGGAGGAATGTGTAAGGTAAATATGGTTCAGATCCTTCATAAAATGATGGAAAGCATCATGAACGGGATAGGTTAAGATATCCCAGTCCTGTTCCCTTTTTTCGTCCCATTCCCGGAGTTGGCCGATCTCATTGCCCATAAAGTTCAGTTTCTTACCCGGATGTGCATACATGTACATATAAAAGGCCCGGGCCTGTGGGAATTTATCCTCATAATTGCCGTACATTTTCTGAAGGATCGTAGCTTTTCCGTGAACGACTTCATCATGAGAAAGGGGAAGAAGAAACGCATCATCATAATAATACATCATGGAAAAGGTCAGTTTATGGTAGTCCCGGCTTCGGTACTGCGGTCCGGTACGGAAGTAATCCAGCGTATCGTTCATCCAGCCCATATCCCATTTGTAGTCGAATCCCAGTCCGCCTTCCTCGACCGGGCGTGTCACACCCGGAAAAGAGGTGGAATCTTCTGCCGACAGGAGGGCTGTCGGGTGCATGGACTTTAATCCCCGGTTCATTTCCCGGATAAATTCTACGGCATTGTTGTTCACGCCCCTGGCCGGTTCTCCCTGCCAGTAGATGATCCGACTGATGGCATCCATACGCAGACCGTCTGCATGGTATTCACTCAGCCAGTAGTTGGCGGCAGACTTAAGGAAGCTTCGTACCTCGCCGCGGGAGTGCATAAAGTTGCAGCTTCCCCATTCGCTGATACCGACTTCCTGATGTGGGTATTCATAGAGAGAAGTTCCGTCATAGTTTGCAAGCGCATAATCATCTACGGCAAAATGTACCGGGACAAAATCGATGATTACACCGATGTCGTTCTGATGGCAGGCATCGATGAATTCCATCAGTTCCTGTGCCGTTCCGTAACGGGAAGTGGGACTGAAGAATCCGGTATTCTGATATCCCCAGGATTCATCGCAGGGATGTTCACTCAGTGGCATGATCTCGATGTAATTGTATCCATATTCCTTCAGATACGGAATGAGGATATTGATCATCTCTGTATAGGTGTACCAGCTGTCCGGTTCATCGGAAGGTTTTCGGAAAGAGCCAAAGTGAAGTTCGTAGATGTTCAGAGGCTGATTTTTGCAGTCGGAGCGTTTCTGTATCCATTCCTGATCATGATATGAGTAGGTGCTCAGATCCCGGATGATGGAGGCACTTGCCGGCCTTAATTCCATTCCGAAGCCGTAGGGATCACAATGGTCGGTACAGGAACCATCCTGCTTATAGATCTTGTATTTATACATCATTCCGGGCCTGGCATTTTCGACGTAGCATTCCCAGAACTGACCGCTGTAGGTCCGGTTCATTTCCCATTCCTGCCAGTGATTGAATTCACCGATCAGAGTGATTCGGGAGGCGGCGGGAGCAAATGTACGAAAAGTCACTCCTTTTTCTTCTACATGAGCGCCCAGATACTGATAGGCATCGTATATTTTTCCTGTGTAAAAACCATAAAAATCCATTTTTTTTCTCCTTGTCTTCTTGTAACATAAAGATAATAGACAGTAGTTGTTTTTCTGCTGTATAATTATTATATAGA
>NZ_JAFBIZ010000083.1 GCF_021531995.1 Faecalicatena contorta
ATGATAATATATATTCAAAAAGTGTTGACATTTTAACAATAAAATGATAATATATGAAACATAACAGAGGAAACAAATATTCATAAAATGGAGGGTAATTATGTTAACGGTAAGAGAGTTTGCAAAACATTTTGATTTAGCACTTTTAGCACCAAATGTGCAGGAAGCAGCAGTAGTTGAAGCTTGTGCGACAGCAGCAAAGTATCAGGTTAATTCAGTGAATGTAAATTCATGCTGGATTGATGTGGCTCGCAGAGAGCTGGCAGGCACAGGTGTTGGACACAGTGCTGTAATTGGATTTCCATATGGTACAGCCATTTCAAAGGTGAAATACCTGGAAGTAGATGAGATGTTAAAGGCAGGCTGCTCCGCTTGTGATATGGTTATCAACGTTGGTGCACTGAAAGATGGAAATCTGAAGCTGGTTGAAGATGAAGTAAAGACTTTTGCAGATATGTGTAATGCGGCAAACTGCGACAGCAAACTGATCTTCGAAGTTGGATTCCTCAGTGATGAAGAGATTGCAACGCTGACAAAGATCTGCTGTGCTCATGACATTACATACGTAAAAACAGCAACAGGAACACAGGCATTCCCAGATATGAAACATGTTCAGATCATGAAAGAGAATCTGTCCGGTAATACTAAGATTAAAGTATCCGGAGTTCCGAGAACATTTGCACTTCCAGCAACACTGTTCATGTTTGAACATATGGGAGTAAGCCTTTGCGGAACAAGAAGCGCAGGTATCCTGACCCAGCAGTATGAAGATTATCTGAAAACAATAGAGAAATAAGGAGGATGACAGCAATGTATAACGTACATTATTTCCTGAATTCCCTTCTGGGTGACAAGGTAAAATGCGTAGACGGTGATGAACAATACATCAGCCGTGCGATTAATAAAGAACTGGATTTTGAAGAGTATAAGTTTTTATCCAACGAGGTAAAATATATCGGTGTAACTCCTGAGTTTAAAAAAGTAATTGACCTTTTTAAGGTACCGGAAGGAGAGACGCCTGCAGGATTCCGTGTTGAGTATAATCTGTCTGCAAATAAGCAACTGATGATTGATTTAAAGAGAGATATCTCCTATGGCAAGAATGGTATTAAGAGACCGACACCATTCCTGTTCTCGGCAGATACAGCAAACCCGTATGAAGTTGCGCCGATGAAGGATCTGATTGCCAACCTGACATGTAATCCGGGAATCATTTATGACCTCTTCATTAATAATCCAAAGGAGAATATTGGAAATAAATTTAAAAACCGTGATGAAGTAATGCAGGAAATCGGCAATATTCTTGGACCTGGATGTGATATCAGTGTTGAATTTAATGATCCGTTTGCAGATATCAACCAGCTTCTGGAAGAGGCAGAACATTTTAAAGAGATGCTTTCAGAGTATCGTGTAGTAATCAAGGTTCCACATACAGGTGTTGTGAACAGAGATAATGCACATTATCTGATTGAAGGCAACAAGAAGATGCCGGTTGCACACAATGCCGGAACAACAGAAGATTACTTCTACAGCCACAATCTTGCATTGAAGCTGAAAGAAAAAGGTTTCCGTGTTAACTATACGCTGATGTTTGAACCATGGCAGACGGGTATGGCTTTGCAGGCTAAGCCTTACTTCATCAACAGCTTTATCAATAAGAGAATGCTGACCAGTACTTATGTAAAAGGAATGCTTTCCGCATTTGATTCAACAAGAGATCTTCAGTTCCTGAAAAATCTTCGCAGCTACTTTGTTGATGTTGACTTCCTTCCGGAATCAGCGAAAGATGCTGATCTTGCAGAAGTTGAGAAGATTGCACGTGAGACACTGACTTACAGAGACTTTGATAATGTAAGAGGATTTGATGGAATGGACGGCGTACGTCATAACCTTCGTATGCTGCGTGATAGCAATCTTGAAGATACAAGACTTATTATCTGTTCTATTGCCGGTACAAGAGAGTATCCGGAACTTGATAAGCTGCTTGTTGAAGATGAATTTAGAGATGTGCTGGATAAGATTGTAATCACAACAGAACCAATTTATTTTGCACAGTATACTTCATCACCACAGATTATTACATATCAGCGCAGATTCCTGAATGCAGTTAACAATACTGCTGACAAGAGATAAAACAGCCGTAGATAAACATGTACGCCTTGTGTGTAATAAAGCGAGGCGTACATGTATAAAAAGCAAATGACAGGAATAAACGGGATGTTTTAGCGGTTTTTTGGCAAATAATGGAAATAATATCTTTGCGAAATCAATTTTTTGTGTGATAATGAGAAACGGTGTGAATTAAACCTGCTTTATCACATGAAAAGGAGATTAATAATCTATGGATAAGAAGCAAAAAAGACGAAATGAATTGTTAAACCTGGTGAATTCTAAAGAAAGAATATCAATCAGGGAGTTATCGGGAATTTGCAAAGTTTCTGAATTGACAATCCGACGAGACATCCAGGAGTTAGAGCAGCAGGGGTTTGTACAGAACATCAGAGGAATTGTATTTGCAAATGCAACGAAAAAAGAAAACAAAATCTATAATTTGAATGATGCCAGTGCGGAAAATTACAGTACGAAAGACAAGATCGGTTTGTATGCGGCGGGGCTGATTGAAGACGGGGATATTGTCATCATTGATAATGGAACCACAACAGAAAGACTTGCGGCACATTTCCCGGAGGATATTAATGCTACGGTGTTATGCTATAACATTAATATTCTGAATCATTTATATAGAAAATCCAATATTTCCCTTATCTTTGGCGGCGGCTATTTTCATCCGCAGACATTGATGTTTGAAAGCAGGGAAAGCCTGGAGTTGATTCGGAGAACAAGGGCCAGAAAAGTATTTGTTTCCGCAGCAGGGATACATGACTCTCTGGGAGCTACATGTACCAGCACATATGAAGTCGAAAGCAAGAGAGAAATACTGAAAGCAAGTATGGAGAAAATACTTCTTGTTGACTCAAGTAAGTTTGGACAGGTTTATGAGAATTTTATATGCGAAATCAATGCATTTGATCTGATTATTACAGATAGAAATCTATCGGATGAATGGATCCGGATCATTGAAAATGCCGGAATTAGATATACAGTGGTATAGAGTACAATAGTCTGTAATTATTCAAATACATTCAAATATATTCAAATATATTCTAAATAATCTTTTCTCTCCGTTCCGCTGTTGAATCAGTATGGATAATTGCTGATGTCGGGAAGAGGCGATAATGTGAGAACTATATACAAGTACATTGGGGTATGTGCACTGCTGATAGTGTCTGTTTGTCTGATAAGTGGATGCAGCAGCAAAAATGCGGATGTTCTGGTCGTACTTAGCGGTCAGAATACGCTGGATTATGAGAATTCAGAAAAAGCAGCAAAACAGTGGGCAGAGGAAAAGAGTATTTCTATAGAGATTGTTGCACCAGAGATGTCGACGGTCTGGGAGCAGCAAAAAGTTCTTGAAGATTCAATCAGAAATAATAAATGGGATCTCATCGTTGTGGAACCATTAGGCGATGACGAGTTATATTCGATTCTTGATTATGCAAAATCACAGGGCAGTCTGGTAGTCGCGATGCAGGGAGCAGCTGGACTGGAGGCGGATTATACGATCCAGCCATGTGACTATCAGAAACTGGGTTCATCTATGATGGATGTGTTCGCCGGTTTAATGGGGCAATCTGGTGAATATGTGACGATTGTGCCAACGAAAGATTCTGATATTGTAATGCAGGAAGAGACGGCTTGTGTCAATCAACAGAAAAATACTTATCTGCAGATGCTTCCGGCTTCCAGACTTCAGGAGGGAGCAGGCATTCAGGATGCTTATGATATCACGGAGTCTCTATATAGTACCTATGGTATGAGGGGTGCACTGTTTTTTTCATACAGCAACGGGCTGGGAATTTCTCAGTGGATACAGGATACAGGGAATGACATTGTAAGTGTAGGGATAGGGACTCCGGAATTGATGAATACAGCCATTGAAGCGGGGACGGTAGATGCTCTGTTTTACTGGAATAGAGATAATCTTCTGAAAGCAACGCTTGAAGTGGGATATCGGGCACTGGAAGGCAGTGTGAAAGAAGACGATGAGGTTATTACAACCAGTATAGAAGGTTATAGAACCTTACGTTCTTCAGGAAACGGAACATATTATGGAGATGATATATCTTCAGAAATATATGATTAAGGAGGTAATTAATGATGCATGTATTAGATTTATTCAGATTGGACGGAAAGTTAGCAGTGATAACAGGAGCTGCGCAGGGACTTGGAAGAGCGATGGCTGAGGCGCTGGCGGATTGTGGTGCAGATATCGCGATTCTGGATCTGAATGTAGAAAAGGCTGCAGTAACTGCAAGTGAGATTGCAGAGCAGTATCAGGTAAAGGCAAAAGCTTACAAAGTGAATGTAGCTTCTGCAGAATCCTGTCAGGAAGCAGTGAAACAGGTACATGAGGATTGGGGACACATTGATATTCTTCTGAATGATGCAGGAATCTGTATCAATGAGAATGCGGAAGATGTTCCGCTTGAGCATTGGCACAAGGTAATCGACATCAATATGAATGGCGTATGGTATATGTCTCAGGCAGTTGGAAAGATCATGATTGAACAGAAAGGCGGCAATATTATCAATGTATCTTCTATGTCCGGCTTTATCGTAAATGATCCACAGGGACAGGTATCTTATAATACCTCCAAAGCCGGTGTTGCACATATGACAAAATCGCTGGCAGCTGAGTGGGTAAAATACGGAATCAGAGTGAATTCAATTGCACCCGGATATATGGATACAGAACTGGTTCACAAAACTTATGTAGAGGATGGCGAGTGGGCAAGACGCTGGAATTCCATGACTCCGATGAAACGTCCGGGAAGACCAGAGGAACTTGGACCGTTAGCCGTATACTTGGCAAGCGATGCATCTACATATATGACAGGATCAGTGATCCTGATCGATGGCGGATATACTATTTGGTAGAAGTAAAGGAACGTGTAATATGATTGAGCTTCAGAATGTTAGAAAATATTATGGCAATAAACTTGCTTTAAATGATGTGTCTTTTCGGATAGAAGACGCAAGTATCATTGGTTTGCTGGGAAAAAATGGAGCAGGTAAAAGTACGCTCATGAATATTATCACGGGGTATTTGCCTGCTACGGCAGGAAATGTATGTGTTGACGGATTATCAATCGATGAAGCACCACAGGAAGTGAAGGGCAAGATTGGATACCTTCCGGAAAAGCCACCTCTGTATGACACGATGTCAGTCAGGGAATTTCTGGAGTACGTTGCCAAACTAAAGGGAGTTTCTGGTAAAAATGCTGCTTCATCGATTGATGACATCATAAAACGTACAGGCCTGGATGTTGTGGAAAATCGGTTGATCCGCAACCTGTCAAAGGGATATCAGCAGAGAGTAGGCATAGCACAGGCGATGGTTGGAGAACCGAAGATACTGATTCTGGATGAACCGACGGTAGGTCTTGATCCGTCTCAGGTGGTGGAGATTCGGGCTTTATTAAAGGAATATGCAAAAGATCATGTAATCATCATCAGCTCGCATATTCTGGCGGAAATCGCAGAGATATGTGACAGAATATTGATTCTGAATCAAGGCAGTCTGATCAAAGACTGTCGTATGGAAGAATTAAACCACTCGGGAAAGAATCGTATATTTGTAAGAGTCAAAGCCCAGAAAGACCGGTTTGAAGACATCATTTTAAAGGAAATAGCTGATTGCAAATATCTATACAAGGGCCAGGGAGAACTAGGATGCAGTGACTGGGAGATTGGCTTTGATAAAGATACGGGAGATATCAGAGAAGAAGTGTTCTGTGCAGCGGCAGCGAATCATATAGAGCTTCTTCAGATGATTCCGGTGCAGGAGGAAATCGAGGATGTTTTCCTGAATCTTACATCAGCGGAGTATAGCAAGTAATAGAGGATAAGATATGAGAGCGACTTTTGAACGTGAATTTCAGGAATATTTTAATACAATGCTGGGATATGTATTTGTTAGTGCATTTTTGTTTTTGGCGGGAGTGTTTTTTTCAGTCAATAACATCAATGAACTGAGTGCGGAATTTAATACGACACTCAATGACTGTATCTACGTATTTTTGCTGACTTCTCCCCTTTTGACGATGAAGCTTCTGTCAGAAGAGAAGAAGACTAAGAGGGATCAGTTGCTGATGACAACAAAGACCTCGCTTTCGTTCATTATTGTCGGCAAATTTCTGGCTGCTTTAAGTGTTTTTGCTGTTACACTGTGTTTCACCCTGATATATCCTGTCATCTTATTGATTTACGGAACTATATCAGTACCACTTATTGTCAATGGTTACATAGGCTTTTTCTTCCTTGGCATGGCATTTATTGCAGTCGGAATGTTTGCATCTTCAATAACAGAAAGTCAGTTGACGGCAGCAATCTGTACTTACGGCATCTTATTGTTCCTGCTCTGTCTGGATCTGATCATCTCAAAAATTCATGTGGAAGCTGTAACGTCATTCCTTCAGTGGTTTTCATTGTTTGAGAGATTCAAACCATATCAGTATGGAACCTTTGGAATTGCTTCTGTAATATATTATATTTCTTTTTCCGTTGTGTTTCTCAGCCTCAGCATTGCAGTTATGAAATATAGGAGGGCAAAGTAATGAAACAGAAAGACAGAAAGAGTTTTAAAAATGCAGTCCTCTTTGGTTTTGTAGTTCTCATAGTGATATGTGCAGTTGTAATTACCTTGGTAGCAGAGAAGATAGAGGACAAATTTGATCTTCGTTGGGATGTAACAGACAGTCAGATCTATTCCATAGGAGATACAACAAAAGCACTTCTGAAAGATTTAGATAAGGATATTACGATATACACCACATTTCAATCCGGACAGGAAGATCTGACGATTGAAGAAATATTAAAGCGATACAAACAGGAAAGTGATCATATACAGACAGTGAACATTGATCCTGTAGAAAAACCATTTTTTTTACAGCAGTATGAGACGGATGGAGAAAGTATCGAAGCTTCATCTCTGATCATACAGGATGATAACAGTGAGGAATTCCGCGTGATCAGCGGACAGGACTTATATGAATGGGAACTTAGTGAGGATCAGCTGTATGCAACCGGCATGATTGCGGAACAGCGCATAACAGCTGCAATTGCTTCCATTCAGGGAGGAAGTCAGACGACAGCATATTTTGTTACAGGTCATGGAGAGATGAATGTAACGGAAGAATATTATCTGGCAGATACTCTGGAAAGTGATGGTTATAAAGTGGCTTCTTATGACCTGGTTTATAATGATACAGCATTAACTGACAAGGACTGCCTGTTGTTCCTGTCACCGACTACAGATCTGACAGATGAAGAGTATCAGATTACAAAAGAATTTATGGATAACGGAGGCAGAGCGGTATATCTGATTAACCCGCTTGCCGGCGAACTGAAAAATTTTGGGAAATTATTTGAAGATTTTGGATTGATTTTAGAAGATGACCTGATTGTTGAAGCAGACAGTGAATACTATCTGAACAGTCAGATTATGATAAAGCCTGAACTGAATGAAGAGAGTCCGGTGCTCCGATCTATTGTCGAAGCTGATGCGGGTGTTGTTCTTCCAAGATGCAGAGGTATCTCAGTTGAAGATAAAGATAATATTGAGCTGACCCCAATTGCATACAGTTCAGAGAGCAGCTATGGAAAAGTGAATCCGTATACGGAAACTCTGGAAAAAGAAGAAGGCGATACGGATGGACCGTTTTTGCTTGGCGTAACTGCAGAAAATTCTCAGACAGGCGCGAAGATGCTTCTGATGGGAAATAATGATTTTGTATCGACGTTAGATAATGCAAAGTATGATGGAAACATTGCGCTCTTTATGGATTCTGTAGCATGGACTTCCGGAAAGGAAGAATCAGTTGTAATCCAGCCAAAAACATTGGTTTCAGCGCCACTGAACATAAAGAGTACAGCAGCAAGCTACAGGCTGATGGTTCTGGTGATCGCAGTAATTCCGATTCTGATATTGATATTTGGGACGATTGTCTGGCGCAGGAGGCTTAGCCGATGAAACAAAAGAGAAAGATTATTGTTGCGGGTATTCTGATAGTGATCATTGCATGCGGGATTTATTATCTGACTGCGGATGATCAGAGCAAAACAGATAGTGGTGAAGGATGGATATGTACAAAGGGAACGGAGAATATTACATCCATCGCTATTAATAGCGGAAAAGACAGTCAGACCCTGATCTTTACCAAAGGCGAAGAGTCCTGGATGGGGGATGATGGAAGCTCGTACGATAATGATCGCTTTGCGCCATATACAGCAACTCTTGGGTACATGAAGGCGGAAGAAAAGCTGAACGCCTCAACTGCGGATGAAAAGGAAGAGTATGGGATCGATGATTCATCATATACGGTACGTGTGTCTTATGATGACGGAGAGGAATATGAATATATTCTTGGGAAGGATATTGATAATCTCGGAATGTATCTGTCTGCGGACCAGGGGAAAAGTATATGCCTGATTGATTATCAGCGAACAGAGGATATTCTGGAAATGGTGAAATCGCTCTATGATGTGGCACTTAATGGGGTGAAGTTTGATGAGATCAGGGGAATCAGTCTGTATTCTCCGGAAGATGGAATCGTATCCATGAATCGTTCAGAGTCTCCAAGGGCAGGAGGAGATTTTTACTGGAATATCTTTAAGCCTTACGGATGGATCGCAGATACGGAAAAAGTGAATGATCTGATCAATACGATAGAAGAAAATGATGTTCTGAAAAGAACAGATGCATCTGTGACGCTGGAGAGCAGTGGCCTGGACGCAGCAGAAGAGGAACTGCCGTCTATAAGCTTATATGATACCTATGACAGTGAGATGATCATCTACTTTGGAAATACCGAAGGGAATTATGTATATTGCAAGACAAATTATCTGGACAATATATATCTGATCAGTAAAGAAATATTACAGATTGCAGATAAACGGGCGGAAGATCTGATCGATCTGACACTTTATTACTATGAAACTCCATCCATTGAAACATGTACGATTGATTTTGGCGGAGAGGTACATGTTCTTGAAGCAGAATGGGAGACGGCTGAAAACAGTAATACAAGAGGACAGAGATATTATCTGGATCAGGAAATGATTACAGGAGCGCAGTACAGTTCTATCGTCAGCTGGTTTACGGATACGAAGGCAGAGCGGATTGAAGCATCTGCATCCGGAGAGGGAACGATATTGGGAACGATAACGATAGACAGATTGTCGCCGCCGTATCAGCAGATCATGACGTTCCGGGAAGTTGAAAATAATCCACAGCTGGTGCAGGTGGATCTGGAGAAGACAGGAACTGCCTATATTAATAGAAAAGAATTCGAAGAATTTCAGACTTCGTTTCAATAACAGGTTTTTTTGAGTACAAAAGATGTGACATAGATAATAACGAAGTCAACGGGAGTTGAGAAAAACATTTTCATTGAAAGGAGGAAGATGAAAACCCTGAAGTCTGAGGAAATATCAGAAAACATCTTAAAAAGAAGCGTACTCATGGAACAAAATAAAAAACAAAGGAGGTAAAAAGATGAAAAAGATGAACATTATGAAAAAGGTTATAGGGTTAGCATTGGGACTTACCCTTATTTTCTCCATGGCAGCATGCGGAAGCAAAGAGGAAGCAACAGATGAAGGGGATTCTGAAGCAGCAACAGAAGAGAACAGTGGCGATGAGACATTAGTTTGTTTCGCAAATAAAGGTCTTGATTATTATTTCTGGACAGTTTGTCAGAAATCTGCAGAAAAAGCTTGTACAGACAGAGGATGGTCTTTCGAGGCATCTGATGCAAAACTGGACAGTGCAAAACAGTTTGATCAGTTTGTAAACTTTATCAACAAGAAACCGGCAGCTATTATCGCAGACTCTATCGACTCTGAAGGTTTGATCGCAGCAGCAGACCAGGCAGTAGCAGCAGGTATTCCGGTTGGTATCGTAGATACACCTCTTACAGGTGGTGATGTTGCAGTTACAGTAGCATTTGATAACTATGATGCTGGTTGTCTTGCAGCAGAAGCAATCGCAAAAGCTTTAACAGATAAATATGGCGAGCCAAAAGGAACAGTTGTAAACTGCTACGGCGCTATGAGTTCTGAAGCTTGGAGATTAAGAAAAGAAGGTATGGAAGCTACATTCGAAAAATATCCGGACATCAACTATATTGCAGTTCCGGCAGAAGGTGAGATCGCATTAACTCAGGATGCAGCACTGAACCAGTTCGCTTCTGGTGTTGAGATTGATGCTCTTCATACTCCATCTGATAACCCTGGACAGGGTCTCGTAGCAGCTCTTAAGATGGAAAACAAGTGGTTTACACGTGAAGAAGATGGACATATCATCGTTGTTACTATCGATGGTGAGCCAATTGCTAACAAGTTCATCGAAGAAGGATACTATGATTATTCTATCGCACAGGATGGATATTCCTATGGTATGATCGCTGTTGAAATGCTTGAGAAATACTCCATGAAGGGCGAAGATGTTCCGTTAGGACCATATGAGAACTCTGATTATTACTGGGAAAAATGTGAAATTATCGAATCCGATGCTGGTCCGTATGTAAAAGTTCCTGCATACGAGATCAATCCTGAGAACTGTACTGACCCACGTCACTGGGGTATCGTTGCAGAGGAAGTATTAGGAATCGAATACGACATGTCAGCTGTTGAGAACTAGAACTGTCTACATAATGAATCAATGGTTAAAGTATCAATCCGGTAGGGCCATAGGCTTTACCGGATTGACAAAGAAGGGAGAACCTTTCATATGGGAAAAGAAGTAATACTGGAAGTAGAGCACATTAATAAGAATTTCGGAGAAACAGTTGCTCTCAAAGATATTAATTTTTCAATTACAAAGGGCTCTATTCATTCCCTTGTTGGTAAAAATGGTGCGGGAAAAAGTACAATTGTAAATATTATTGCAGGTGTATATAAGCAGACGAACGGAAAGGTTACTTTCGAAGGGAATGATATAGGGAACCTGAGCTTTAAAGAGAGACAGGACAGAGGAATTGAACTTGTTACGCAGCATGCAAGTGTTGTGCTGGATATGGATGTAGCAGAGAATATTTTCCTTGGATTATGGCCAAGAGGTAAATTCAAACTTGTGGATCGCAAAGCAATGCATGAAAATGCACAGAAAGTATTGGACGAATTTGGTCTGAAGGTTGATCCATATGAGCTTGTTCGCAGGCTCACACCTGTAGAACAGAGAAAACTGAATATTATCCGTGCACTGTTCAGTGGCGGTAAATTAATTATATTAGATGAACCTACGACATCACTTTCAATTGACGACAGGAACAATTTGTTCCGTTTTGTAAAAAAACATGCAGAAAATGGGGTTACATTTATCCTGATCTCCCATTATCTGGAAGAAATCCTTCAGGTATCCGATGCTATTACCGTACTTCGTGACGGATGCGCTTATGATGGAAATGTTGGGGAAGGTGACGGATATGACAGACAGATGGAGCTTGCCAAGATTATTGCAGGTGAAGATGTTGAACTGACATACCGTGATGAAGATAAAGTAGTAAATGAAGAGGTGGCTGTAGAATGCGAAGGCATCAGCGCTAAATTCCTGGACCCGACGGATCTTAAGATCCATCGTGGTGAAATTGTCGGATTTGTGGGATTCTCAGGATCCGGAGCACGTGAATTATGTCTTGCACTTTATGGATTAATGGAAAAGAAGAGTGGAAAGGTTAAGGTTCTCGGCGAAGACGTTGATATTAAGAATCCTACGGATGCTCTGAAGTATAAGATCTGTCTGGTTCCAAACGACAGACATGCAGAGGGTATTGTCCCGATTATGAGTGTGGAAGAAAACATAGGTTTATCCTGTCTGAAGACCCGATTAAAAGGTAAGTTTGGACTGTTGGATAATAGTAAAGAAGTTGAGCTGGCCGATGATTATGTAAAGCAGCTTGCTATTAAGACACAGTCTATCTACGCGACCAGTGGAAGTCTGTCCGGTGGTAATCAGCAGAAGGTAGTATTGGCAAAGGTATTGGCAGTAAATCCGACTTTGCTGATTTTGGACGAGCCTACGATTGGTATCGACATCAAGAGTCGAGAAGAGATTATGGGACTGATCAAGGATTTGACGAATGAAGGTATGAGCGTAATCTATCTGACGAACGATTTTGATGAGCTCCTTCGTATCGTTGACCGGGTAGTCATATTTAACGAAGGAAAGATAGTCGGGGATATGAAAAATGAGAATTTATCTTCCGACATGATAGTAAATATTCGAGATCGGAGGGCAGTTTAAGTCATGAAAAAGAATACAAAAAACTGGAAATTAAAGGTAATAGATAATATTGTATGGGTATTATTGTTAATTGGAATTATTGTGTTTATCATTTTGAAACCAAATTACTTTAATCCTTTTACTAACATAAACTTATATTTAAATATCCCAATGCAGGCTTCTGTAATGGGTGTTATGACCATCGGTCTTGCGGGAACAATCCTTCTTGGTGACATTGACCTTTCCTGTGTAGGTATCATGGCAGTATCTGCAGCATCAGGTATCCTGATGTTCAAGAATGGAGTTGTTCCGATTCCGATCGCGATGCTTATCATTTTGGTGGTAGGTTCATTTTTGGGATTTGTGAATGGTGTTCTGATTGCAAAGCTGAAAGCAGTTGCGTTGATTGAAACACTGGCAATGAATACTCTGTTAGCCGGAGTTGTGCTTGCAATTACAAGAGGACGTACCATTACGATTAATGAAAAAGGCTATACCATCCTTGGACAGGGAAAAATCGGTGGATTTCTTCCTTACCTTGTAATTATCTTTTTGCTGGTATATGTAGCAATGTACTTTGTATGGAACAGAACTGCTCTTGGAAGAAGCCTTTTTGCAGTAGGTGGAAATGCAAGATGTGCAAAAGTGTCCGGTATTAATGTGGATCGGATCAGAATCGCAGCATTTACCATATCCGGTCTGATGGCAAGTCTTGCAGGTCTGATGCTTTCCTCTAAGATGGGATCTATCAACAGTGTGTTCGGATCCTCTTATTCGATGGATATCATTGCAGCAGCTGTAATCGGTGGTACCTCTCTTGCCGGAGGTGTTGGAAAAGTATCAGGAGTTCTCGGTGGTGTACTGCTTCTGAACTTCATTCAGGTAGGTCTTCAGGTATTCGGAATGGATTCCTACTATGTTCAGGCAGCAACAGGTCTTATCATTCTGCTTGCAGTTCTGATTGACTCCTTCCGAGTTCGTCTGTCTAACAAAGAATAAGATTGGAGGGGTAAAGCGTGAAAGCGATATATTTGGATAAAATAAATACATTTTCAGAAAAAGAGCTGGCGAAGCCTGAGTGCGGCGAGCATCAGGTACTGGTTCAGATGAAAGCTGTCGGTGTATGTGGCTCAGATGTTCATTACTGGAAAAACGGACGTATCGGACAGTTTGTGGTAGAAGAACCTATGATCCTTGGCCATGAGTGTTCCGGAGTGATTACTGCTGTCGGAGAAAAGGTATCAAAGTTCGCTGTCGGAGACAGAGTGGTTCTGGAGCCGGGGATTCCATGTATGAAATGTGAACATTGTCTGAAAGGTCGTTATAATCTGTGCCAGAATATCGTGTTCTTTGCAACTCCGCCGGATGATGGTGTTCTGGTAGAAGAAATAGCTTATGACGAAGACTATGTATTTAAGATCCCGGATGAGATCAAAGATTATGGTCTTGCTACAATGGCAGAGCCTCTGTCTGTAGGCCTCTTTGCTACACAGAGGATCAAACCTGCTATTGGTGAAAAAGCAATTATCTTTGGTGCCGGAATCATCGGTATCACTTGCCTGCTTGCGGCAAGAGCAGCAGGCTGTAAGGATATTACAGTAGCTGATATTCGTGACGACAGACTGGAATGGGCAAAAGAGATGGGCGCAGACCAGGTGGTAAATACCCTGAAGGATCAGATCCCGGATAACACATTTGATTTTGGTTATGAAGCAACAGGAGCAGATGCCTGCTATAATCTGGCAGTAAAATGTATCAAACCTGGTGGACGAATTGCCATGATCGGCATGGGGCCGGAGATTCAGAAAGTGGATATGGTGGATTACGTATGTAAGGAGATTTCGATAGTTCCTTCTTTCCGTTATTCCAATACTTATCCGCTGGTACTTGATCTTCTGAAAGATAATCAGGAAAAATTACAACAACTGATCACACATCGTGTTCCGTTTTCTATGGATGGAGTTGAAGAAGCGTTCCATATTGCTTCGGAAGACCCATCAGCAGTAAAGGTTGTCATTGAATTTAAATAAAAAGTAAATAAAAAGTAATTAAAAAGTAATCAATATAAAAGAAAGA